>CAYOJN010000010.1:0-15902 GCA_964404245.1 uncultured Sphingosinicella sp. | reverse complement strand
TCCCGGGCGCTCGTCTCAAGGCGGGCGCTTCTTTTTGAGAGAGGATGATAGAATGAAATCATTGGCAACAGCGATCGGCGCCGGAAGTCTCATGCTTCTCGCCGCGTGCAACGAAAGCCCCACCGAGCAGCGCGCCGACAATGTCGAGCAGGCGGCCGAAAACCAGGCCGACGCGATCGAGGAATGGGCGGACGAAACCTCCAACGACATGGCCGAAGAGACGCTTGAGAACCGGGCCGAAGACGTTCGCGACCAGGGCGCCAACGAGGCTGACGCCATTCGCGAGGGCGTGGGCCAATAAGGCGAGATCGCCAGTAACGCTCTTACTGTTCCGACCCGCGCGCGGTGACGAACCAAGGGACGCCTCGGTCCACCGGGCCGAGGCGTTTCGGCGGGACTCCGGATTCCTGTGGCAATATGCGGGGTGGCGCGACCCGGAGACCGTAAGCCTTCCTGCCTTCCAATCGAAACGTAGATTGGCTTCCGACCACTTCCGCTGTCCGCTAAGCGCCATTGTTAGACGATCAAAAATGCATTCACGGAGCCGGTAACCCGACATTCGTTCTGATGCGGAGTATTCATCTCACGATCGGTTGCCGACGTTTGTTGCCGGGCGAAGGGCCGTCTCACTGGATTGTCACGCTGGCCACATTGTCGGCCGAGTTGCGATCGATGTAGAGATTATAGGGGTCGACGCCGGCGTAGAGGGGTTTCCTGTCGACGACGAATTTCAGAACCTGCCGGCCCGATCTGATCGGCTGGCGCTGCATCAGGATGACGTGCCGCTGGTCGAACGTGCCGCTGCCGGGCTCGGCGGTGAACAGGCCGATTTCGATCCGTTCGGCAAACGGTTCCTCCGTCTCGGCGCCCTCGGCATCGGCGTAGAATTTCCGTGCTTCCACCGGCACGGTCACCTCCCATCTGCCGTCCGGAAGTCGCCTCGCCCCCGGGCTCGTCGCCTTGAGGTCGTGGAGCGTGATCCGCTCGAACAAATCGGTAATCAGCGCCTGGTCCTCCGGCGTCCTCGCCTCAGCGCGCAGCGCCGCCACTAGATCGACCGAGCGCGCGTAGGGCGCACCCTTGAACCTGTACTTGTCGAGAAGACTCCTCAGCGCCCGGTTCACCGCGTCCTCGCCCAGCCGCTTCTGTACCAGGTACATGGCGAGCGCCCCCTTGTTGTACATGAGGTAATTCTGCGTTCCGACCCTGACGAGTGGGACCTCCTCCAGCTGCTCCCACGCCCGGCCCGACAGGTAGCTGTCGAGTTGTGTACGCAGCTGCCGCCGGATCTGATCCTCTCCGTGGACGCTCCTCGCCACCATCACGGCAGAATATTGGGCCAGTGTTTCCACGAGCAGGAGGCTCCCCTCCATCGCCGCCGGCGCCAGCTGGTGACCCCAATATTGGTGCGCCATCTCGTGCGCCACCAGGCTGGAAATGTAATCGAGATGGTCGGGCGACCGAAGGTCGGCGATGAACCCGATCGATTCCGAGGTCGGGATCGTGTTCGCAAAGGCCTGGGCGAAATTATACTGGTAGCTGGGAAACTCGATGATCCGTGCCTGAGCAAACTGGTAGGGGCCGAAATTGTCCTCGTAATAGGCGAGGGACGCCTCCAGCATGTCGAGCATCCGGTCGACGTTCCATTCGTGCGCGGGATGATAATAGATGGCGAGATCGACCTCGCCGAGCCGGCGGTGCCTCTCCGCATAATGTCCGGACTGTACCGCGAAGGCGTTGCGGATCGGCGAGTCCGACACGAAACGCGAAACACGGCGGCCGTCTTCGATTCGGTCCGACACTTTCCTGCCCGGAGCGATGGGTGTCTGATCTGCCGAAGTCGACAAGGTGATGTCGGCCGTGGTCCACGACATCTCGTCGGCGGGAATCTTCGTTGCTTCCAGGTCCTTCAGCCTGGCTCGGCCAGCCTCGGCGAGCCCGAACTCGCGTCGAACCGCGGCGTTCTGAACGAGCGGCTGGGTGCGCACGCCAACAACCGGTACGAGCTCGGTGTTGCTCAGGAACGTTCCGTTATCCACGATCCTTGTGTTCGGCTGGCCGTTCGGGAAGCCACGATGCCAGCGCTTCGTCTCGAAGGTCAGGACTCGGGTTTCGCCCGGGCCCATTGGACGGTCCAGCCGGAAGATGCGATAGTCGTATTTCGGGTCCTCATATGCCAGTCGGCCGCCGGTCAGGCCCGCACGCACCAGCTTGAGGTCGCGATTGGTGTTGCGCAGGTGAACGTCCGAAATCGGTCGATCTGTGAGGTTGCGGAGCAGATACGCCCCATTGACCGTTGCCCGGCGCTCCTTCGGGTAGAGCGCGACATTCAGCTTCACGTGGGAAACGGATGGCTGGGGGAGGCCCGCATATCTCAGATATTTCCTTTCGTATCCGGCCCAGTAGCGATCGTTCGCCTCAGGCCCCTCGTACCGATTGAGGATGTTCGTATTGTAGAAGGCGTAGGCGCCGGTCGCAGCGAAGGTGAGCAGTGCGCCGCCGGCGACGATCCGCGGCACTCCGTTGAGGCGTGAGGCGGCCAGCCTCAGCCGCGGCTTCAGCCGGATCTCCGTTCCCCGCCGCCACAGCAGGTGCGCAGCGACCAGGAGCAGGACGGCGAGGGCCCCCCAATAGAGTCGGAACACCCAAGGCCCGACCCAGTAGGAGCTGATTCCGTCCATGTCGCTGAAGGGAAGCGGAGGCGATCCGGCATAGTTGAGCAGGTTGTGACCCGGCGTGTAGCCGGTGAAGTTCGCGGCCAGATACAGGACCATGACGCCCCAGCCGATATATTTGTGGGGGCTAAGCGCCTGCACGAGCACGGCGAGCGCCGCCACGAGCATCGCATCCCACGTCATCGGAAGCACGTACCAGAGGAGATAGGTGCCGGCGTCCACCCGCCCGAAGCCGAGCGCGAGCTGGACCGAGATGGCCGTGACAGCGCTCAGCGCGAACATGGAGAAGAGCACGGCCGCGATCGCCCCCGTCTTGGGCACGACATAGGCCCAGTTGGGAATTGGGGCCGCATCGATGATCTCGTGAATCCTGCGGTCGCGCTCGCGCCAGACGAGTTCGCCCGCATAGATGATGACGATCACCAGCGGGATGATGAAGAATATCTCCTCGAGCTCGGGAATGATCGTGACCGTGAGCGGGTGACTGGGCCTGCCGTCGGGATCCCGCTGAGTGATCAGCACGAACAGGGTCGTGAAAATGGCCCAGGCCATGAGGAGAATGAAGGCGGGGCTCTTCAGAACCTGCTTCATCTCGAAACGGGCGCGCATCGCAAGAAGAATCCAGGCCGTCCTGGCGCCATGCCGAGGTGCCGGGAGAGGCTGAGGAAGAGCGATTGAAGCCGAGTCTCCCGCCTTCGCCAGGTCGGCCATCTTCTGCTTTCTGCGCTTTCGCCGCGAGCTGCCCCGGTCCGAGAAACTGAAACCGAAATAGGCGACGGCCAGGAACAGGATCGAGATGCCGATCCAAAGCAACCGGTTGTAGAGCAACGGCCCCGCGAGCTCGGGGAGCATCGTGTTGCGTTCGGGAGTGGTCCAGTAGCGAGTGGCATCCTCGAACGCACGAGCCGAAAATGGCTCCAGGATCGCGAAGCTCTGGACAAGCTCGGGACGGCTCCCGAGCGCACTCAGGAGCGTGAAGTACAGGCCGAGGAAGGCGATTAGGCCAAGATAGGTGCCCATCATCGAGCGGGAGACCGTTGCCAGCGCGAAGAAGATGGAGGCAGTGATGAGCACGTTCGGCAGCGCGATCAGGAAATAGGCGTAAAGATGGTCGCCAATTCGGTTCGGGCCGATCCCCGCCGAGTCGGCCCCCGCGACCAGCGACCCGAGCCAGATGCCGGGCGTGACCAGCACAAGGCAGAGCGCCACGATTGCAAGCGCGCCGAGAAACCGTCCGAACAGATAGTCGAACTTGCGGATTCCGGTGGACCTCAGGATCGGCCCGAACTCGGTCTCGTCGTCGCGCAGCACGATGTTCGAGACGAACACCGTCGTCACGAACATGAAGAGGCAGGAGATGATTCGATACTTGCCGATCACCTCATATGGGGAGTTCTTGAAGACCCGGACGTCCTCTTCGAGATTGAGGAGATCCGCCAGCGAGGCGAAGGGCATGAGGAACACGACCGCAGCGGTGATCCAGAGCAGCGGGTTCCTGAGCAGATAACGGAACTCGAAGGCGGCGATTCGGGCGAGCATGTCGAGGCTCCTCAGGCTGCGCGGCGCGACTGCGCCAGAGTCGAGAAATAGACGTCGGCGAGGCCGCCCTCGACCGGGGTGAAGCCGGCGCCGGGATCGGCGTCCGAGAGGATGTGGACGATCCTCTTCCCGGCGAGGAGGCGGGTCGAGATCACCGCATGGCGCTCCCTGAAGCCTTCGATTTCCGCGCGGTCGATCGCCTTCATCCAGATCCTTCCCCTTGTCGCGTGGATGAGCTCGATCGGCGCCCCTTCGAGCTGGATCCGGCCATCGGCGATCACGGCCATCCGCGGGCAGAGGTCGGAGACGTCCTCGACGATGTGGGTGGAGAGGATGACCACCACATTCTCGCCGATCTCCGCCAGGAGGTTGAGGAATCGGTTCCGCTCCTCCGGGTCCAGGCCGGCGGTGGGCTCGTCGACGATGATGAGCCCTGGATTGCCGATGAGCGCCTGGGCGATGCCGAACCGCTGCCGCATCCCGCCCGAGAAGGAAGTGAGCGCCTTCTTCCGGACCGGCCACAGGTTCGTCTGCTGGAGAAGGGTCTCGACGGTCGCCTTCCGGTCGGCAGCGGAGGCGATGCCCTTCAGCACCGCCAGATGATCGAGCATCTGATAGGCCGAAACCCGCGGATAGACGCCGAAATCCTGCGGCAGATAGCCGAGCATCCGCCGAAGCCGCTCGGGCTCGGCGATCACGTCGATGTCGCCGAAGCGGATCGTCCCCTCGGTCGGCGTCTGAAGCGTCGCCACCGTCCTCATCAGGGTCGACTTGCCCGCGCCGTTCGGGCCCAGCAGACCGAACATCCCGCATGGTATCGAAAGAGATACGTGGTCGAGCGCGCGCGTCCCGTTCGAATAGACATGGCTGACTTCGTCGAGTTCGAGCATGGATATCGTCCTCCCCTTCATGAGGAGGAATGTGCGCGAGCGACGTTGCCGCGGAATTTCAGTCGATTTCGCATTGTTGCAGTTCTGAAATACTGAGGAAATGGAAGCGGCGGAGAAGGCAGACATGCAAAAGCCGGGCGCAGTGCCGGGGGATCTCATCCTGCTGGTCGATGACGATCCAGATATCCGCCAGCTGATCGGGGATTTCCTGGCTCAGCACGGCTTCCGGGTGACCAGCGCGGCGAACGGCGCCGAGATGGACCGGGAGATCGCCGCCGAGCGGCCCGCGCTCGTGGTCCTGGACCTGATGCTGCCGGGGGAGGACGGTCTCGCCATCTGCCGCCGGCTTTCCGCCGCAAGCCGAATTCCGGTGATCATGCTGAGCGCGCTGGGCGAGGAGACGGATCGGATCGTCGGCCTGGAGCTCGGCGCGGACGACTATCTGCCCAAGCCGTGCAGCCCCCGCGAGCTGCTGGCACGGATCCGCGCTGTCCTGCGGCGGCGCGAGGAAGCCGAGCCCGCCGGCGGCGGCTGCTACCATTTCGCCGGCTGGTCCTTCGATCCGCGCCGTCGCGAGCTGCGCGCTCCCGGCGGTGTCGCCATTGCACTCTCATCGGGCGAGTTCCGGCTGCTCACCGCCTTCGTCGAGCGCCCGCTGCGCGTCCTGACTCGCGATCAGCTCCTCGATATCGCGCGCGGCCCCGACGCGGAGGTCTACGACCGAGCGATCGATGTGCAGGTCAGCCGGCTTCGAAAGAAGCTCACCGGGGAGGATGGCGGCGGCCTCATCGTCACTGTTCGCAGCGAAGGCTATATGTTCGCCGTCCGGCCGGTACTCGGTTGAGCCGCGGAGCGCCTCTCTTCGCGCAGGCGATCGCGCTCGTCGTGGTGACCGCCATCGCCGCTCAGCTGATCACCCTCCACGTGCTGCTGCTCCTGCCGAGCCCGCGCGAGGTCTTCACCTTCGGTGACGTCGCCGAGGCCATGCGCCGCTCGGCTCCGGTGGAACGGGAGGGGCAGACATTGCGGGTCAGGATAGACGAGGCTCCGCCGCCGGGGTGGGAGATCGACTCTCGCCTTGAGCTTCAGGCACGGACGACGCTTGCGCGCACGCTCGGAATGTCCATCGAGAACGTGCTTATCGAGCCCGACATCCCGGTCCCCGGCGGGGTATGGATCATGCGCCTCCGTTCTCCGCCGGTCGCCATGCCGGCGCCGCCGGTATCGCCTTTTCCGCGCGGCGCCGACGCCACCTTCGAGGATTTCGCCGCCGCCGCTCGAACGGAGGGCGGCCGCTGGGTGATCGTGACGGCGCCGTCGGCCTCCCCGGGACCAGGCACCTTCCTCCTGCTCTGGCTGGCGGCCAACGCCCTCGTGCTCGTTCCGCTGGCCTGGCTGTTCACGCGGCGGCTCGTGGCGCCGATCCGAGCTTTCGCCGACGTGGCCGAGCGCGCCGGCCGCGGCGAGAAGGATGCGGTCTTCCCGGAGAAGGGGCCGAGGGAGGTGCGCAAGTCCGCCCGCGCTCTCGCCGAGATGCAGCGGCGAATCGCCGGCGCCGTCGAGGAGAGGACCAAGCTGCTTGCCGCCATCGCCCACGATCTTCGCACACCGCTCACGCGGCTCCGGTTCCGCGCCGAATATGCGCCTCCCGAGCATCGGGACCGCATCGTGTTGGATATCGAACGGATGGATAAGATGATCGGTGGCGTCCTCGCTTTCGTTCGAGGCGAGGAGCGGATCGAGCGGAAGCGGCTCGAATTCGCCGCGCTCGTCCAGTCCGCGGTCGACGATTGGGCCGACTCGGGCGCCGATGTGACCGTCACTCAGGCCGTGCCCGTTCAGGTGGACGCCGACCCGATAGCTCTTCGCCGGCTCGTCTCCAACCTCCTCGAGAATGCCGTGAAATATGCCGGGAGCGCCCGCTGCCAGGTCTTCCGCGAAGGAGCCCATGCACTGCTTCTGGTCGACGACGACGGCCCGGGACTAGCCGAGGATTCGCAGGAGCGCGTGTTCATGCCTTTCGAGCGCGGAGACTCGAGACGGGATCCTGCCACGGGCGGCGTCGGTCTGGGGCTGGCTCTCGCTCGCGCAATCGCACGGGCGCACGGCGGCGACGTCTGGCTTAGCTGTCGTCCTGACGGGGGCCTGCGCGCGCACGTTCGGCTTCCAGCTGCCGCGATCGAAGGCGGCGATCCGGCGTAGCTTTCGTCCCGGTTCTTCGAAGGTCGATGCCGCTAACAACCGATCGGATGTCCGGCTTCGACCGGCAACCTCATCGAACGATCACCGCCGAAATGTTTCACATGGGAGTGGAGGCCCGAGCCGGAATCGAACCGGCGTGCAAGGATTTGCAGTCCTCTGCGTAACCACTCCGCCATCGGGCCGAGGGCGCCGAAATGGGCGGATGCGACCGGACTGTCAATGGCCGTTCGGGCTCGCGGGTCAGCGCCTTGTCGTTCCGCCGGCGCCGCCGGCGCTTCCTTCGGGCTCGGCATCGGATCGCTCGCCGCGCTCGCGATCGGCAGGGGAGGGATCCTGATCCTTCTCGCGAACGTTGCTCTCGATCTCGAACTCTTCCCGATTGTCTCCAATCTCGTCGGTGCTCTGCTTGTTGATCCTGTCCCTGTCGTCCACGGGCTCCTCCTTTTCCTGTTTGCTGAACCCTCGAGGCGTGGAATGGTTCGGCTCTGCATGGGGAGTGGCGGTCATCGCGAACTGGGGTAATCTGCGGGCATGAGCGAGGCTTTCCTCAGCACGGCGATCATGCTGCTGGCGCTCGCCTTGTTCATCAGCGACCGGATCCGTCCGGACGCCGTCGCGCTCATCATCCTTCTCCTCGCCTGGCTTACCGGCCTGGTCTCGCTGGAAGAGGCGCTGGCCGGCTTCGGCTCGCCTGCGGTGGTGATCGTCGCCGCCGTTCTCGTCGTCGGCCGGGCGGTGGAATATACCGGCGCCGCCCAGGCCATGACCGGCCTGTTCGTCCCGAAGGTGAGATTCGTCTCGGTCCGGATTGGCGGGGTCCTCCTGATGGGGATGGTCCTTTCGGCCTTCATGAACAATATCGCTGCGCTCGCCATCACCATGCCGATCGCCCTCACCGTCGCTCGCGAACACAAGCTTCCCAACGGCGCGGTGCTGATGCCGCTGGCCTTCGCAACCATCCTGGGCGGGATGACGACCCTCATCGGAACGCCGGCCAACCTGATCATCTCGTCGGTCAGGGAAGACCGGGTCGGAACCCCGTTCGCAATGTTCGACATGACGGCCGCCGCCGGCACCCTGGCGCTGGTCGGACTCCTCTATCTGATGACGATCGGCTGGCGGCTCGCCCCGCTTCGTCGAAGCGGCAGCGAAGAGGAAGCGCAGACCCGGCTGATGACCTTCGAACTGGGCCTTCCGATGGGGGCCATACAGGGTCAGATGAGGCTCGATTCGATGCGAAAGGCGCTTCGGAACGCGGGCGGCGTCCTCCTTGCCGTGCTCCGCGATGGCCAGCGCGCCCAGGTCGATTCCGATGCGCTCCTCTTCCACGACGACCGGCTGCTGGTGATGAGCCGCGATTATCCCTGGCAGGTTGCCAAGGGCGCAGGCCTCTTCGCCGAAACAGGGGGGCCGCGGGAAGGGACCGTGACGGCCCACGTGTCGGTGATCCACGGCTCCTCACTGATCGGGCAGGATTATGGAGCGATCGAAGGCCGGACCGGCGGCAAGGTGGAATTCGTCGCCGCCGGGTCCAGGCCGGCCCGGCTTCGCCGACCGCTCCAGTCCAACCTGATCGAGGCCGGCGACCAGCTCTATATCCGCGGCGATCCCGACGAGGTGGCCCAGCTCGTCCGGCACGCCCGCCTTCTTGAGGTCGATCGCGAGGCGCCGCCGGTCAAGGCCGGCCGGCCGGCCCTGATGGTGGTCGGCATCTATGCGTTCGCCGTTCTCCTTTCGGCGGTTTTCGGCGTCGCGGTCACCGCTTCCTTCATCGCCGCTGCACTCGCCATCTGCCTGTTCCGGCTGATCCCGGCCGACGAGGCCTATCGGGCGATCGACATTCCGGTCCTGATCCTCCTGGCCGGAATGATCCCGGTCGGCCGCGCCTTCGACGAAGCGGGTGGCAGCGGAGCGATCGCCGCAGCCCTGAGCTGGCTCCTCTCTGGAGCGCCTTTGTTCGTGATGCTCGCGGTTCTGGTGGGGGTCACGATGCTCCTCACCATCTTTCTCAACAATATCGCGACGGCCCTGGTCATGGCCCAGGTGGGAGTCGAGGCGGCGAACGCGCTCGAAATCAGCCCCGACGCGGCCTTGCTCGCAATCCTCATCGGTTCGTCGTGCGATTTCCTCACCCCGATCGGTCACCAGAACAATCTGCTCGTCATGCGGCCGGGCAATTACCGGTTCCTCGATTATCCGAAGGTCGGCCTCCCGCTGTCGATCCTGGCCATCTTCGTCACCGCCTTTGTCCTCTCCCGAACCTATGGCTGACGAGGCCGGGCCTTCAATGCCGGCCGGGCAGCCGGTTCGGAAACTGGCGCCTTCGCTGGCCCTGAAGCTGGTCCGCCCGCTGGTCGATTTCGCCTTGCCGCCGCGCTGCCCGGGCTGCGGAGCGATCACCTCGGAGCCTCACCTCTTCTGCCTCGATTGCTGGTCGCAGCTGACCTTCCTTGCGGCGCCCTGCTGCCGGACCTGCGCCGAACCCTTCGAATTCGACCTGGGAGAGGACGCCCTGTGCGCCCGCTGCCTTGCCGATCCACCCGATTTCGATCGCCTTCGGGCGGCCGTTGCCTACGGAAAGATCTCGAGCAAGGTCGCCCTGCGGCTCAAATATGGCGGCCGGCCCAGTCACGCCGTCACCCTCGCGCGATTCATGAAGCGCCATCTCGATCCGGACGAAGACCCGATCCTTGCTCCCGTTCCCCTTCATCGCTGGAGGATCTGGAAACGCGGCTATAATCAGGCGGCCCTGATCGCCTCTGCATTGGCCAGGCCGGCGGGCCTCGAACTTCGGGCCGACCTGATCCAGAGGGTGAAGCCGACCCCGCCGCTCAAGGGCCTGAACCCGAGCCAGCGGCGCCAGGCAGTAGCGGGCGCCTTTCGGGTCGATCCGCGCCACCAGGCGCGGGTTCGCGGGCGCCGGGTGGTGATCGTCGACGATGTCTATACCAGCGGGGCGACCGCCAATGCCTGCGCCCGACTGTTGAAGCGCTCTGGCGCCGCCCGGGTCGACCTGCTCTGCTGGGCCCGGGTCATCTTGCCCGGCGATCATTGACAAGCTGCCCGGCGCTGCACACTTCCAGCCTGTCAGAGGGGACGATATGGCGCGCATCGAAATCTACACCAAGATCTACTGTCCTTATTGCACCCGGGCGAAGCGGCTGCTCGAAAGCAAGGGCGCGGACTTCGAGGACTATGACATCACCATGGGCGGTCCGAAGCGGGCCGAGATGATTCAGCGCGCCAATGGCCGGACGACCGTTCCCCAGATCTTCATCGATGATGTCCATGTCGGCGGATGCGACGATCTTCATGGTCTCGACCGGGAGGGCAGGCTCGACCCGATGCTCGAATCGCAATGAAGATCGCCTTGTTCCAGGCGCAGACCGGGATCGACCCGGCCGCCAATGCTGCCCAGCTGGTCGACCGGGTTCGAGAGGCTGCAGAAGGCGGGGCGACCGTCCTCTTCACTCCGGAGATGAGCGGCCTTCTCGACCGCGACCGGGAGCGATCGGCGCCCCGGTTCCGGACCGAGGACGAGGACGAGGTCCTTCGCCAGGTTCGGGCTGCTGCCCGGGAAAGCGGGATCTGGGTCAATCTCGGGTCGCTCGCTCTTCGCTCGGAGGACGGAAGGCTCGTCAATCGCGGCTTCGTCATCGATGATGAAGGCCGGATCCGCGCCCGCTACGACAAGATGCACCTGTTCGATGTCGATCTCGCCACCGGCGAGAGCTGGCGCGAATCGGCTCTGTATCGGGCCGGGGAGGGACCGGTCCTGGTGGAAACGCCGCTCGGCCCGCTCGGCCTGTCGATCTGCTACGATCTTCGCTTCGCAGGCCTCTATTCGGCGCTCAGCGATCATGGCGCGACCTTGTTCAGCATTCCCGCCGCATTCACGGTTCCGACCGGAGAGGCTCACTGGCACGTCCTTCTCCGAGCCCGGGCGATCGAGGCCGGCGTCTTCGTAATTGCCGCCGCCCAGGTCGGCCGCCATGAAGATGGCCGCGAAACCTATGGCCATTCCCTGGTCGTCGATCCGTGGGGACGGGTGCTTCTCGACATGGGCGGAAGCGAAACCGGACTGGGCTTCGCCGAACTCGACCTCGGCCTGGTGGACGAGGTTCGAAGCCGGCTTCCGGCGATCCGCCATCGCCGCCCAATCCCCGCGCCGGATCCCCTGGCATGATCATTTTTGATCTCAGATGTGCTCCTCAAGGTCATGTTTTCGAAGCCTGGTTCGGTTCCAGCGAGGACTATGACTCTCAGCTTGAACGGGGCCTCGTCGCCTGCGCGATCTGCGGCTCGGAGGAGGTCGAGAAAGCGCCCATGGCGCCTCGGGTCGGGGTGAAGGGAAACCAGTCGGCCGTCTCCGGACCGCCAGGACAGTCGGATTATTTTTCGGCCGAGCCGGAAAAGGTGAAGGCGATGCTCGCCGCGCTTGCCACCGCCCAGCGCGAATTGCTTCGAAGGAGCGAGAATGTCGGTTCGCGCTTCGCCGACGAGGCCCGCGCCATTCATCTCGGCGAGGCGGACGCCCGGGCCATATACGGGCAGGCCAGCCGATCGGAGGCCGAAGCCCTGCTGGGCGAAGGCATAGCGGTCGCTCCCTTGCTTTTCGAACTTCCGGAGCCAAAGAGCGAACACTGATCCGGAGTCAGGGAAGGCCGATCATGGCCGGTCCGGTGTTCGATCGGCAGGATCGCTTCGGCCGAGAGCCGCTTCCCGATCCGCCTGCCGCTTCATGTCGGCCAGGGCTTCGTCATTTCCGCAATGGAAGTTCGGAAAACGGTCGAGCGTCGGGTCGCTGGCCAGGTAGATGAGCGAAGCCGCAGCTTCTGTCCCGATACGGCGCCCGAGTTCGGCACCGTCCTCGCCGGCCAGCGCAACGACCCAGCCGGCCCGGCAATGAGTCGTCCCGCCTTCGTCCCAGTCGTTCATGTCGAAGGCACCGGGCGCCGAGGCAGCCGCATAGACCGTTTGGTGAATCTTTGGGAGGACAGGGGCGTCGCTCGGGACTGCACCGTTCAGGTCCGCATTGGTGAAGTCGGCACCCTCGACAAGGGCGTCGCTGAGATTGGCGTCGCTGAGATCTGAATCACAAAGGACCGCTCCGCGCAGGTCCGCTCCCACCAGCTGGGCGTCGGTGAGGACTGAATCGCTCAGGTCGGCCTTGCTGAGGTCTGCGCCGTGAAGGTCGGCGCCGCTGAGAATGGCTCCGCTCAGGTCGGCGCCGTTAAAGGCGGCCTCGCGAAGGTTGGCAAATTCCCGAAACCCCCATTGGGCGGCGAGGCCCAGCCTTGTGGCCATGCCTGAATCCGGTTTGCAGGGGATGTCCGCCGTGAACTGGACGCGGCGGGTCCAGCGATTGAGAACGTCCTGCCTGATGGTGCGCGTCGTCATCGACACCTCTCCCCGGCTAGCGCTGCAATCCCGTGTCAGCCCGTTCCTTGCCTGGCGGGCCACGAACATGGCGCACCGGGCCCAATGCGTCCATGGGTTCCGCTTGCGTCGATCCGTCGCCAACCATACATGGTCCGGCGGCGGCCCCGTAGCTCAGCAGGATAGAGCGACTGATTCCTAATCAGTAGGTCACAGGTTCGAATCCTGTCGGGGTCACCATCGTCCTTGCGCCCGTTCCAGGGCCGTTTTCCGGACTGGTTTCCCTTCTCCTTCCGTCCGTGTATCGATCCTTCATGACTGATCACCAGGTGGATGGCGACCTCGTCTCGCCCCCGGCGAAGCTGCCCGTTCCGGCCGAGGTCCAGGAGGCGGTCCGGACCCTGATCCGCTGGGCCGGGGACGATCCCGACCGGGAGGGACTTCTCGATACCCCGGCAAGGGTCGGGCGTGCCTGGCGCGAATATGCCAGGGGCTATGCGGAGGATCCCTCTTTGCATCTGCGTCGAACCTTCGACGAGGTTGGCGGCTATGACGAGATCGTCCTCTTGAGGGACATTCCTTTCCAGTCCCATTGCGAACATCATCTCGCGCCGATCATCGGCAAGGCGGCGATCGCTTACCTTCCAGGCCAGCGGGTGGTCGGGATCTCGAAGCTCGCCCGGGTCCTTCATGGCTTCGCCCGCCGGCTCCAGGTCCAGGAACGGCTAACCGCCCAGGTTGCCGACTGCATCTGGGAGCATCTCGAGCCCCAGGGCGTCGCCGTCGTGATCGAGGCGAGCCATGCCTGCATGACCGCCCGCGGAGTATCGACCCCAGGAGTGATGATGACCACGAGCCGGATGATGGGCGTGTTCAGAAAGGATGAGAGAAGTCGCCGTGAAGTCCTTGCTCTGATGGGATATTGATGAGCCGGATCTGGGCTATCTTGGTTCTCTTGCTGGCTTCCTGCAGCGACGGTGGCGCCGAGTCGCCGGCCCCCGATCGCGAGCAGATCGAACGCCTGGCGACTCCGAAGGTGGACGAAAGCGCGAAGGAATCGCTCGACACCGCCCGGCTCCGACCGATCGAAGCCCCGCAGGTCGCCGAAGCCGGGCTCGCCGGGCCCGGCTGTGCCTTCCGGAACGGGGAAGACTTGCTCGTAGCGACCGGGGGAAGCGATGCGATCGCACGGATCGGCGACGAGACGGTCCACCTCGTTCATTCCGCGCCGGTTGGGCCAAGCGGCGCCTTCCTCGAGGACCGGTCGATCAGCATCAGCATCGGCCGCAGGACTGACGTCGATATCGGAGATCAGGTGTCGTCCTGGCCGGCCCGGGCGACGGTGACCAACCGCCGGACCCAGGTTCAGACGAAGATCGACGGTCTGTGGACCTGCGCGACATGACGGGGGAAACCGCCATGGGGGAGAAAATGGAAAAGACCCCGCTCAGGCGGGTCATCATGGCCAGCCTGATCGGGACCACGATCGAATGGTATGATTTCTTCCTTTATGGCTCGGCTGCAGCTTTGGTCTTCAACCGGCTGTTTTTCCCGGAATATGATCCGCTCACCGGAACTCTGCTCGCGTTCGGCACCTATGCCCTGGGTTTCGTCGCCCGGCCGGTCGGCGGGATCGTCTTCGGCCATTATGGGGACCGGATCGGGCGCAAGCGCCTGTTGATGCTGAGCCTGATCCTGATGGGGGTGGCGACCGTCCTCATCGGCCTTCTCCCGACCTATGGGCAGATCGGGATCTGGGCGCCGCTCGCTCTCATCGCTCTTCGCCTCGTCCAGGGCTTCGCGGTCGGTGGCGAATGGGGCGGCGCGGTCCTGATGGCGGCCGAACATGGCGATTCGGCCCGGCGCGGCTTCTGGACGAGCTGGCCCCAGGCCGGGGTTGCTGCCGGAAGCCTCCTTGCGGCGGGAGTCCTTGCGCTGATGGCTGGGATCCAGACCGAGGAGGATTTCCTCGACTGGGGCTGGCGAGTGCCCTTCCTTCTTTCCGCGGTCCTGGTCGTGGTCGGCTGGTACATCCGGAACCGGGTCAGCGAGAGCCCCTTGTTCCAAGAGGCGATGGAAGACTCGAAGGTTCCGCCGAAACTGCCCGCCATGGACGTCCTTCGCGAGCGCCCGAAGGCGCTTCTGCTCGGCTCCGGCCTGAGGGTTGGGGAGAATATCTCTTATTATATCCTCACCGTCTTCTCGCTCACCTATCTCGTCGATGTGGCGTCAGAGACTCGAAGCCTCGCACTCAACGCTTTGCTCGTTGGCGCGGCGATCCAGTTCTTCGCCATTCCGATCTTCGCTTTCCTGTCGGACCGGATCGGCCGGCGCTACGTCTATGCCTTTGGCGGCCTCGGGCTCGCGGCGTGGAGCTTCGCTCTGTTTCCCCTGCTTGGAAGCCATAATGATGCCGCCATCTTCCTGGCGCTGATCGTCGGGCTCGTTCTCCACAGCGCCATGTACGGGCCTCAGGCCGCCTTTATCACCGAGCTCTTCCCAACCCGGATCCGCTATTCGGGGGTCTCTCTGGCCTATCAGCTGACCTCGATCGTCGCCGGCTCGCTGGCGCCGATCATCGCCCTGTGGCTGTACCGGGCGTATGACTCCTGGCTTCCCGTGGCTTTCTATGTCGCAGTGACCTGCGTGATCAGCGGGGTTTCGGCGCTTCTTGCCCGGGAAACGAAGGGCATCGAGCTGGCCGACATACGCTAGAGCGGGTCCCGGCATGGAAAAAGGCCGCCGACGCTCTCGCGCCGGCGGCCTTTTCATTCGATCAGGCGAAAGGGTCAGGCCTGTTCGGCTGCTTCGCCATCGGCCGTTTCGCCTTCGTCCGGGCCTGCCGTGTCCGAAGCTTCGTCACGGTCCGACGGGATTTCGCCAGGCTCGAGTCCTTCGACCCGCTCCTCGGTGAAGCCGCCGACGTCCTTTTCGAACATCTCGGCCATGACGTCCTTGCCCGCTTCCTGAAGCTCGGCTTCTTCCGGTGAACGGGCGACGTTGACACTGACCGTCACAGACACTTCCGGGTGAAGGGCGATCTTCACGTCCTGGACTCCGATCGTCTTGATCGGACGGTCGAGGACGACCTGGTTCTTGGCGACCTTGTGGCCGGCCGCCTCAAGCGCCTCGACGAGGTCGCGGGCGGAGACCGAACCGTAGAGCTGGCCGGTGTTCGAAGCCTGGCGGATCAGCTGGATCTTGGCGCCGTCGACCT
>CAYOJN010000009.1:0-24446 GCA_964404245.1 uncultured Sphingosinicella sp. | reverse complement strand
GGATGATTGTCGGTGATCGCCCGGGCGATGTTCTGGAGAAGGACCGTCTTTCCGGTTCGCGGCGGAGCGACGATCAATGCGCGCTGGCCCTTGCCCTGCGGGGAGATGATGTCGATCACCCGCGCCGACTTGTCCTTCACCGTAGGATCGGCACTGTCGAGCGTAAGCTTCTCGTCCGGATAGAGCGGTGTGAGATTGTCGAAATTGACCCGGTGCCGAACGGCATCGGGATCGTCGAAATTGACCTGCGAGACCCGGACCAGCGAGAAATAGCGCTCGCCATCCTTGGGACCCCTGATCTCGCCTTCCACCGTATCGCCGGTTCGAAGACCGAACTTTCGAACCTGGTTGGGCGAAACATAGATGTCGTCGGGGCCAGCCAGATAATTGGAATCGGCCGACCGGAGAAAGCCGAAACCGTCCTGGAGGACCTCGATCGTTCCCTGGCCCATGATCTCGTGACCACCTTCGGCCCGGACCTTGAGAATGGAGAACATCAGTTCCTGCTTGCGCAGCGTCGAAGCGCCCTCGACTCCGAGTTCTTCGGCCATGGCGACCAGATCGGCCGGAGTTTTCTGCTTCAGATCATTCAGATGCATCAGGATTCTCTATGGGATGCGGATTCCGGGCGGAACGCTCTCGGAAGGATGGATGGTCTCGCTTGAACACCCGCTCGGACGGCAGGCTAACGACCCAAGCGCCGTTATGCTCCACCCGGAGTCGAGTCAAGCAAGGGCGACGTCAAAACGGGCGGACGATAACCAGAACGACGATCAAAACGACGGCGATTCCCGGTATCTCGTTCATCAGCCGGAGCGACCTTCCGCCAACGGGCCGGCTGCCGCTGGCGAGCTTTCGACCATAGCCGACCATCCAGCCATGATAGGCCGAAAGGGCGATGACGAGCGCGAACTTGGCGTGGAACCAGGGCTGACTGAAGGCATCGGTGATCCAGGCCAGGCTCAACCCGAACAGCCAGGCGAGGGCCAGCGCCGGAGTCAGGATGATGTGGCGAAGCTTTCGCTCGCGATCGATCCAGGCTCGTTCCTCATTCGACCCCGGGTCGCTCTCCTGGTGGTAGACGAAGAAACGCGGCAGCATGAACAGGCCTGCGATCCAGAAGATCACGAAAATGAGATGGCCGGCCTTGAGCCAGAGATAGGTCGTCGTCAGCGCCGCTTCCAGTTCACCGATCAAGCCGGCCTCCGGGAAGGATCACGAACCAGCTCGAGCAGCCTTTCGACATGCGCAATCGGTGTTTCCTTGATGATCCCGTGGCCGAGATTGAAGATATGGGGTCTCCCCGCAAAGGCAGATAGGATGTTCCTGACCGCGCTTTCAAGCGCCTCGCCGCCGGCGAGCAGTGCAAGCGGATCGAGATTGCCCTGAATCGGTAGATCGGGCGGGAGCATGCTGGCCGCCCAGACCGGGTCAACCGTCTCGTCGAGCCCTATCGCGTCGACACCGGTCTCGCTGGCATAGGCCAGCAGCTTGGCACCGGCGCCTTTCGGAAAGCCGATGACCGGAATGTCCGGATGGCGCTCCCTGAGGCCGGCGATGATTCGCGCATTGGGTTCGATCACCCAGCGTTCGAACTGAGCGGGAGCAAGGCTTCCGGCCCAGCTGTCGAACAGCTGCACGACCTCGACCCCAGCCTCGATCTGGCCGTCAAGATAGTCGATGGTCGTTCCGATGATAGCCTCGATGATCGCTTCGAAGGCTTCAGGCTGCCGATAGGCGAAGCCTCGTGCCTCGGACTGGTCGCGGCTACCCTGGCCGGCAATCATGTAGGTCGCCACGGTCCACGGGCTTCCCGCAAAGCCGAGGAAGGTGGTCTCTTCCGGCAGTGCCGCCCGGACTTTCTCCACAGTCTGATAAATAGGCAGCAATCGGGACGGAACCGCCTCGAGCGAGGCCAGGGTGGAATCGACAAGGGTCGGCGAGAGCCGCGGTCCTTCACCGGCTTCGAACCGCAGATCCTGGCCCAGTGCATGGGGAACGATGAGGATATCCGAAAACAGGATCGCGCCATCGAAACCGAACCGGCGGATCGGCTGGATCGTGACTTCGGCCGCAGCCTCGGGATCGTAGACGAGATCGAGGAAACCCCCCTTCGCCGAGCGCAGGGCGCGATATTCCGGCAGGTAGCGGCCAGCCTGACGCATCATCCAGATCGGGATTTTTCCCGGATTTCCGCCATTCAAGACGGTAAGCAGGGGCTTGGCTGAAGCCGGCATTGGGAAAAGGGCTCCGCTTTCTTCTCTTAATCTATTTAGAATCTAAGAGAGTCTGTTGAGAGTAGTAGGGGTTGGCAAAACGGGGTTTATTGGTTCCCACAAATTTTGCCAACAGCTTGACCTCGGAAGCGGCGCAGGATTCCGCGGAGTCGCGCAACTCATCCCCGTGATCCACAAGCCGGAGCTTCAACCCCGTCCCTGTTCATCGAGTTGTGGACGATCCTGGGCAGGGTTCGGGGCGAATCCTTCCCTTGATGTCGTGCGCAGGGTTCCGCTAGCGATTTCCCCATCCTTTTCCACAGGCTGACCGATCGCCTTGAAGCAGCTTCATCTCCACCTCCTGTCGGATTCGACCGGCGAGACGCTCGACATTGTCGCCAAGGCCTGCCTTGCCCAGTTCGACACTGTAGATGCGCTGTCTCATCCCTGGCCGATGGTCCGATCGGAAGGTCATCTCGACCGGGTCCTTGACGATGTCGAGCGAAGGCCCGGCCTAGTCCTTTATACGGTGGTCAATCCGGTCATCCGGCGCAAGCTCGAGCAGAAGTGCAGGAAGCGGGGAATCCATTCCGTCTCGGTGCTCGACCCCGTGATCGATGCGCTTGCGGCCATCAGCGGCGAGGAAGCCAAGGGCAGGGCCGGTCGCCAGCATGTGCTCGATGCCGCATATTTTGCGCGCGTCGATGCGATCCAGTTCACCATTGCCCATGATGACGGGTTGATGGCCGAAAGCTGGGAGGAAGCGGATATCCTCCTCGCAGGCGTGTCGCGAACCTCGAAGACACCGACCAGCATCTATCTCGCCAACCGCGGCTACAAGGTGGCCAATATTCCACTGATCCCGGAATCGCCGCCTCCGCCGTCGCTGTTCCAGCTTGGCCATCCACTCATTGTCGGCCTGACCACCAATCCGGACCGGCTGATCCAGATCCGGCGCAATCGCCTTCTGTCGCTGAACCAGGCTCCCGAAACCGACTATGTCGATTCCGATGCGGTAAGTGCGGAACTGGCTTTTGCCAGGCGGCTGTTTGCCGATCATGGCTGGCCGGTGATCGATGTCACCCGCAGATCGATCGAGGAAACCGCCATGGCCATCGTGAAGCTCTGTTCGGAACGCATCGAACGGTCCTCGCAATGAAACTTTTGCTTGCCTCCAGGAGCGAGGCCAGGCGGCAATTGCTGGAAGCCGCTGCAATTCCGTTCGAGACGGTCTCGGCACGGTTGGACGAGGAGAAAGAGAAAGCAGCCCTGATTGCTTCCGGGTACGGGCCGCGTCGGCTTGCCGATGGTCTGGCCGAGCGAAAGGCGATGAGCATCGATGCACCTGCCGACATATTGGTCCTGGGTGCCGATCAGGTGCTCGAGACGGCTGACGGACGTATCTTGAACAAGCCGAGGTCGAGGGAGGATGCAGAAAGGCAGCTTCGTCTCCTCCGAGGCACCACTCACCAGCTCCATTCGAGTGCAGCATTGATCCGCGACGGCGAGCGGATCTGGAGCACCAGTGAAACGGTCGGAATGCGGATGCGCCGGTTCGGAGAGGCTTTCCTGAAAGACTATCTCGACCTCGAATATGAGGCGATCCGATGGAATGTCGGCGGCTATCGGATCGAGGGGCCAGGGGTGCAGTTGTTCGAGGCGATCGAGGGCAGTCATTTCGCCATATTGGGCCTTCCACTCCTGCCTCTGCTTGCTGCCCTTCGCGAGCACGGACTGGCCCTCGACTGATGGCGCGACCTTATGCCGAAGTGATCGGTGATCCGATCGAACATTCCCTTTCTCCTGCGATTCACCGTCATTGGCTCGAGTCGCTCGGGATCGAAGGGGAGTATCGAGCAACCAGGGTCGCCGGGCGCGACCTGCCCGAGTTTCTGAAATCGCGTTCAGCCGACCAGGACTGGCTGGGCTGCAATCTCACGATGCCGCTCAAGCGACTTGCCTTCGACCTCGTCGAGCCAGCCGATGAGACCAGTCGGCGGGTGGGTGCCTTCAATACGGTCTTCCGGGGGGACGGACGACTGCTCGGATCGAACACCGATTGCCTGGCGATCGAGCAAATTCTCGGCACTCAGGAGAGTAAGCTCGGGCTTGCTGCTGTTATCGGCAGCGGTGGCGGGGCCTCGGCCGCACTGGAAGCCTTTCGCCGGCTCGGGGTTCGTCAAACGGTTCTTATCAGCCGATCACGGGAGTCTGCCGCGGCGCTGCTCGATCGGTTCGACCTCGAAGGAGAAATCATTGCGCCGGGTGAAATGCCGGTTGCCGACCTCCTTATCAATGCAACCCCGCTCGGAATGAAGGGCCATGATCCGCTGAAAGTCGATCTTGCCAGATTGCCACCAACCGCCATTGTCTTCGACATGGTCTATTCGCCTGCCAGGACGGATCTTCTCATTTCTGCGCGTCGCCATGGTCTTCGAACGATCGATGGCCTCACCATGCTGATCCTTCAGGCAGCTTATGCCTTTTCCTGCTTTTTCGCCGCGGTTCCCGACCGGTCCGGCTTCGCTGCGCTTCGCGAAAGACTGGCGTCATGACGCTGGTTCTCGGCCTCACCGGCTCGATCGGAATGGGCAAATCGACCGTCGCTCAGATGTTTGCCGATGAAGGCGTGCCGGTGTTCGACGCCGATCGGATCGTCCACGAGCTGCAGGGCCCCGAAGGCGCCCTCGTCACGGCGATCGAGGCAGAGTTTCCCGGGACTACCGGCGTTCTCGGCGTGGACCGGACGGCGCTGGCGGAGAGAGTGCTGGGTGAGACCGAGGCCCTGAAGCGGCTCGAAGGCCTGATCCATCCAGCAGTGGCCGCGGCTCGCGAAGACTTTCTGCGGTCGAATCACCAGGCGCCGCTGGTCGTTCTCGATATCCCGCTGCTGTTCGAAAAGGGCGGCTGGAACCGGGTTGACCGGATCGCCGTCGTGTCTGCGCCGGAAGCGATCCAGAAGGACCGCGTTCTCGCCCGGGAAGGGATGACGGAGGAGAAGTTCGAGCGGATCCGCGCTCTCCAACTCCCGGATTCGCAGAAGCGCTCGCGCGCCCATGTCGTAATTCCAACCGGAGGCACCCTCGACGAAACAAGAGCCTCGGTTCGACGCATCATCGCTTGCCTCTCGGGCTCGGCCGATTCATAGCTTCGCAATGCGTGAAATCGTCTTCGATACCGAAACGACGGGACTCAATCCGAAAGCCGGCGACCGGGTGGTCGAAATCGGCTGCGTCGAACTGATCAACCGGGTCGAAACCGGCCGCCATTTTCACTCCTATTTCAACCCCGGCAGACCGATGCCGAGCGAGGCCGAGGCCGTCCATGGCCTTTCCGACCGCTTCCTTGCCGACAAGCCTGCCTTCGACGATGTCTGCGAGGAGCTGCTGGATTTCATCGCCGACTCGCCGATGATCGCGCACAATGCCAGCTTCGATTTCAGCTTCATCAATCACGAATTGGGTAGCTGCAGCAGGCCTGCCGTCTGCTCGTCCAGAATGGTCGATACACTGGTCCTTGCCCGCCAGAAATTTCCAGGCGCCAAGCATAGTCTCGACGCCTTGTGCACCCGCTTCGGGGTCGATCGTTCGCTTCGGATCAAGCATGGCGCACTGATTGATGCCCAGCTTCTGGCCCAGGTCTATGTCGAGCTGACCGGAGGCCGCCAGATCGATCTTACCCTTGTCGCCGAAGTGATCGAGACGGAGCCGCCTGCGCCGGCCGTGCCGACTTTCGGTTCGGAAATGATCGTGGCAACGATCAGGCCGCCACGGCCCCATTCGCCGACCGAGGAGGAACTGGCTCGACACTCTGCCTTCCTGAGCAGCATCAAGGATCCGATCTGGAACCGGCTCGGTCGAGATTGACCTACGCGTTCTGCGCGCCCACATGCGCAGTTGAAAGTGGTGGAGAAGGTAATGGACATCCGGGTGTCCGGTCATCAGATCGAAACCGGCGAAGCTCTTCGTTCGCATGTTGATTCGAGGCTGGGCGGGATCGCTCAGAAATATTTCGCTCGCGCCATTTCCTCGCAGGTCACTTTCGGCAAGGGGCCCTACGACCATAGTTTCACCTGCGATATCGTTGTCCATGTCTCGCAAGGAGTGATTCTGAAGGGCCGCGGGGCAGCGAATGATGCTCATGCAGCTTTCGACCAGGCCGCAGACCGGATCGAAAAGCAGCTTCGTCGCTACAAGCGTCGGCTCAAGGATCGGCACATCCAGTCAACCCATGCCGAAGCGGCAGACGAAGAAGCGATCGACGCCGGCTACACGGTCTTCGCCCCTCCGCCTCAGGAGGAAGAGGAGGAGCCGGTCGACAATCCGCCCGTGGTCGTCGAAACGAAGGTGGACGTTCCCACCGCTTCGGTCCCTGACGCGGTCATGCTGCTCGACCTTCGCGACACCAACGCGCTTCTGTTCAGGAACAGCAACACCGGCACCTTCAACATGGTGTACCGACGGGGCGATGGCACCATCGGCTGGGTCGAGCCGCAACGACACTGAATCTTCGGGCGGTGCCGCCATTTTCCTCCATCTCGAGTGAGCCCTGGGCTCCCGATCGGGTTATTTCATGAACGATCTTTCCAGCATATTGTCGATCGACGCCGTCGAAGACGACCTCAATGTCGCGAACAAGAAGGGGCTGTTCCAGCAGCTGGCCAGCAGCGCGTCACGTCTCACCGGTCTTCCTACGAAGCAGATCGCGAGCTGCATCAACGAGCGCGAGAAACTGGGTTCGACCGGCTTCGGCGGCGGCACCGCCATTCCCCATGGCAAGGTCGAAGGCCTCGAACGGGTCATCGGCCTCTTCGTGAGGCTCGAAAATCCGATCGACTTCCAGGCCGTCGACGGTCTTCCAGTGGATCTCGTCTTCCTGCTCCTGTCGCCGCCGGATTCCGGGGCGGAGCATCTGAAGGCGCTTGCGAGCGTCAGCCGCGCCTTCCGCGACCGGCCGACCTTGGCCAAGCTCCGCGGCGCGCGGTCCAAGGATGCTCTCTACGCCCTGCTTGCCGGCGCGGAAGCGCGCGATGCCGCCTGAGGGGCAGGAGGCCCATTTCCGGGCCCTCGAGTCGCTCTATCGGTCCGCGCCGATCAACCATATTTTTCGATCAGCGATCGAGATCCCGCAACCGGGCCTGGCGCGAATCCGGTTCGAGGTCGAGCCCTCCCACTTCCATGCTGCCGGCGCCGCTCACGGAACGCTCTACTTCAAGATGATGGACGACGCGGCTTTCTATGCCTGCAACTCGCTGGTCAGTGACCGCTTTCTCCTGACCACCGCCTTCAACCTCGTTTTCACCCGCCCGCTGCGCGCGGGGCCGCTGGTTGCCGAAGGGCGCTGGATCAGCGGCCGCCGCCGGGTCTTCGTCGGCGAAACGCGCCTGGTCATGCCTGATGGCGAAGAAGCGGCTCGCGGCACCGGAACGTTCATGCGATCGCACATCCCACTTTCAGGTCTCCAGGGCTATCGTCCAGACTGATGGCGGGAATTATTTCAAGTTCGATCCTCGTCGGGGCCCTTTTGCGCCTCGCCGAGTCGCAGGGCGGATTCGGAGTCGTCATCGCAAGGGGGGATTCGGCGGCCGGGGCAATCGCCATCATTCTTCGCGAAAAAGGCGGAAATCCGCGGTTTTTCGAGCGTCTTCTGCAGTCGGACGGACGCTATGCCTGGCTGGAACCACTACAACCTGTTGAAAACGAACAGGATCTCGGTGGGTTCCTTGCAAAGCGCAAAAAGTTTGACCCTGATTTGTGGATAATTGAACTGGATATCGCATCGAGCGAACGGTTCGCCGCTGAAATGAACTCTGTTTGTTGACGGCTCGAGGCTGGCGCGCCTAGCGCGGATCAGCACTTCAAGCGCAAGAGCGGGGCCGCCCGATTTTCCTTACAGGCGGGTGTCCACGCGAGTCGGGTGGTAATCAGGGCGGCGCTTCCCAGCGTGCCTGCCTGCGAGAGCCAACCGCATAGAACCGGATCTCAATGCGTCGCACCTATCGTGCCCCGGCACTCGCCGTGGCCGCCTTCTCGCTGTTCGCTTTCACCTCGTTCGCGGCGCCGACCGTCGCGTCGGAAGCTCAGGTGACAGCCTCCATCCCCTATCTGGCGCATGGCGCCGTCACCATTCCCACGGTCGATATCGGCCTCAATTCGGTCGATGAAGGCGCAAAGGATGGCCTGCAGGGGCAGGCGCCTGCTCCGGTCGCCGTACACGCGCTTGCGCCGGCCCTTCCAGCCGCGAACGATGAAACCGAAGCTCGAGCCGACGAACCCAGGGGACGGAGCCTGGCCCGGCTGGTCGAGGACTATTCGGCCACCGAGACTGCGGACGAGGAGACCGAATGCCTCGCCCGCGCCGTCTATTTTGAGTCCAAGGGTGAACCGCTCGCTGGTCAGCTGAGCGTCGCCGAAGTCATCATCAACCGCGCCGAATCCGGTCGTTTCGCTTCGACCCTGTGCGGAGTTGTTCGTCAGCGTGGCCAGTTCTCCTTCGTTCGTGGAGGCAATATCCCGACTCCGGCGAAAGCGTCGCGCAATTGGCGAACTGCCGTTGCCATCGCCAGGATCGCGACCAGGGATCTGGCCGAGGGCGCCGCTCCGAAGGCCCTTTTCTTCCACGCCCGCCATGTCAATCCGCGCTGGCGCCACACTCGAGTCGCGACAGTGGGCAATCACATCTTCTATCGCTGAGCTTATCGGGTCCTACCCGATATCGGCCCGTTCCCTGCTGCCCGGGGGACGGGCCTTCTTGAACGGTCGGAGGCCAGCCCTTCGCCCGGCGCGTTCACCTTTCATTCCAGGCCTCATCCCGTTAGAGAAAGCGGATGGCAAGCAAGGCTGATTCGATCCCGATCTCCTGCCTCGATGACTCACCGCTCGTAGCGCAGGACATCGCACGCGGAATCGCGCGTCTTTTCTTTCGAAGGGAGATCTATGCCCTTTGCGAAGTGCCGCTGCCAAATGGTCGCCGCGCCGACATGGTTGCGATTGACGGAAAGGGCCTGCTCACCATCATCGAGATCAAGGTATCCCGCGCCGACCTCCTGGGCGACAGGAAGTGGCGCGATTACCTCGATTATTGTGATCTCTTCTACTGGGCTGTCCCGGCGGGGTTCCAGCTGGAGCCGTTCGACGGCGACGGGCTCGGCAGTGACTGCGCCGGCCTGATCGTCGCCGACCGCTATGATGCCGATATCGTTCGCGAGGCGCCAAATCGGCCGCTTGCACCGGCGCGGCGAAAGGCCGAAACGCTGCGTTTCGCCCGTCGTGCAGCACTCAGGCTGTCAGGAAGTCTCGATCCGGGCCTTGCCGGCCTCGATTAATCGGCGGCCGCTTCCGCCTTGTTACCAGTTTCCAGCTCGCGAAGGATCGCGGCTGCGCGCGGGTCGCGGCGGGCATAATCAAGGGCAGAATAGCCCTGGAGCATGTCGCTCTGATCAGGGTCGGCACGATTGGCGACCAGCAGACGAACCATCGGCAGGTCACGGCGCTGGACCGCGAGGATGAGCGGCGTTTCGCCGCGGGCATTGCCCAGGTTGGGATTGGCGCCGCGAGACAATAGGAGTTCGGCGCCCTGGGTCCAGCCAATCTGAGACGCAAGTTGAAGCGGAGTGACTCCGTCCTTGTCCTGCACGTCCACCCGCGCACCGCGGCGGACAAGATAATTGAGCCAGGTATGGTCGCGGCCGCGAACCAGGATGTGGAGCGCGCTTTCGCCGGTCGCCGCGTCCCGCGTATTGATGATGTTGGAGCTTGCATCGGTCACGGCCGCCGTCACCTTGGCGCCGTCGCGCTCACGAACTGCCTTCAGAAAGTTGTACCCTTCGGAGAAGCCCATCTGCGCAAGCGCCGGTACCGTGCTGAGGGTGAGAATCGCTGCCGCGATCAACCTTATCCTGCCTGATGCCATGATCTTGAAATTCCCCGCTTTCATCCGCACTGCTTGACTCACTTTAGCAAAGCGAGTCTGCCACTGCCATGAATGAAAGCGTGATCAAGCGTCTCCCTTTCCTGCTGCCGCTTCTGACTGCACTGCTGGTTGCTGGCTGTGGCCCGGCGGCAACGGTCGAAGCGCCGCTCACGGGGGCGACCATGGGGGGACCCTTCACCCTGACCAGCCATGAAGGTCGCCGCGTCAGCGATACCGATTTTGCCGGCCGCTACCGGCTCGTCTATTTCGGCTACTCCTTCTGTCCTGATGTCTGCCCGATCGATCTCCAGACGCTCTCGGCGGGTCTCACTGCCTTCGAGCAGGAGGACGGGGAGCGGGCAGCGAAAGTGCAGCCTCTCTTCATTACCGTCGATCCCAGGCGCGACACGGTGGATGCGCTTGCCCGTTTTGCCGAGGCCTTTCACCCACGGTTGATCGCCCTGACCGGAACGGAAGACGAGATCGCCCAGATCGCCAGCATTTATCGCGTCAACTATCAGTTGAACCCGCCGGCGACCCCGGGGGGCGAGTATCTGGTCGACCACAGCCGAATCGCCATTCTTTACGGCCCGAAGGGAGAGCCGATTGCAATCATCCCGCACGATGAGGGGCCGTCCGGCGTGGCTTCGGAGCTCGACAAATGGGTGATCTGAGGCCCCGCTTCTGGGAACGTCCGCTCGCCGAACTCAGCCGCGCGGAATGGGAAGCCTTGTGCGACGGCTGCGGCAAATGCTGCCTGCACAAGCTCGAGGACGCGGGAACCGGCGAGGTTTTCCCGACCAATGTCGCCTGCCGACTGCTCGACCGTCAAAGCTGTCGTTGCAGCGACTATCGGGACCGGCGAGCCTATGTCCCGGACTGCATCCGGCTGAGCCGCGCCAATCTGGCGCGAATGGACTGGCTTCCCTCGACCTGCGCCTATCGGCTGAGAAGCGAAGGGCAGCCGCTCCATGACTGGCATTACCTGATCAGCGGGGACCCTGAATCCGTGCATGAGGCGGGCATGTCGGTTCGAGGCTGGACGGTCAGCGAAGACGAAGCCGGCGATCTTGAAAATCACATCGTCGATCGTGAGCTCTGACGTTCTTGTAGCGGGGATCCCGCTCACCCTTCTCGAGTCAGCCCAGGCAAGGCGCCTTCGGCTTCGGATCGATCCGCGCACGTCAAGGCTGATTCTCACCGTTCCTTGGCGGATGTCGAAGCGCCGCGCCCTGGCCTGGGCAGAAGAACAGTCCGGTTGGGTGAAGACCCAGCTTGCGAACATGGCGCCTGCAATTCCCTTCGAGCCGGGCGCCCGCTTTCCCTTCCGCGGCCAGATCCTTCAACTTCACTGGGATCCGGCCGGACCGAGACAGGTGAGTTTAGGGGCTGGCAGGCTGGACGTTGGAGGTCCTCCCGAGACTCTCGATCTTCGGGTCGCTCGCTGGCTCAAATCAGAGGCAAGGACTGTGCTTGACCGGGAAAGCCGGGAGCTCGCCGAACGGATCGGCGCCAGGCTGGCCCGCACTGGAGTGGGCGATCCGGTCTCGCGCTGGGGGAGCTGCAGCTCGAGCGGATCGATTCGCTACAGCTGGAGGCTCATCCTGGCCCCGGACTTCGTTCGAAGGGCGACGGTCGCCCATGAAGTCGCCCATCTCGTCCATCTCAATCATGGCCCGGCGTTCCACAGACTCGTCGAGGAACTGTTCGGTGCCGATCCCGCCCCGGCGCGGCTGTGGCTGAGAAAGGAAGGCGCAGTCCTTCACAGGGTCGGCCGTCGCGCCTGAAGCCACGGGCGGCGGCCCCGGCTCAACGAACCGCTATCAATAGGTGTCGCCGCGTGGATCCCGCTCTGAATCACGCGACGGGGGTGGATCACGCGAATCCCGATAGTCCGGCGGAGGCGGCCGGCGTGGAGGCGGCTCCCTCGCGGGCGGCCGCGGTCGGTTGATGACCCGGTCGAGCCAGGACCGGTCGAGCCGCTCCTCGCGCGGCGCCTCTTCTCGGGGCAGCATTTCTTCCGGGCGCGGCTCCGACGGCGAATTGAGGGGATTGCCGTCTTCGTCGACAAAGGCCGGGCCATCGTCGGGCGGTGCGAACCAGATCTCCTCGTCCGGCTCCGTCTGCCAGTCGGGCGAAGCCACCTCGGTCGTGAAGGGTTCCGAAGGCCGGCTGGCCACCGCTCGAGCCATGTAATCGCGAAACGCCTGCGCAGGGGCTCGGCCACCGGCAAGGCCGGCAAGCCGTCGTGGATCGTCGCGGCCCATCCAGACTCCGGTGGTAAGGCCGCTCGAAAAGCCGACAAACCAGCCGTCCTTGTTGGCGCTTGTGGTCCCGGTCTTGCCGGCGGTCGGCCGGCCAAGTGCGGCGGCCCGTCCAGTGCCATGGGTGACGACGCCCTGGAGCAGGTCGGTCATCTGCGCAGCGACCCAGGGAGCCACGAGGACTCGGGTTTCGTCGCTCTCATTCTGGTAGAGCAGGGTACCGTCGGCCGTGGTGACCCGGCGGATGCCGTAAGGCACCACGGCCACCCCGCCCCGGGCAATGGCGGCATAAGCGCGGGTCATGTCCAGCAGCCGGACATCGGACGTGCCGAGCGCCATGCTTGGATTGGTGTTGACCCGAGTCGTGATTCCAAGCCTTTGGGCCATGTCGGCAACGGATCGGGTGCCGACGTCCTGGGCAAGCCGGACGGCGACGGTGTTTATCGAATAGGCCAGTGCCTGGCGCAGGGTTACGGCTCCAGCGAAGCGGCCATTGTCGTTTCGGGGGCTCCAGTTGCCGATCGTGATCGGCGTATCCTGAACGATGCTGTCGGGTTCATAGCCGGCTTCGAGCGCGGCGAGATAGACAAACAGCTTGAACGCCGAACCCGGCTGACGGGTCGCCTGGGTAGCTCGATTGTAGATCGAGCTCACATAGTCGCGTCCGCCGATCATCGCCCTGACCGCTCCGTCGGCATCGAGCGACACAAGGGCACCCTGGGCTCCGGCGGGGGTATGGGCGTTGATGGCGCGGTCAGCCGCGGCCTGCATTCCGAGGTCGAGAGTAGTCCACACGTCGATCGGCTGGACCGTCTCGTCGATCAGCATGTCGAGTTGGGGAAGCACCCAGTCGGTGAAATAACGGGTGCTGTTCTGGCGCTCCGAGGTCTGGACGAACTCCACTTCCTCGGGATTGGCCGAGGCCGCCTGGGCCTCGCTGATCGTCTCGTTGCGGATCATGAGGTCCAGGACGACCGCTGCCCGACCCCTCGCAGCGTCGGTATCGGCGGTCGGGGAATAATTGGACGGCGCCTTGACCAGCCCTGCGATGATCGCCGCTTCGCCGATGCTGAGTTCGCTGGCGCTGTGACCGAAGAAGCGCCTCGAAGCCGCGTCGATTCCATAGGCGCCGCCGCCGAAATAGACCCGGTTCAGGTAGAGCTCGAGGATCTGATCCTTTGAAAAACGCCATTCGAGCGCGAGCGCCAGGATACCCTCGCGCACCTTTCGGGCGAAGCTTCGGTCGTTGGTAAGGAAGATGTTTCGGGCGAGCTGCTGAGTGATCGTCGAAACACCGCGCACACGGCCGCCATCGCTCACGCTTACCCACAGGCCACGGCCGATCCCGATCGCATCGACCCCGGGATGGGACCGGAATCGGCGATCCTCGACCGCCACCATGGCGTCACGCATGATCGGCGGGATCTCCTCATAGCTCAGCCACTCGCCGAAGCTTGGCCCCATCGAATGGATCACGCTTCCGTCCGCTGCCCGAACCCTGATCATCTGGCCAAGGTCGTCGCGCCGGACCAGTTCAGGATAAGAAGGCAACTGGCTGACCGCCACCGACACGGCGACGCCCAGGGCAATCAGGGCCACGACCAGGAGATAGGCCGCAACCTTGAAGGCGGAGACGAGGATCTGCCGAAGGCGGGATCGGGGTGCGGCGCTGGCCATGTCAGCTAGCGATAGGATCGCGGATTCATCGCTGCAAGAAGAAGCGATGCCGCCTTAACCGGGGCTTACCTGGACGCGTCGAAATCGAGGGCCGCCGAATTAATGCAGAAGCGAAGCCCATCGGGACCCGGGCCGTCCGGAAAGACATGGCCAAGATGACCGTCGCAGCGGCTGCACCGCACTTCGGTCCGGACCATTCCGTGGCTGACATCCTGATTCAGGGTCACTGCCTCACGAGCCGCGGGGCTGGTGAAGCTTGGCCAGCCGCTGCCGCTCTCGAACTTGGTGTCGCTGTCGAACAGCAACTCGCCACAGCCGGCACAGCGATACCCGCCCTTGTCATGATGGTCGTAATAGAGGCCGGTAAAGGCGCGTTCGGTGCCGCCCTGGCGGAGCACGTGATATTGCTCCGGGGACAACCGCTCGCGCCACTGGTCTTCGGGAAGCTGCCTGGGGTTCATGACTGACATGTGGGCAGCATCGGGGCGGGCGTCAATGGCCGCCAGAAGTCGTCTCGCGCGACTTGGCGGGCAAGGCGGAGGTCCCCGCCTCATCCGGTCTCGAATACCCCGGTCAGACCGGGTTTTTCCGAAAAAGTGGTGCGGTCGAGAAGACTCGAACTTCCACGGCCTTTCGGCCACAGCGACCTCAACGCTGCGCGTCTACCAGTTCCGCCACGACCGCACTCGTGAAACCGCCGGCCCAGTTGGCCGGCGTGGCAGGCGGGTGCCTCTAGCAGCCGTTCGCAACAACCGCAACGGCTTCAGTACAGGAACATGGGCATTCCTTCGACCCTCATCAATCGGGCCCGGTAGCTCGCCTTGTCGTAGAGGGCGGTGACGTTCACCGACTTGGTGCCGTGAAGGAGAGTATCGACCGGAACGTGCGAATAATTGCCGTCCGTCAGAGTCACCATTCTCGACCTTTCACCGCGCTCGAGCAGCTGGATGGCGAGTCCTCCGAAGGCGAAGCCGACCATCCGGTCCATGGCGTCCGGCTCGCCCGAGCGCATCAGATAAGCGAGTTCCTGAACGACGACGCCGTCGCCGAGCCGCTCTCCGATCGCTCGACCAAGCCGATAGCCGATCCCGGTGTCGGCCCGCTCGATGGCAGACTTGCCGATATCCCCCCCGCTCGTACCTTCCCCCTCTATCCTCGCCCCTTCCGAAATGACGCACATGGCATAATGGGCCGGATTGGATGCCTTGTCCTCGGCCAGGAGCGGGAGAAGGACGTCGAGGTCGGCAGGAACTTCGGCGATGATCGTACGATCGACCTGGGCAAGGAAGCCGGCAAGCAAGGCGGTTTCGCCGCTTCGGCGTCCGAACAGCTCGACGATGCCGATCCGCTCATGGCTCTGGACGGTGGTCCGGAGCGCATTGATGGCTTCGACGGAGCGGCTGACCGCGGTCGAAAAGCCGATGCAATAATCGGTTCCGAAGACGTCATTATCCATCGTCTTCGGGACTGAGATGACGCGAACTCCCTGATCGGCGAGATGGGCCGAAAAGCGCAAGGTGCCGTCTCCGCCCAGAGTGATCATCGCATCGATGCCCAGCGATTCGAGGACGCTGAGCACATGGCCCGTCCGGTCGCCTCCGGGCGCTGTTCGAGGATCCCTTCTCGACGTGTGGAGGATGGTCCCGCCTTCGCGATCGATTCCTCTTACCCGCTCGCGGCTGAGCGCGAGACTGTTTGCCTCGATGCTTGCCGGATCGGCCGGGTCGATCGCCATCACCCCTTCCCAGCCGCGACGAAAGCCGGTCACCGCCCATCCCAGATCGTCGGCCGAGAGAACGACCGATCGAATGCAGGCATTGAGGCCGGGCACGTCGCCGCCTCCAGTAAGTATTCCGATCCGCATGGCGAACGTCTATCGGCGCTCGCGATGCGCCACAACCGCTCAGATGTGATCCAGGAAGCGAGGCGGATTCTCCGTCTCGCCTGGCCGATCATGCTGACCAGCCTCAACTGGACACTGATGCACCTGATCGACGTGGTGGTCGTCGGCCATCATGGGACCGCCGAACTGGCAGCGCTCGCTGCAAGCCGAACCCTTACCTTCATCTCGGTCGTGATCGGCTTTGCCGGTCTTTCGGGGGTCCTTGTCTATACGTCACGCGCGGATGGCGGGGGGCGGCTGGCCGAGACTGGGGAGATATTGCGTTCCGGCCTTCTGCTCGCCGGGCTGCTCGGACTCGGCAGCGTCGCCCTCATCGGCGGCTGGTCCTATTCGCTTCTGGCGCTGCTCGGAATCGAACGGTCGCTTCTCGAGCCCGGATCAGCGGTCGTCCAGGCGATGGCGATCGCCTTTCCGGCCCAGTTCTTCCTCGCGGCCTCTTCCTTCTTTCTGGAGGGGATCAGCCGGCCTCGCCGGGTGATGGCAGTCAATCTTGCAATGCTCCCGCTCAATGGGCTCCTCGCCTGGGCATGGGTCGGCGGACATCTCGGCCTTCCTGCCCTGGGCGCCGTCGGCGCAGCCTATGCCACGGCCACCATCTCCTGGCTCGGGGCGGCCGCGATGCTGGTTCTGATCTGGATATTGCCCAGGGCGGACCAGCGACATGTCCGCGATCTGTCCCCTGAAGCCTTTCTCGCCGCCTTTCGGCGCCTGCCCGCTCTCGCCTGGTTCGGCCTGATGCCGGCGATCGGCGCCTCGCTCGAACTGGCCGGCTTCGCCTGGCTGATGGTTCTGTCCACCCAGCTCGGAAATGCGGCGGCAGGGGCCTTCCAGGTGATGCTTTCGGTCCATAATGTCGCCTTCGCCCTTTCCATGGGCCTGGGATCGGCGGCCGGGGTTCGGGTCGGGAATGCCGTTGGCGCCGGGCAGACTGGCGACGCCTGGCCGCGGGCCCTGATCGCCGGCGGGCTTGCTGCAACCCTTCTCGGAATCGCGTCCCTGATCCTGGTTCTCGGAGCCGGATGGCTCGTCCTGCCCTTTTCCAATGATTCCGAGGTGCTCGGTCTTGCCGCCTCGATGCTCATGATAATGGGCGCGTTCGTGATCTTCGACGGCCTTCAATATGTGTTCGGCTCGGCCCTTCGATCGCTTGGTGAACAGGTCTGGGCGAGCCTCAACGGGATCATCGGCTTCTTCCTCGTGACCGGAAGCCTGGGCTGGCTCCTGGTCAGGCTTGGCTGGGGCAGTGACGGGCTCGCTCTGGCGGCCGGGATGGGAATGCTGGTCAGCGCCCTGCTTCAGTTCGCCCGGCTTGGCCTCGTGCTCAGGATATCGGGCCGAAGGTCAGGCTGAGGATCCGACCTCCCCGAGGGACGTCGCGTTCTGCACTGTCGAAATTCACCCGCCCGCCGGGGGGAATGGCCCGCACCGGCGGAGCAATCGACCAGCCATAGACAACCCGGCCCTGTGCATCCTTCAGCTCCGCGCGGATCTGGGGAACGGTCTGGGCCTCCTCGGTCGGATTGCTGATTTCGCCCCTGACCTCGAGCAGTTCATTGCCGCTCGCCAGCCAGCGCCGGTCAGCGGTGCCGGTCAACACCAGCGACTGGCCGGCCTGGACCGGGATCCCGATCCTCTGACCGAGCGCCGGTAGCCCGAAATACTGAATGGCGACGATTGCGCCGACCATCAGGATCGCGGCAATGCTGGCGATGATCAGCAACAGCCTCGTCCGATTGCGGCGCGGACGACGATATTCCTCGTCATCCTCTTCATGGGTATAGGCTTCGCGCGCCGGGACGAATGGTGCCGGGCTGGCCGAAGCGGCTCCGGCGAAATCCGCCCTTTCGCTTCGATCAGTGTCTTCCGGCTGCTGCTCTTCCTCCTGGCGGGAAACGGGAGCCGGCGGCGGCGCATTCACTGCGGCGGTCTTCAGGTCCAGTGCAGCGGGCTCCTGAAACCAGCTGAACCGACAGCTGGCGCAGCGAACCTTCCGCCCGCCTGGCCCGATGGCGCTGTCCGGCACGACATATCGGGTTTCGCAGGACGGACAGGATAGGATCATCGATAGAAGGGCCCCACCGGGTTCTTTTGCGACTCTAAGCACGGCTGCGGCGGGGCTTGCAAGCAAATGACGGAAGAGCCCGTCTTTACACGCGCTTTACGTCGGCGCCGCGACCATGCCATGGCTGCAGGAGATATGAGGGGAGGGCGTTCTGAACGCAGCCGGATCCATCGTTCAGTTCGAGAATGTCGGCCTTCGCTATGGGACGGGGGCGGAAACGCTTTCGGACCTGACCCTGTCATTGAAGGAAGGCGGCTTCTACTTCCTCACCGGGCCGTCCGGGGCCGGCAAGACCTCGCTCCTGAAGCTGCTTTACCTTGCCCTACGGCCGAGCCGCGGACTGATCCGGCTGTTCGGGCAGGATATCGTCACCATGCCCCGGTCCCGGCTCCCCGGCTTTCGTCGCCGTATCGGAGTCGTGTTCCAGGACTTCCGGCTGGTCGCTCACCTTTCCACCTTCGACAATGTCGCGCTTCCGCTTCGAGTTGCTGGCGTCGAGGAGAAGGAACTGACGGCGCCGGTGAACGAGATGCTGGCCTGGGTCGGCCTTGCCGACCGGGCAAGCGCCCGGCCTGCGACCCTTTCGGGCGGTGAGCAGCAGCGGGTCGCCATTGCCCGCGCCGTGATCGGCAGGCCCGAACTGCTGGTTGCCGACGAGCCGACCGGGAATGTCGATCCCGAAATGGCCAAGAGGCTGCTTCATCTGTTCGACTCGCTCAACAAGCTCGGGACGACGGTGATCGTCGCAACTCACGATCTTCACCTCATTTCGCGAGTCGGCAGGGCCGAAATGCTTCGCCTGGACCGCGGCCAGATCGCCGATCCGACCGGAGCGCTTCGACACCCGCCCAGGCGGCCGGAGGCATGAAAGCGGGGGCACGCAAGTTCGGCGCTGCCGAACGCGGGCTATTGCCCGAGGGCAGGCTCGCAGGTCCGATGCCCTGGGTGATCGCGATCATGATGTTCCTGACCGTTCTCGCCGCTGCGGCCGGTCTTGGGCTCGCCGGTGCGGCCGGTCGGCTCGACGAACAGATCGGTAACCGGATCACCATCCAGGTCGTCGAGGCCAATCACGAGCTTCGTGACCGTCAGGCGGCAGCGGCGACCGAAGCGCTGGCTGCGCTTCCCGACGTGGAAAGCGTTCGCCTGGTTCCGGACGAGGAGATCCAGTCGCTGCTCGAGCCCTGGATCGGTCCCGCCGGGTCGGGCACGGATCTTCCGGTACCGGCACTGATCGATGTCGAACTGGTCCAGGCCGGCTCCTCATCGGTCGAGCGCGTTCGGAATGCGGTGGAACCGGTGGCACCGGCGGCCCGTGTCGACGAGGACGCGCAATGGCTTGCGCCACTTGCTTCCCTGATCGACTCCCTCAAATGGCTGGCCGCGGGCCTGGTTCTCCTGATGGGCGGTGCAACCACGGCGACCGTCGTGCTCGCGGCCAGGGCGGCCCTGGACACGCACCGTCAGACGATCGAGATTCTTCACCTGATGGGGGCGACCGACGTCCAGGTCGCCCGACTGTTCCAGCGACGGATTGCGCTCGATGCGCTGTTCGGCGGCCTCGTCGGTTTCGCTCTTGCGGCACTTGTTCTGATGCTTCTTGGTAACCGCGTTTCGGCCCTGGGCTCGGAATTGCTCGGTTCGACGGCTCTCTCCCTGCAGGCGACCGCCTTGCTTGTCGTCCTGCCGCTGATCGGCGTCCTCCTGGCGATGCTGGTTGCGAGACTGACGATCCTTCGTGCGTTGGGCAGGATGTTATGATGCGATTCCTGTTCCGATTGCTGGCCTTCATGATCCTGATCTACGTCCTGGGCTATGCGGCCTTTGCCGTCATGCTTCCTCAGCCGGCCGGCGAGGAGCGAACGCAGGGCATTGTGGTCCTGACCGGAGGAAGCGGTCGGCTCGAACGGGGCTTTGCCCTGATGGAGCAGGGACAGGCCGAGCGAATGCTGATTTCGGGTGTCGATCGAACGGTGAGGCCGGTCGAACTCGCAGAGGCCTATCGGATCGATCAGGCTCTTCTGGATTGCTGCGTGACTCTGGGAAGGGAATCGTTCGACACCCGGTCGAACGCCGATGAAGTGGCCCGATGGCTGGACCGAAGGAAGTTCACTTCGATCCGGCTGGTGACGAACGACCTCCACATGCCGCGAGCCCGCTACGAGCTTCGAAAGCGGATAGGCCCGGATATCGACATCGTCATCGACGCGGTGCCGACCGATCCGTCGTTCACCCAGATCTTCACCGAATATAATAAATATCTGCTCGGGCAGGCAGCGGATCTCGTCGGAATCTGATGATCGTCCTTCGCTCGTCCCTGTTCGCCCTGGTCTTCTATGGCTGGACGGCCATCGCGGTTCTGTTCTCCTTTCCTGTGAGCCTGCTCGGGACCAGGGCAGTGAGGAGATGGGCTCGTTTCTGGGCGCTTGGCCATCGCTGGTGCGCCCGCTTCATTCTCGGCATCCGACCCGCGCTGGAAGGGGTAAGGCCGGAGGGGCCGGCGCTGGTCGCGGTCAAGCACCAGTCGATGTACGAGACCCTTGAAATGCTGCTGATGCTTCCGGAGCCGGCAGTGGTTCTGAAGAAGGAGCTGACGGCCGTCCCTTTCTGGGGATGGGTGGTTCGGCGCTATGGCGTCATTCCGATCGACCGCGCCGGCGGCGCATCCGAACTTCGAAAGATGGTTCGATCGGCAAAGGACGCGATCGCCGAAGGGCGGCCGATCCTGATCTTCCCCGAAGGAACGAGGGTGGAGCCGGGAACGACTCCGCCGCTTCGGCCGGGTTTTGCAGGCTTGTACCGGGCGCTTGGTCTATCGGTCGTGCCTGTGGCGTTGAACAGCGGACGGCTGTCGCCGCGAGGCTCGTTCCTCAAGAAGCCGGGACTCATCACCGTGCGTTTCATGCCCCCGATTTCTCCGGGCCTGACCCGAGCCGAGATCGAGAAAAAGGTGCATGAAGCCATCAATGTCCTCGAGCCGGGCCACTGATCGCCTCGCCCCGTCCATCGTTTTTCGCCCCGCTCCAAAGCCACTCTACCCCGGTCCCATGCGGATGCGCTCTGGCCAGCAGGCGGTCCCGGCCGGGCCATGTCCTCAGCCACAGGCTCGCGGTCCGGTCGCCAGGGAGGAGCTCATATCGAAGCCAGGCAACCGCATCCTCTTCGCTTGCCCCGGCCCCGGCGCCGGCGATCGAGCGGCTGACGCGGTCCTGTGTCTCGCTGGGAAAATATTGGAAGGCGATCGAATGAAGGATGACCCGCACTGAGCCGGCTGGGGGTACGGCCGCAAGTTTCGGCTCGAGCCAGTCAGCCGCGTCTGCCTCATCGACAGGGACCGGCCGGTCCCGGGCGAGGGCCAGCGCCATTCGGGTCCGTTCGAGCCGCTCCAGCTGATCGGGCCAGACATAGGCAAGCAGCCGATCGCCATCGTTCGCGACATCCAGCGGGCTGATATCGACGCCGGCCCGGCTGGCGATTCTGACTTCGGCCCGCGGCGGCGCCGGACCCTGCCAATGCGGCTTAAGCCGAACCGGCGACTCCGGATCTCCCGCCAGGAGACCGCCCAGATCGTGGCAGAAGCGTTCGAGTTGAAGGTTGAGGCCGGCACTCGCTCCGAGCTCGAGTAGATGAAGCGGCTTTCCGAACCGTGCTGCCACGACAAGAAGGCCGCTCATCAGGACTGCTGCACGCCCCACTTCATTGGTCTGAGGCGGCTTTTCCAGCCACCGGCCGAGCCAGTCCCCATGGCGATCGAGAACCGCCGGGATGGTCTTTGCAAACGCCTCTTCGTTCACCTCGGCCGGCGGATAGAGGGAGCCGAGTGCCGGCTCCCGGCCCGATCGTGCAAGCGCGTGGAGAGCGCCGCACAGGCGCAGAGGAAGATTATCGGCGGCCGGCGCCGGATCGCCGGGCCAATCCAGGACCTGGCGGCCGAGACCGGTCTCGCGGTCGAGCCGGTCCGAAAGGCCGTAGCACAGGCGCGCAGTGAAGGCTGATCCGAGGCGGGCGCAGAAATCGCCCTGTTCGCGAAAGGCCTGCCGGACCATCGCCTCGGTCATTCAGTCGCGAAGCCTTGCGCCGAGGCTTGTAGCGGCGGTGACGATCCGATCCGAAGCTGCCTTCAGCTCGGCATCGGTGAAGCTTTTTTCAGCCGGCTGCAGAGTTACCTCCACCGCGAGCGACTTTTCACCGTCACCGACCCCTTCGCCGGTGAAGACGTCGAACAAGGCGACATTCCTGATTGCCTGCTTGTCGGCCCCCCGGATCGCCCGGAGCAATTTGTCCGAAGCCAGTTCCTCGGGCACGACGAAGGCGAAATCGCGCTTCACCGCCTGCAAGGCGGGCGGCGAATAGGCGCTTCGCATGGAATCGCTGCCTCGCTTCTGCGGGATTGCGTCCAGATAGATTTCGGCCGCGGCAATGGCGCCTTCAAGGCCGAAGACCCTGGTCACCCGGGGGTGAAGTTCCCCGAACTGGGCAAGCATCGTCTTCGGGCCCAGCATCAGCCGGCCCGACCGGCCGGGATGAAAGACCGCAGAGGCATCACCCATGACCTGGAGGCTCTCGACCGGTGCTCCGGCGGCAGCGAGAAGGGCAGTGGCTTCGACCTTGGAATCGAAGGCATCGAATCCCGACCCGGCTGGACTGCGCCAATGCCGCTCTTCGCGCCGGCCTGCGAGAACGAGTCCCAGGGTCGGATGCTCGCGGTCGCCGAGATATCGACGTCCAAGTTCGAACAGGCGAAGTCCCTCGGCGCCCCGAGCCATGTTGCGGCGAACGGCCGCGAGCAGCCCGGGAAGAATGGACGGCCGCATGACCTTCAGCTCTTCGCTGATAGGATTGGCAAGGACCCAGTCGGATCCACCGAAGGGTTCGGCTTCGGCCTCCGCGATGAAGCTCCAGGTGACGGCTTCGTGAAAGCCGCGCGAAGCGGCGGTGCGGCGAAGCTTGCGCTCGATCCGCTGCTCAGCAGTCGCCGTGGGTTTCGCAACCCCCGGCGCACGCGGCAACGGCACCGACGTTATGGCGTCATAGCCGAAAACCCGCAGAACTTCCTCGACGAGGTCCGCTTCACCGTCCACATCGGGACGCCAGCTTGGCGGCGTCGCCGTCCACGATCCCTCGCTTGGGGCGTCGATCTCGAAGCCCAGTGCCTCGAGGATAATCCTCTGGGTATCAGCTTTGATCTCGATCCCGCCCAGCCGAGCAGTGCGGGTCGGGCGAAAGTTGAGGTTTCGCTTCCAGTCCGGTCCCTTGCCGGCGACAATGATCTCGGATGCTTCTCCGCCGCAAAGATCGAGAATCATTCGGCTGGCCGCTTCCACGCCGCTAATCACGCTTTCGGGATCGACTCCACGTTCGAATCTCGACCGGGCATCGGAGATGATCCCGTGGCGACGGCCGGTCTCACCGACGCGTTCTGGATCGAACCAGGCGCATTCCAGGAGCACGTCGCTCGTGGTTTCCGTGACTCCGCTATATTCGCCGCCCATCACTCCGCCGAAGCCGAGCGTCCGGCTGCTGTCGGCAATGACGCAGTCACCGGACGACGCTTCATATTCCTTGCCGTTAAGGGCAAGGAAGCGATCGCCCGGCCGCCCTGAACGGGCCCGGACCGTGCCTTCCAGGCGGGAAACGTCATAGACGTGAAGCGGCCGGGCGCGATCGATCGAAAAAAAGTTGGTAATATCCACCAGGGCCGAAATCGGACGAAGTCCGACCGCAATCAGCTGGCGCTGAAGCCATTCCGGGCTGGGCCCGTTGCGGACATTCCGAAACACCCGGCCGGCGAAGACTGCACAGCCCGATCCCGCCTCGACCTCGATCGCAACCGGGGAGGGAAAATCCGATCGGACCGGCTGGAGGTCGGAGGCTGCGGAGGCAAGAGTCCCGAGCCCGGCGGCAGCAAGGTCGCGGGCAATACCGGCCACGCCCAGGCAGTCCGGGCGGTTCGGAGTGACTGCAATGTCGATAACGGGATCGTTCAATCCCGCCCACTGCGCGTAACTGGACCCTACGGGCGCGTCTTCCGGAAGCTCGATTATCCCGCCATGCTCGTCGCCAAGTTGCAGTTCGCGAACGGAGCACATCATCCCGCGGCTTTCGACGCCGCGAATGGCGGCAACCTTCAAGGTGAGATCGCTTCCGGGAACATGGGCGCCTGGCCCACCGAACACGCCCTTGAGACCGGCCCGCGCATTCGGAGCGCCGCAGACTACCTGTATCGGCTCGCCGGAGCCGGAATCGACCATGAGCACCTGAAGCTTGTCGGCCTGCGGGTGAGGAGATGCGCTGATGACTTCGGCGATGACGAAGGGCTCAAGCTTCTCGGCCGGGTTTTCGATGCCTTCGACCTCGAGCCCGAGCGACGTCAGCCGCTCCAGGATCTCACCCAGACCTGCATCCGTTTCGAG
>CAYOJN010000008.1:0-26432 GCA_964404245.1 uncultured Sphingosinicella sp. | reverse complement strand
GCCGAATCGACATTGGTGAAGATCTTGAACTCGTCCGCGACCCTGGCATCATATCCGTAGGAGGACAGGCCATAGCTGATGCAGCCTTCCCGCCTCTGCGCCTCGACGAACGGTTCGATCATGGCCTTGCCGAGCGCCTGCTCTCGGATCCAGCGGTCGGACAGGATCGGCATCAGCCCTGATCCTCGCCCAGAAGCCGACCACCGCACCCGCTGAGCCTCCTGTCGGCCAGTCTTACCCTGACCTCGTCCTCATATTGCCGGCCACCGGATCCGGTGCAGGGTCCCCGGCGCGCCTCGACGATGATCGATCCCGATCCGTCGCCCGATTCCCATGTTCGAACCTCGTCCGTGATCCTCGGCAGGCTTCTCGGAAAGGCGAAGCTCTCGAGTGCGCCATCGGCTCGCCCCCCTTCGTGGCCGAGCGTGAGAACGATCCGGTCGTCACCGATCGTGACCATCCAGAACGGATCGGCGCCAAGGGCGGAATAATGGACATTGTCCACCGGGCGATAGACGTCGGTCGACGTTGCGCAGGCGGCGGCCAGAGTGAGCAACGGCATCAGGGCAAGGATCGGAAGCGGCTTCATCCTGCACTGGATGCGGGGCCTGCCGGCCCCGAGTCAACCACGGTCGTCGACTGCTTGATGTGAAGAACGCAGATCAGGGTGAACAGGCGCCGGGCCGTATCGAAATCCACCTTCACCTTGCCGTCGAGACATTCGATCAGAAGTTCGGCCGCCTCGTTGTGCAAGGCACGCCGGGCCATGTCGATCGCCTCGAGCCCCCTGGCCTGGCCGGTCCTAACCGCCCGGAAATAGGAATTGCAGATCTCGAAATAATCGCGGACGGGACGCCTGAACCGCGCAAGGCCGATCCGGAGTGTGTCGAGCCTTGCGCCGTCCTCGTCCATCAATTCGATGGCGAGCCGGCCCTCCTCGACCCGGAGCCTGACCCGGAACGGACCTTCCAGGCCCTCCGGCTCGAAATGATTCTTCTCGAGCAGGTCGAAGATGGCGATCTTGCGTTCCTGCTCGATATCCTCGTTTCGCTTCAGGATCGACCGCTCGTCGAGCTCGATGTCGATGATCCGAGGTTCGCCCATGGGGCGCTGTTAGCGGGTGCAGCAACAAGTCGCCACCGCTAAGGCGCGCTCTTCCGGCAAAGGGGACGACCATCTTGTCCACAATTCCCTCCACCATCCTTTGGCCTGTGCTACTTTGCCGCAGCAGTCGGCGCGTCTAGGGTCGGTTCAACGGTTCGGCCCAAATCCCCAGTTCAGGAAAGCGTTCAGGTTTCGATGGTTCAGTCACTCGCTCTGGTGGAGTCGCCCGATCTCGGCGGCCAGTCCCTTCCGCACAATATCGAGGCTGAAGGCGCCCTTCTCGGCGCCCTGATGATCGACAACCGTCTTGCCGAGGATATCCAGCTCAAGCTTCGACCGGAGCATTTCTTCGAAACCCTCCATGGCCGGATCTACGAGCAGATATTGCGGCTGCTCGACAGGAACATGATCGCCAATCCGGTCACCCTTCGGCCGCTGTTCGAGGCCGACGAGGAGATGAAGGAGGTGGGCGGGCCCGCTTATCTGGCCAAGCTTACCGGAAGCGGCGCGGCGATCATCGGCGCCCGCGACTTTGCCGACCAGATCTATGACCTGGCGCTCCTTCGGGCACTGGTCGGCGTTGGCCGCGAAATGGTCGAAGGCGCGCTCGATACCAGCGACCAGGTCGATCCCAAGGGCCAGATCGAGGCCGCCGAGTCGGCGCTGTATCGGGTTGCGGAGGAAGGTGGCGGCGAAGGCTCGGTCAAGACCTTCGCTGCAGCCACGAAGGAAGCGATCAGGAATGCCGAAAAGGCGCTGACGAGCGGTGGGGGCCTTTCGGGTCTCACCACCGGCCTCGACTCGCTCAACAGCAAGACCGGCGGCCTGCACAATTCGGACCTCGTCATTCTTGCCGGGCGCCCCGGCATGGGAAAGACCGCGCTCGCCACCAACATCGCCTTCAACACGGCCCGACGCTATCTCCAGGATCTCGAGGACGGGATCGCTGCCGAGAAGTCGGCCGGCTCGGGCGTCGCCTTCTTCAGCCTCGAAATGTCCGCCGACCAGCTCGCGACCCGGATTTTGGCCGAACAGTCCGGCATCAGTTCCGAAGCGCTGCGAATGGGCAAGATCAGCCAGCAGGATTTCCGCAACCTCGCCCGTGCCGCGGCCGAGCTCGAAACCCTGCCGCTCTATATCGACGACACGCCCGGCCTCACAATCGCCGCGCTTCGGACCCGGGCGCGCCGGATGAAGCGCCAGCGCGGAATCGGACTCGTCGTCGTCGATTATCTCCAGCTCCTCCAGGGCACCGGGCGCGGCGGCAACGACAATCGGGTGCAGGAGATTTCCGAAATTTCGCGAGGCCTGAAGACCCTCGCCAAGGAGCTGAATGTCCCGGTCCTGGCCCTGTCCCAGCTGTCGAGGCAGGTCGAGCAGCGAGAGGATAAGAGGCCCCAGCTTTCCGACCTTCGTGAGTCCGGCTCGATCGAGCAGGATGCCGATATGGTCTGGTTCGTCTATCGCGAGGAATATTATCTCGCCGCCCGCCAGCCTTCGGACGACCATGTCGACTTCCAGAGCTGGCAGGAGGAAATGGCCCGGGCGTACGGAGTCGCCGAAGTGATCGTCGGCAAGCAGCGTCACGGCTCGACCGGGAAGGTGAAGCTGAAGTTCGAGGCCAAGATCACCCGCTTTTCCGACAGCATCGACGAGAGCTACCTGCCCGAGCCCAGGGGCTGAACGTCGCCATTTCATGATCTTCGGGAGTATCGGAAAATGCGGTTGCCAGTGCGGATGTCGGGCGGGCTGCTTGCCCTTGCAGGAGCTTTATCCATGACCATGGCCCGTGAGCCGGCAGCCGCTCGAGCTTCGCACGATCCCCATCTCTGGCTTGAAGACGTGGAAGGTGAGCGTTCGCTCGCCTGGGCCAGGGCCGAAAGCGAGCGAACGCTTGCCGCCTTCGAGGCCGATCGCCGCTATCAGGTCTTCTTCGATTCCGCCCTCGAGGCGCTCCAGGCCCGGGACCGGATCCCCTTCGTCACCATCCGGCCCCACGGCCTCTACAATTTCTGGCAGGACGAGGACCATGTTCGCGGAATCATCCGGCGAACCAGCCTCGAAAGCTATCGAAGCCCCTCGCCCGACTGGGAGACGGTGCTCGACATCGACTCGCTTGCCGCAGCCGAGAACAGATCACTCGTCTATCAGGGCCTCACCTGCCTCGGGCCCGAGGCAAGGCGCTGCCTGGTCCAGCTTTCCGAAGGCGGCCGCGATTCCTCGATGCTTCGCGAATTCGATCTCGTCGACAAGAGCTTCGTCGAAGGCGGCTTCGATCTTCCCGAAGCGAGGCAGTCGGCGAGTTGGGTCGACAAGAACACCCTGATCGTCGCTCGCGACTGGGGCGAAGGAAGCCTTACCAGTTCAGCCTATCCATTCGTCCTCAAGCGCCTTCGCCGTGGCCAGTCGGTCGAGCAGGCCGAGGAACTGTTTCGAGGAACGAGGGACGATGTCGGAATCTTTCCGCTCGTTCTTCGCGATTCGGAGGGCGTGGTCCACGGTTTCGGCGCCATTCGCTACCTCACCACCTTCGAAAGCGAAGTGACGATCGTGAGGCCCGAAGGCCCGGTCAAGCTACCGCTCCCGCGCCGGTCGAACCTGGTCGGAATCGTCGACGGACGTCTCGTTGCCCGGCTTCAGGAGCCCTGGTCGCACCCGTCAGGTGCCGTTTTCGCCACCGACTCGGTCATTTCCTTCGATCTTCGCGAATGGGGAGAGGATCCAGTTGCTGCCCGTCCCGACCTCGTCTGGGCCCCGGAAGATCGGCAGACCCTGCTCGGCGCGGCGACGACGAAGGGCCGTTTGCTCCTGTCGATCCTCGACAATGTCCGGGGCCGCGCCCTCGCCCTCGACTTCGGGCAAGGCGGCTGGGAGATCCGGCCCATCGCTCTTCCCCGGAATGCCTCGATCGGCATTGCTGCCGCCTCGGACGAGGATGACAGCGCGATGTTCACCGTGACCGATTATCTCACGCCCACCAGCCTCTATCTCTATGACGGTGAAACCGCAGCGGTCGACCGGCTGAAGTCCACTCCCGCGCGTTTCGATTCGTCCACCCATCAGGTCGAACAGTTGGAAGCCGTGTCGAAGGACGGCACCCGGATTCCCTATTTCCTGGTTCGTCCCCGCAAGATGGCCCTGGACGGTTCAACGCCGACCCTTCTCTACGGCTATGGCGGTTTCCAGAACTCGCTCGTGCCCTCTTATTCCCCGACCCTTGGCCGGCTCTGGCTCGAACAGGGCAATGCCTATGTCGTCGCCAATCTTCGCGGCGGTGGCGAGTTCGGCCCCTCCTGGCACCAGTCCGCCCAGCGCGAGAACAAGCAGCGGACCTGGGACGATTATCTCGCTGTCGCCGAAGACCTGATCAGCCGGCGGATCACTTCGCCCCGCCGGCTGGGCGCGATTGGTGGAAGCCAGGGAGGGCTTCTTGTCGGAACGGCGATCACCCAGCGTCCGGACCTGTTCAACGCTGCAATCGTCCAGGTGCCCCTGTTCGACATGCTTCGATACCATCTGATCGGCACCGGTTCGTCCTGGATCGGCGAATATGGCGATCCCGAAAATCCGGTCGAGAGAGAATGGCTCCTTGGCTATTCGCCTTATCAGCGCCTCCGCCCCGGAGTAACCTATCCGGCACCCTTCCTTCATTCCTCCACCGCCGATGATCGGGTCACGCCCGTCCATGCGCGCAAGGCCGCGGCCAGGCTCGCCGAACTTGGCCAGCCCTATTTCTATTATGAGAATATGGAAGGCGGCCACAGCGCTGCCGCCAACCTCCCCGAAACCGCACGCCGGCTCGCGATGGAATATGTTTATGCAAGCCAGCGACTGGCGGACTGACTCCCAAAAGCGGGGTCAGTCGCCAAAGGCTTCGGCCGGCCCCGGTCAGTCCTCGAGATTTCCGGCTATGGTCGGGTCGGCAAGGCCGATCCCGATCGTTGCCCGAACGCTCTCGACCTCGGTACTGGTCACTGGATAGGCACAGTAATCGGCTGCATAATAGGCGCTCGGACGGTGATTCCCCGACAGTCCGATGCCGCCGAACGGGGCCTTTGACGGGGCGCCGTTGGTCGGCCCGTTCCAGTTGATCACTCCGGCCCGGACATTGGCCCAGAAGCGGTCGTAAAGCTCCGGACTTCCGCCGACGAGGGAGGCGGCCAGTCCATAACGCGTGGCATTGGCCTCGACGATCGCTGCATCGAAATCAGGTACCCGGATCAGTTGCAGAAGCGGTCCGAAAAGTTCGACGTCCGGCCTTCGCTCGACCTCGGTGACATCCACCAGCGCCGGAGTCAGGAATGGCCGCTCGTCGGACTTGCGGTCGAGCCGCCTGATCGCCCGGCCGCCCCGGCCGAGCAGGTCGAGATAGGCTTCCTGAAGATCGTCGGCCGACCGATTGTCGATGACCGGGCCCATGAACGGGGCCGGATCGGAATGGGGATGATCGACGATCAGCCGGTCGATCAGCTTCGAGATCGCCTCGATGATTGGGTCGTGCTGGCCGTCCTGAACGATCAGCCGGCGCGCAGCCGTGCAGCGTTGTCCCGCGCTCAGATAAGCGGACTGCGCAGCGATGGTGGCGGCGGCATGAATATCCTTCACGTCCCACAGGACGAGCGGATTGTTGCCACCCATTTCCAGGGCCAGGATCTTTTGCGGAGTGTCGGCGAACTGGCGATGAAGAGCGATCCCGGCCCGCGCCGATCCCGTGAAGAGGAGTCCGTCGAGACCGGGGTCGGCGGCCAGGGCCTTGCCCGTGGCGGGGCCGCCCTGGACGCAGCGCACGACGCCTTCGGGCACGCCCGCTTCATGATAGAGGGCGCAGAGAAATTCGCCGACCGCCGGCGTTTTCTCGCTTGGCTTGAACACCACCGCATTGCCGGCGATCAGGGCAGGGACGATGTGGCCGTTCGGCAGGTGAGCCGGGAAATTATAGGGGCCGAGCACGGCGAGGACTCCGTGCGGCTTGTGACGAACCGCGACCCTCGCGCCCATCGCCCCTTCCAGCCGCCGCTGTGCGGTCCGGTCGGCATAGGCCGATACCGAAATGTCGACCTTGCCGATAACGGCCTCCACTTCGGTCTTCGCTTCCCAAAGCGGCTTGCCGGTTTCGCGGGCGATGAGGTCGGCAAAGGGCTCGAGCTTGGCGCGCGCGATATTGGCGAAGCGCCTCAGCGTTTCGACCCGGACGGCAAGGGGACGTGCAGCCCAGCCGGACCAGGCGGACCGGGCAGCCGCAACTTCGGCCGCTGGATCGCCTTCCGGGCCGGTCCAGAGCACTTTGCCCGTCGCGGGCTCGATCGATGTCAGGGTTTCACTCACGCCGAGCACTCATGACGGGGAATGTGAAATTTTCAAGCATCAGCCCTCCTGGCTTGTCCGGCCTTGCCGGAGCTGGGCATCGTTCCGGAGTGAAATAGCCTGGCCCATCTCGCGAATGGCCCGGATCTTCGCTTCGAACGCGCTCCAGTCATCTTCCTCGTCGATCCGCGACCAGATCGCTTCCACCTCGTCGATGAACATCGAGCAGGGCTCCTTGCTCTCCCAATAAGGATGATCGAGCGCGTTCGGCGAAGCCTTGCGCTCCCGGATCAGGGCCCGGAACGGCTCGAACGCCTCGCTTTCATAGGCTGGATCGGAAGGTGAGGCTGCCCGCAGTCGCCCGCCCCGCCAGTCGAAGAAGAATCGATCGATCGTCACTGTCTGCTTCGACAGTGCCTGCTCGATCGCGGCAACAAGCTCCAGGTCCCCCGCCTCCCCCTCGGGAAGGATTCCCAGCCGGTCGAACAGAAAATCCCTTAGCGCGGCCTGGAACAGCCCGGGGAAACGATCCAGGCTTGGGGTCAGAGCATCGGCCTGCTCGATCGACCTCAGCGATCTCGCCAGTTGAACGACGTTCCAGTGAATGGCTTCGGGCTGGCGGCCGAAGGCGTAGAGCCCGAACTGATCGAAATAGGCAGCGGTGAAATGGCCGTCCCAGAAGGGTGTCCAGCGCCAGGGCCCATAATCGAAGCTCTCTGCAGTGATGTTGATATTGTCGCTGTTGAGAACGCCATGGACGAATCCGGCGGCGATATAGGAAGCGGCGAGCCGGGCGGTTCCTTCAACGACCCGGGCCAGCAGCCTCGCCGCCGCGCCTTCGCCGCCTTCCTCGCCGAAATAAAGTTCGAGGCAGTAGCTGGTGAGCCGCTCCAGCTCTTCCTTCCTGTCGAAATAGGCCAGGCGCTGGAACGTGCCGATCCGGATGTGCGAGTGACTGAGCCTGACCAGCACCGCCGAACGGGTAGGCGAAGGCTCGTCGCCTCGCTCGAGCGCCTCGCCGGTCTCGATCAGCGAGAAGCTCTTGCTCGTGTTCACTCCGAGCGCCTCCAGCATCTCGGTTGCAAGAACCTCCCGGACTCCCCCTTTCAGGGTCAGTCGGCCATCGCCGAACCGGCTATAGGGGGTCTGGCCCGACCCCTTGGTGCCGAGATCGAGCAATCTTGCCTCATGGTCGCGAAGCTGGGCGAACAGGAATCCGCGCCCGTCGCCCAGATCCGGATTATAGGCGCGAAACTGGTGGCCGTGATAGCGAAGCGCGATCGGGTCGGAAAGATTGCCCGGCAAGGGCTCGAAGCGGCCGAAATGGCGTATCCATTCCTCGTCGGCGAGCCCGTCCAGGCCCACCGATGGAGCCCAGCGATCGTTGCGGAAGCGCAGGATATGGCTTGGAAAGTCCGCTGGCTGGACGACGTCGTGAAATTCGCCGCCGAGAGAGAGGATCGCCGGATCAGGCCGGTATCTGGAAGGGAAGGGCAAGAAGCTCACCTCGCTAGAAGCCGCCGAAGGCATTGGAGTTCCTGTCGGCCCGATCGGCCTTTGCGATCCTTGCATTTGCGCTGCCGCCTTTTCTGCCGATAAGGCGGATTGAAAGAGGGGGCGACCAATGGCCGCATGGACCGATGGATACTGGCAGTCGAATGACGGCCTTCGGCTTCACTATCGCGACTATGCCGGACGGGACGATCGTCCGCTCATCCTCTGTCTCCCTGGGCTTACCCGCAATGCCCGCGACTTCGAGGGTGTCGCCGAACGGCTGGCCGGCGAGTGGCGTCTGGTCTGCGTCGACTTTCGGGGCCGGGGCGCAAGCGAATATTCCCGGGATCCGCTGACCTATACGCCGCTCCATTATGTCGAGGATGTCGAACGCCTGATCCAATCGCTCGGCCTGACCCGCTTCATTCCCTTCGGTACCTCGCTCGGCGGCCTGGTCACGGTCCTTCTCGCGTCCCGCGATTCCGTCCGGATCGCCGGTGCCCTTCTCAACGATATCGGCCCGGTCATTGAAGAAAAAGGGCTCGAGACCATCCGGTCCTATGTTGGCCGCGCCCGTGACTGGCCGACCTGGCTTCATGCCGCCCGTTATCTGGCCGAGACCCAGGCGGGCCGATATCCGGACTGGTCGCTCGACCAGTGGCTGATCCATGCCAAAAGGCTTTGCCGGCTGATGCCGAATGGCCGGATCGTCCTTGATTACGACCTTCGGATCGCCGAACCGTTCAAGGCCGAGGGCGGCGAGACCGGTTTCGATCCCTGGCCGGCCTTTCGGGCGCTTGCCGGCCGCCCCTCGCTCATCGTCCATGGCGCCCTGTCCGATCTTCTCGGCCCTGGCACGGTCGAACGGATGAAGGCCGAGATCCCGGGAATGGAAAGCGTCACCGTTCCTCGGGTCGGCCATGCTCCGACGCTCGAGGAACAGGAAGCGGTTCAGGCCACTGACCGACTGCTCGAACGGATCCTCGAACAGGAGGGCAGCGCCGCGGCTCGCCAGGGGCCCAGGCCCAGCTGAGGCCCGTTCCACCGCCAGCAACCCGGTTCCGGCCCGCGAGGGAACCTCCCGGGGCCGGTCCGGTTTGCGTTCCATGGACCAGCAAGCCGATCCCGCTCGTGAGCGAAGCGCCGCGGAGCGCTTCGCAATTCTCTTCTTTGCGATCCTCCAGGTGGCGATGACCTTCCTCCCAAGCCTAGGGATCGGGGAAGCGATCGGCGATCGATCCGACGACGCCCGAACGGCGATCACGCCCGCGGGCTGGGCCTTTTCGATCTGGGGTCCGCTCTTCGCCGGCTCCATTCTCTACGCCGTCTACCAGCTCGCACCGGGACAGAAGTCGAACCCGCTCCTCGCCCGGATTGGCTGGGCGAGTGCAGGGGCCTTTCTCGGCAATGCCGCCTGGGCGCTCTATACCCAGTCCATCGCGCTCAATTTCGGATCGGCGCTGATCATCCTGTTCACCCTTGCCTGCCTTCTTCACGTCTACCGGAGCTTTGCGCTCTGGCGCCCGGGTTTTACGACCGCAGAGCGTTTCCTCGTCGTTCTTCCCCTGAGCGCCCTTGCCGCATGGCTTACTGCCGCCTCGATCGTGAATATCGCGGCCGTTCTTGAATATCACGGCGTTGACGCCGGCGGCTCCGCGCCACTGATTGCCGCCGGAGTCGTCATTGTCGGCGGCCTGATCGCAGCCGCAGCCACCTGGTTCGGTCGAGGCAATCTCTGGTATGCGCTCGTTTTTCTCTGGGCCCTGGCCGGGATCTACAGCGCTGGCGGCCGCGAACAGGACGCGATCGCCATCGCCGTCGTGATTGCCGCTCTCTTCGTTGCCGCCGCTTCTGTCCTTCGGCTGACCCTCCGCGAGGACCGGATTCACTGGTTCGGACCGGTGGCGGCGACTGGAACCCATCCCTGAAACACCCGAATTCGAAGGGGCGGGTGATCCACGTCTGCCAGCGACGGTTCCTCAGCTCTGGATCGACTCCAGGGCCTCGCTCGCCTCGAGCCACGCGCTTTCGGCAGCGCCGAGGCGGCGTTCGATGTCGGCGCGGCGCTTCATCAATTCGGTCATCGTCAGGCCACCAAGCGCCCCGTCCGCAGCGGAAGGATCGAACATGGCCCGTTCGATCGCGCTCCGCAGACTGGTCAGGCGGCTGATCTCGGCTTCCGACTCCTTCGCCCGCTTGCGCAGCGCTGCGCCTTTCTCCCGGGCTTCGGCATCCCGGCGCCGGCTTTCCTTGCGATTGACCTTTTCCGCCTTTGTTCGGGCCTTGCCTTCGCCTGCAAGAACGAAGCGGATATAATCGTCGATGCTTCCCTCATAATCGCGGGCGGTGCCGTCATGGACCAGGACCAGGCGGTCAGCCGTCATTTCCAGCATGTGCCGGTCGTGGCTGATGATCAGCACTGCCCCGGTATAGGCATTGAGCGCCTGGACGAGGGCCTCGCGAGCGTCGACATCGAGATGGTTCGTCGGCTCGTCGAGGATGAGCATGTGAGGCGAATCGCGGGTAATCAGGGCCAAGGCCAGCCGAGCGCGCTCGCCGCCCGACAGTCTGCCGACCTTCGTCGTCGCTTTCTCGCCGGAAAATCCGAACCGCCCGAGTTGGCCCCGAACCGCCCCGGGCTTCGAATCCGGCATCATCCGGCTCATATGGTCGAGCGGCGTGTCGTCGCTCCGTAATTCCTCGACCTGGTATTGGGTGAAATAGCCGACCCGCATCTTTCCGCTCGCGGTCATTTCGCCTTCCATCGGCTTGAGCTGTGCGGCGAGCAGCCGGGCAAGCGTCGTCTTGCCGTTTCCGTTCCGGCCGAGAAGAGCGATCCGATCGTCCGGATCGAGCCGCAGGTTCAGCCGCTGGAGAATCGGCGTTTCGCCATAGCCGACGCTCACATCGTCCAGGGTGATCAACGGCGGACGCAATTCGTCGGGATTTGGAAAATCGAACGACAGCGAGGGATCGTCGACCAGGGCAGCGATCGGCTGCATCCGGGCCAGTGCCTTCACCCTCGACTGGGCCTGCTTTGCGGTCGAGGCCCGGGCGCTGTTGCGGGCGACATAATCCTGGAGCTTGGCCCGCTCGGCGAGCTGTCGTTCGCGGGCGGCCGCCTGCTGCGCCTGGCGCTCGGCGCGCTGGCGTTCGAAGGCGTCGTAGCCGCCCGGGTAAAGGGTCAGCTTGCCGCGTTCGAGGTGAAGGATGTGATCGACGACGTTGTTGAGGAAGTCGCGTTCGTGGCTGACGATCAGAATCGTCGCCGGGTAGGATTTGAGAAACTCCTCGAGCCAGAGCACCGCCTCGAGATCGAGATGGTTGGAAGGTTCGTCGAGCAGGAGCAGGTCGGGCTCCGAGAAGAGCAAGGCAGCGAGGGCGACGCGCATCCGCCAGCCACCTGAAAAACTGTCCAGCGGCTGGTGCTGGGCGGCTTCGTCGAAGCCCAGGCCAACCAGGATCCGCGACGCCCGAGCCGGCGCCGAATGCGCCTGGATGGTGTTCAGCCGTTCGTGAATCTCACCAAGCCGCTCCGGATCGCTGCCATGCTCGGCCTCCTTGAGCAGGTCGGCGCGTTCGGTATCGGCCGCGAGCACGGTTTCGAACGGCGTTGCCGAACCCCCAGGTGCGTCCTGGGCAATATAGCCGAGCCGGGCCGAACGCGGCATTTCCGCGCTCCCGCTATCAGGTTCGATCTGGCCCGCGATCACCCTGACCAGGGTTGACTTGCCGGCACCGTTTCGGCCGATAAGCCCCACCCGGCTGCGCGGCGGAAGAGCCGCGGTCGCGCCGTCAAGGATCGTCCGGCCGCCGAGGCGGACAATGATGTCGTTCAATGTCAGCATGGCAGCCCACTAGAGCCTGTCCCGGTCATTTGGAAGCGCCGTGACGGAGCGAAGAGGTGGCTCAGATCCCGAAGGCCTTCATTCCGGCATCGATCATGCCTTCTATGCCGCGGCGAACAGGTCCGCCACGCCGGCCGGCCATAGGGGTCTCCTCGATCACCAGCAGTCCATCGCCCTGATCGACCATCACCTTGAGCAAGGAGGCCCGGCCCAGGAAATAGGGCCAGAACGTCTCGGTCCGGGCGACCGAATATTGAAGGTCTGCGGAAAAGCCGACCAGTTGATCCTGGTCGAAAATACGTCCCCTGCGGGCGCGATCCACTCGCACGCCCCGGCCGCCCTTGACGATCAGCCTCGCTGGCCCGTGGAAAACGACATGGCGAAGCTGCATCGTCAGCCAGGCGTTCAGCGTACCGAGTCGCCAATGGGTCGTTACCCGCAGCGGACGCCGGATCGGGTGGACGACTCCGGCCAGCGATCGCGGCGCGATGGCGCAGGCAGCGCCCTCCGGCAAGGTCAGGATCGCAATCTCGGCAAAGGGATTGCGGGTTGGCGCCAGAGTGGTCACCTCGCCCTCGCCGCGGATCCGGGTAAGAAAGACCAGGCCGCTCGCAAGGCTGATAAAAGGCGCCCGCCAGTCGAGGAGCCACAACGTGTCCTTGTCGTCGGCGACTGCCGAGCTCTGGAGATAATCCTGGCGGACAAGCAATTCCTCGCCCGCGGACAGTCGGACTGCGACGGAAGGCGCAGAAGGCAGCGAGGGTGGGATTGCGGGGCCTCTCCCGCCCGGTGCCTGAAGCCGTATCGGCGGCCGCCTCATCGCAGCCGGAGCAAGAAGGAAGTAGCAGAGCGTTCGGATCAAAAAGGGAGAGAGGATGATGATCGCCAGCGCCCAGGCTGCCCAGCGCAGGACGTCGCCGACCCTGTAGCGGTCCCAGAACCGCTCGGCCCTGGCCAGTATCGAGCGGCTCGCCCTTTGCCGCTCCTGTTCGGCGCGCTCGCGAAGGTCGCCGATCTCCAGCGGAAGGTCCTCATCCACCCAGGCTCGGGCCTGCTGGGTGCGCTCGCCAAGTGCCTCGCTTTGCCGTTGCAGCCAGACTCTTCGCTGGCGAATTTCGATCAGGGAATTGCGTCTCGCTTCGGCTTCGGCGCACCTGGTCTCATAAGCCCGAACGCGCCGGTTCCGCTCCCCCAGCAGGCGCTGGACCTGCCGCCTCGGCCAGTCACGGCTCTGAAATTCGACCAGTGCCTGACGGGCTGACCTGCATTGCGCCTGCGCCTGCTGCCAGGCTCGAAGGGCTCCGGCTTCCCTTTGGCCTGCGGACTGAAGCTGGCGGCCAATCGCCAGTCGACTTTGTGAATCGGGGCTTCGGGCCGACTCCAGGGCGATCTGCAACCCTTCGATCTTGCGGTCGACGAAGGCCAGTTCCAGGCCGAGACGGCGGCTTTCGACGATGGCGTCGACGTCCAGGCGAACCGCGCTCAACAAGGTTGACGGGGCCCGTCGCTGCGCCTCGATCAGTGCGAGCCGGCGGGACCGGGTCGACGCCAGCTCCCGCTCGAGCGCGTCGATGCTCGCTCGTTGCGCGTCCTGCCCTGCCGATCGAAGCCTGGCCTCGGCCTCGTCACGGGCCTGCTCGAGAGTGGACGCAGCCTCGTCGAGCCGTTCCGCCTGTTCGCGATGAAAGACCGGGGCTTCCAAGGCTACGCGCCTGAGGTCTCCAGATGACCAGATCGCATAAGCCAGCATTGCCGCGACGAGCAGGAGGAACAGCAACCCCTTGCGCCCGATCCAGCCGATTATGGTCCCGAGGGCCGCCATTGCGGCCACTTAGGGTGGCGCTGCTGGAAGGCAAAGGGACGAATATAGCTATTCGTCTTTGCAGAGTGACAAGCGGTCGGCCTCCGGCGCTAGAATCCCAGTCTCAGGCCCAGCGAACCGCCCAGCTCGTCGCCGCCATCCCTGCTCACGGTCCCGGTTCCCTTCGCCTGAAGACTGATCGTTCGCCCGAGCTCGAAGCTTATCCCACCGGTCAACCGGCCGTAAATCTCGTCGGAACGGCCCTGAATCACCCATTGATTGACGATATTCGGAGCGGCGGTGAGGGCATAAAGGACAGTCCTTGGATCGTCCTCGAACTCTCGCTCGACCATCGCCGATGCAAAAGGTCGAACGGACAGGCCCTCGACATCCAGAGTGCCTCGAAGCTCGACGCCAGCATGACCGACCAGGCTTTTCGCTTCATGGTCGCGAACATTGAGAGTGAGTACCGGGTCGCCGGCCTCGGTATAGCCGTCAATATCGGCCTCGGCATAGCGAAGGCCGATGACCGGGCCGATCCGGGCGCCGACGAGATCGAAAAGCCAGCCTGCCTTGGCTCCGGCTCCGATCACCTTGCCATTACTGTCACCGGCAATGTCGTCGATGACGGCCGGGCGATGAATGTCGAAATCGAGCTGGCCATAGGTTGCATAGGCCTGGACGAAGGCGCCGCTGGGGCCGCTCCAGCCGCCGTAGAGGCCGGCCTGCCAACCCTTTGCCCTTGTCCTGGCGCCAAGCGAACGAATGTCGGACTCGCCCCGGGACCAGTTGAGCGCTGCGCCGAAAACCGCTCCGCCGCCGGCATATTCGGCTCCGGCCGAAAGGCCGCTCGTATCGACCTCGCCGTTCATCCGGTTCGAATCGGCCTCGATATTGGTGCTCATCGCGTGGCCGCTGAGGAAGATTCCGACCCGGCCATGACCGGCTGCACCGAAGCGCGAATCGGCAAGATCGAGGCGGCCGCCAAGATTTGATCCGAAGCTGGTCACGGCCTGGAGGCCGACCTCGCTTTGGCCTTCAAGCTGGAGCGGCGCCTCGAGCTGGCGGACGGCATAGCGACCGACGATTGCGAAGCCTGCCGAAGTCATGTGCACCTGATCGACGTAGAAGAGGTAGCGATCGAGAAGCTCGGGGTTGGTTGTGACGCAGGCAATCGGGCAGGCGCCGGTACTGGTCAGTCCGAAGGCCGCCAGATTGCCTTCGATGACATCGCCGATCAGGTTGAGATCGAGATAGTTCACGATCACCCCCTGATCCGCGAAACCGGCAAGCGAGGCCTTGATCCCATCGTTGAAGGCACTTGCATAAGCGGTTCCGACCGAAGCAACAGGAAGTCCCCTCACTTCGGGAAGACGGCCGACATCGCCGGCGAGGAAAGTGATGTTTCTGGCCCCGGCATTGACGAGGGCGCTCAGTCCCGCCGTCGCTTCGGCGACCCGGGCACTGGCCTGGGCCGGAGCGCCGGCGATCAGGCCGGAAATCTGCTGGGCGGTCGGGTTGAGGCCCAGGCTTCGTTCGTAGGCACGGGCATCATTGCCGCCGATCGAGACAACGACGAGGTCGTTTGAATCGAACTTTCCAGTGACCCTTGGAAAAGCGGCTGGGCCGCCCCCGGCAAGGAAGGACTGATATTCGGTGACGAAGCCGGGAATGCCCGGTCCATTGATATTGCCATTGCCCGTGAAGGCGCCGCCGATCGCGAAATTGTCGACCGGTATGTTCAGAAGCCGGGCCATCGTGTCGACGAAATTGGTGCCGTTGGAAAATCTGCCATTGGGGTAGACGTCGGGCCTCGGAATACCGAGCAGCTCGAACAGATTGCCATCGTCGGCATAGGAATCGCCGAAGGCCACGATCCGGTCGACCTTCTGGGCCGAAGCCCCCGATGCGAAGGTCAGTGCAGCGCCCAGTGCGGAGGCGCACAGCAAGGTCCTGGCAAGCTTCATTTCATCCCTCCCGACTTTCATTTTTGTCAGCAAGGAATGAAGCCGAATGAGAAGCCACGCAAGTGGTCCTTTCAGGCTCGATCCTCGAGCCCGTTTTCCCATTCGGGCGATGCGATTGCCTTGGGGCCGGAGCCCTGTTTCCCTCCGTCATTCTCGGCCATAAGGCAGGAATGGACCGGCCAGTCAGAATCCTCCATGCCCATTCCACTTTCGCTGCCGGCGGCAAGGAGATTCGCTCGGTCCGGCTGATCAACGCTTTCGGTGTCGCGGCCCGCCACACGATCGTGAGCGCGCTCCCCGATCGACTGGAGGCGCGGTCCTTGATCGCACCGGGAATAGCGGCGGACTTTCCCGCCGATGCACCGCCCCTTGCGGGGCTTCCGACGCCGCTTCGGCTGTTCCGCCTCGCCCGCTACATGCGCCGTTTCGATCTCGTCCTCACCTATAATTGGGGGGCTTTCGACGCGGTCATGGCCCACCAGCTTTTTGGCGGTCCGCCGCTCATCCATCATGAAGACGGCTTCAACGAGGATGAGGCGCAGGTCCTGAAGAGCCGGCGCAATCTCTACCGCAGGATCGGGCTCGGCGGCGCCTTCAGGCTCGTCGTTCCGTCGGTCAGGCTGGAGCGGATCGCTCTTCGTGCGTGGAGTGCCTCGTCCCGAAAACTGGTAAGGATCCCAAACGGGGTCGACGTCGCCAGCTTCGCTCAGGGGCCGCTGCCGGGTTCGATCCCGGGGCTGGAACGGCGGCCGGGTGAGCTGATCGTGGGAACGGTCGCCGGGCTTCGGGCAGTGAAGAACCTGCCTCGGCTGGTACGCGCCTTCGCAGCGATGAAGAAGAAGGACGCTCGACTGGTCATTGTCGGCGCCGGACCGGAAAGCGAGCGGATCGCCGCCGAAGCCCGCTCAGCCGGAATTGCCGATCGTCTGCTCATGCCGGGCTTTCTCGCCGATCCGGCCAAGTGGATCGGCCATTTCGACATTTTCACTTTGTCATCCGATAGCGAGCAATTCCCGATCTCGCTGGTCGAGGCGATGGCAGCCGGGCTCCCCGCCGTCGCGACCGAAGTCGGAGACGTCGCGGCAATCGTTGCCGAGGACAACCGGCCACTGATCGTTCGGCCGGAGGATGAGTCCGCCTTCACCGCTGCGCTGGACGGCCTTGCCGAGCGCAAGGACCTGCGTCGCTCCATTGGTGCCGCCAACCGGCTGAAAGCCAGAGCCGAATTTGACCAGTCGACGATGATTTCCGCTTATGCCCGTCTCTACGGTGAAGCGATCGGACGTCCTTGCGCGTTGACGGGGCCGGCGGGCCCCGCATGAGCTTTGCCTGAGACCATTTATGCTCCTATAGGCTCCGCATTCGATTTTTGGAGGAATGATGTTCAAGGGGATTAGCCCGATCCTTTACGCCGGCCGCGAAGTGTTGCCCCTGATCGAGGGCGGCAAGGGCGTCTCGGCGACCAATCATATGAGTTCCGGCGCCTGGGCTGCCGCCGGCGGGATCGGCACCATTTCGGCGGTCAACGCCGATTCCTATGATCCCGAAGGACGGATCATTCCCCAGGTCTATCATGCCCTGACCCGCCGCGAGCGCCACGACGAACTCGTTCAATATGCGATCGACGGAGCGGTCCAGCAGGTCCAGCGCGCCTATGACGTCGCAAGCGGCCGAGGCGCGATCAACATCAATGTTCTGTGGGAAATGGGCGGCGCCCAGAGGGTCCTTCATGGCGTCCTCGAACGCACTCGCGGGCTCGTTTCCGGAGTCACCTGCGGCGCGGGCATGCCGTACAAGCTGAGCGAGATCGCCGCCTCCTATGGAGTCCATTATCTGCCGATCATCAGCTCGGCGCGGGCGTTCAGCGCGCTTTGGAAGCGGGCTTATTCCAAGGCGGCCGAATGGCTCGCCGCCGTCGTCTATGAGGATCCCTGGCTGGCCGGGGGGCATAATGGCCTTTCCAATGCCGAGGATCCGCTCGTCCCTCAGGACCCCTATCCGCGGGTCAAGGCGCTCCGGGAAACGATGCGAAGCGGTGGCATTTCCGACGAGGTTCCGATCGTCATGGCCGGCGGAGTGTGGAACCTGAAGGAATGGGAGCATTGGATCGACAATCCCGAACTCGGGCAGATCGCCTTCCAGTTCGGGACCCGCCCGCTCCTGACCAGGGAAAGCCCGATTCCGGAGGAATGGAAGCAGCGGCTGATGACGCTCGAGGATGGCGACGTCCTCCTTCACCGATTCTCTCCGACCGGTTTCTATTCCTCCGCCGTACGCAATCGCTTCCTCCGGGCGCTGGAGTCGCGCTCCCATCGCCAGATCGCGTTCACCAAGGAAGCGCTTGGCGATCATGCCTTCCAGCTGGACGTCGGGGTCGCCGGAAAGAAGAATTTCTGGGTGACGAGGGGCGACCTCCTTCACGCCCGCGAATGGTTCGCCCAGGGTTATACCGAGGCTCTGAAGACTCCCGACGAGACACTCGTCTTCGTGACTCCGGATGAGAAATACTGGATCCGCAAGGACCAGGCGGATTGCATGGGCTGCCTGTCCCAATGCGCCTTCTCGTCCTGGGCGGACAATGAGAAGAACTCGACCGGAAGGCTTGCCGATCCGCGTAGCTTCTGCATCCAGAAGACCCTTCAGGACATTGCGCATGGCGGGCCGGTCGAGGATAATCTCATGTTCGCCGGTCATTCCGCCTTCCGCTTTCGTACCGATCCTTATTATTCCAATGGCTTCGTCCCGACGGTGAAACAGCTCGTCGAACGCATCCAGACCGGCTATTGAGGACCAGTGAAGAAGGCGTCGTTCAAGGCTCTTTCGGTCCTCCTGCTCCTTGCAGCGGGAATGTCCGCCACCAGCGTGGCCGAGGCACAGCGGACTCGCGAAACACCCTATTGGGCTTCGATCTCGGCAAGCCGGGCGATGATGCGGACCGGCCCAGGAAGAACCTATCCTGCAACCTGGCTCTATGTTCGTTCTGATCTCCCGATCCGGGTCGTCGAAATCTATCAGAACTGGCGCAAGATCCAGGATCCGGGCGGCACCACCGGCTGGATGATGGTCCAGCTGCTGAGCGATACGCGTACCGCCTTGGTGCTCGGCGAAGAACCCCAGGCGCTCCACCAGGATCGCGCCTCGGACTCTCCGGTCCGATTCCGCGCCGAACCGGGTGTCGTCGGCAGGATTTCCCGCTGCAATGTCGGCTGGTGCCATTTCGACGTTCGCGGCCGTGGCGGCTATATCCGGACCGAACATATCTGGGGCTTGTCCCCGGGCGAGCAGGTGAGCTGAGGAACCGAGACGGATTGCCTGCCCCAGCCATGGTCCGCCTGAAGCCGCCGCCCTTGACCCTGCTCGACGATGCAGCCTTGTTCCTCGACTTCGACGGAACTCTGGTCGAGCTTGCCGACACCCCCGGTGCGATCCGGGTTCCGACCGGACTGACGGACCTTCTCGACCGCCTCCGGCGCCGTCTCGACGGACGGCTGGCCATCGTCAGCGGACGCTCGCTCGAGGATCTGGAGAGGCATGTCGGTTTTGCCGGGATCGCCTGCTCCGGCTCTCACGGAATCGAACTCCGCCTCGCCGACGGCAGCCACCTGCCGTTGAGCGTTCCAATCGGCCTCGAGGGGATGAAGGACGAGGTTCGAGCCTTTGCTGCAGGCACGGAAGGATTGCTGGTCGAAGAGAAGCCGGCCGGTCTTGCGCTTCATTTCCGGCGCTCGCCCGGCGAGGCGGAGCGGGTCGGCGAGTTCATGACAGCGACGGCCCGAAAGCATGGAATGAAGATCCAGAGGGGTAAAATGGTCGTCGAACTGAAACCCGACGGCGCAACCAAGGGCGACGCGATCCGTGCTTTCATGACGGAACCGGACTTCGAAGCTGCGCGTCCTGTTTTCGTGGGCGATGATCTGACGGATGAAGACGGTTTCGAGGCCGCTTCGGCCCTTGGCGGGGCCGGAATCCTCGTGGGGCCGATGCGAAGGACTGCGGCCAGCTGGCGCCTGAGCGGCGTCCCGCAGGTTTTCGAATGGTTGAGCGCAGCCGCATGACCAGTCTCAATCTCTGGCCGATCGGCAATTGCCAGGTCAGCGTCCTGGTCGACGATCAGGCGGGCTTTGTCTGGGGCTGCCAGCCTCGGGTCGATGGCGACCCGCTCTTCTGTTCGCTCCTCGAGCCCAACGGCGACGCAGCGGCCTCGACCGGATCCGGGGCCGGTGAAACCCGGCCGCGCGGCGAATGGCGGATCTCCCTCGAAAATCAGGTCTCGGCCGAGCCGCGCTACCTCAAGAACACGCCGATCCTGATCACCAGGCTGACCGACGCCGACGGCAACAGCGCCGACCTTTATGATTTCTGCCCGCGATTCTACCGTTCGGGCCGGATGTACCGGCCGGTGGCCTTCGCCCGTATCCTGAGGCCCGTCTCCGGAGCCCCACGGGTCCGGGTCAGCCTCAATCCCTCGCGAAACTGGGGCGAGCAGGATTCAGACATGACGAGCGGGAGCAATCATATCCGCTTCCTCCTGAAGCCCCAGCCGCTACGGCTGACGACGGATGCGCCGATCCTCCACCTGATCGAGAATAGGAGCTTCCGGCTCGAACGGAGCCTTCACTTCTTCCTCGGTCCGGACGAGCCCTTTGGCGGGCAGGTCAACCAGGTGCTTGCGACCATGCTTCACCAGACCGCGGATCACTGGCGCGAGTGGGTCCGAGGACTTGCCATTCCGCTCGAATGGCAGCGGATCGTCATCCGCTCCGCAATCACCCTCAAATTGTGCATGCACGAGGAAACGGGGGCGATCGTCGCTGCACTCACCACCTCGATTCCGGAGGCGCCGAATTCGGGCCGCAACTGGGACTATCGCTACTGCTGGATCCGCGATGCCTACTATACTGTCCAGGCGCTCAATCGGCTCGGCGCGCTCGACGTGCTCGAAAACTATCTCTCTTATCTTCGCAACATCGTCGACCAGGCGGAGGGAGGAATAATCCAGCCCCTTTACGCCGTTTCGGGAGAACCGAAGGTGGAGGAGGGGGTTGCCGGGTATCTTGCCGGCTATCGTGAAATGGGGCCCGTCCGGGTCGGCAATGCCGCTTACAGCCAGGTCCAGAACGATGCCTATGGCCAGGTCATCCTGTCCAACACCCAGGCCTTTTTCGACGAGCGCCTGTATCGCCTGTCGACTGTAGAGGATTTTCCCGCCCTCGAGCGGGTCGGAGAACGGGCCTGGGAGGCGCATGACCAGCCCGATGCGGGCCTTTGGGAATTTCGGACCCGGACCTCGGTCCACACCTATAGCTCGGTGATGAGCTGGGCGGCGTGCGCCAGGCTCGAGAATATCGCCAACCGGCTGGGCCTCGAAGACCGGGCCGAGCTCTGGCGAAACCGGGCGGCTGCGATCCGTGAGACGATCGAAAAAGAGGCGTGGTGCGAGGGCGAGAACCGATTTTCCGCAACTTTCGGTGGCAACGAGCTCGATGCCAGCCTTCTCCAGCTGATCGACATGCGCTTCCTCGCCGCCGACGACGAACGGTTCGTCAACACCTTCAATGCCGTCGAGCGTGAATTGAGGCGCGGCGAGCATATGCTTCGCTACGCCGATGAGGATGATTTCGGGCTTCCTGAAACCGCCTTCAATTTCTGTACCTTCTGGCTGATCGAAGCGCTTCACCTGGTTGGCCGGACAGAAGAAGCGCGCTCACTCTATGAAAAGATGCTGGAGCGCCTGACTCCGGCCGGGCTGCTTTCGGAGGACAGCGATTTCGTCACCGGCGAGCTGTGGGGAAACTATCCGCAGACTTATTCGCTGGTCGGTCTGATCAATTGTGCGGGGCTGTTGTCCCGGCCCTGGACCTCGGTCCGCTGAACGGAGACTTCCCCTACCAGACATGAGCCGACTGATCGTCATCTCCAATCGCGTCACCACGCCCAAGCCGCGAAGCGCCAACGGCTCGCAGGGCGGCCTTGCGGTCGCGCTCGCCGCCGCATTGCGGGAGTATCGAGGCCTGTGGTTCGGCTGGTCGGGGGAGATGACCGAGGAGTTTACCGGCCACATCAACCTTCAGCGGGAGGAAGGCGTCACCACAGCTACTGTCGACCTCGAAGAGCAGGACGTCGACGAATATTATAATGGCTATGCCAACCGGACCTTGTGGCCGCTCTTTCACTACCGGATCGACCTGGCCGAATATGACCGAAGCTTCGGCGCGGGCTATGAGCGGGTCAACGAACGGTTTGCCGACACCTTTGCGCCGCTGATCGAGCCCGACGACCTCATCTGGGTCCATGACTATCATCTCATTCCGCTTGGCCAGCAGCTCAGGCAACGCGGCCTCACGAACCGAATCGGTTTCTTCCTCCACATTCCCTGGCCTCCGCAGCGGCTGATGGTCTCTCTCCCCTTTCACCAGCGGCTGGTGAAGGCGATGCTTGCCTACGACCTGATCGGATTTCACACCGAGGAATGGCTCGAAAGCTTCCACCACTATATCGAACGCGAGCTGGGCGGGACGGTCGCGACCGACGGCACCGTCACCGTCGACGGCCGGACGGTGAAGACGGCGGCCTTTCCGATCGGGATCGACTTCGCCGAGTTCGACGAAACCCTTGCAAGCGATGAGACGGAGCGAGCCTTCCAGGTGCTTCGTCAGAGTGCTGCCGACAAGAAGATCATCATCGGAGTCGACCGGCTCGATTATTCCAAGGGGCTCGAGGAGCGCTTCCGGGGCTATCGTCGCTTCCTCGAGGAGCATGCCGACTGGCGCCGGCGGGTTTCCTTTCTCCAGATCGCGCCCCCGTCGCGCGAAGAGGTCCATACCTATGAAGCCATTCGCGAGCGGCTGGACGAGCTTTCCGGACGGATCAACGGGGAGTTTGCGGAAGTGGACTGGGTCCCGATCCGCTATGTGAACCAGGGCTATCCGCGCGAGAACCTGGCCGGCTTCTACCGGGCCTCGGACGTTGCACTGATCACTCCACTGCGCGACGGAATGAATCTGGTCGCGAAGGAGTTCGTCGCCTCGCAGGATCCGGCTGATCCCGGAGTCCTGATCCTGTCCCGTTTCGCCGGCGCCGCTCATCAAATGGGGGAGGCTCTGCTCGTCAATCCCTACAGCAAGGATGAGCTGAGCGATGCGATCCGAAACGCTTTGGAAATGCCGAGGGCCGAACGTGTCCGGCGCTGGGAATCCCTGGTCGATAGCGTGAAGAGGGAAGATGTGCTCGCCTGGCGCCGAACCTTTGTCGAGGCGCTCAAGCACATCCATGTCGACAGTCCGGGCGAAGCGGAGCGGGTCTGAAGCAAAAAGGCGTCGGGCGGCGCCTCTAGGGAAGAACGCCGCCCTTCATCGTCGCTGATAGCGGCGGCCAGATGGCTGCTTCCTGAATGAAAGGCTTCCGTTCAGCCTTCGGCAGCTGCCAGGATCCGCTGCGCCTGGACCAGATGGGGCCGGTCGATCATCCGCCCGTCGAGTGACAGCGCCCCCGACTTCGGATTGGCTTCGAAGGCGGCGACGACGGCTCGGGCATGGGCCACCTCGGACTCGCTTGGAGTGAAGGCATGGTTGATGATCGGCACCTGCTCGGGATGGATCGCCAGCATTCCAGCGAAGCCGTCCCGCCGGGCCCGACCGGCATAAGCGGCAAGGCCTTCCAGATCGCGGAAGGCCGGGTAGACGGTCTCGATCGGCGCCACTCCGGCCGCTGCGGCCCCGAACAGGGACAATGAACGGGCGAGTTCGTAAGGCGGGGTGAAACTTCCGTCCTGCTCGCGCGAGGTCGAAGCCCCGATCGCTGCCGGAAGATCCTCCGCACCCCAGCTGAGGGCAGCGAGGCGCTTGTGCCCGCCATAGCTGCCGAGCCCGAAAATGGCTGCCGGCGTCTCTGTCGCGATCGCCAGAATCCGGGCCGTCGCATTGCCGCGCTCCGTCAGCCGCCGGCTGAGCTCCGCGACCGAGGCGCCCCCTTCGGCCTTTGGAAGGACGATGCCGTCGGGCCGGGCTCCAAGAATGGCCTGCAAATCGCGGTCCGATTCCGGACTGTCCAGGGGATTGATCCTCACCCAGAGCCTTGCGACCGGATTGGCCCCGACAAAGGCGGCAACGGCTTTGCGGGCTTCGGACCTGGCCGCTGGCGCAACTGCATCCTCGAGGTCAAGGATGAGCGCATCGGCACCGCATCCGAGCGCCTTTTCCATCCGGTCCGGGCGGTCGCCCGGGACGAACAGGAGCGATCGAAGCCTCACGGCTGCCTCTTCATCAGGGCCGTCCGCTCGGTCGTGCAGACCAGTTCGTCCCGCTGATTGAACATCCGATGCTCGAAGGTGACGATTCCGGCTTCGGGACGCGACTGGCTGTCCTTCAGGGCGATCACCTCGCTTTCGGCCCGGAGCGTGTCGCCGACGAAAACCGGCTTCGGCATTCGAACCTTGTCGTACCCCAGATTGGCAACCAGGGTTCCAAGCGTCGTGTCGCCGACCGACAGCCCGACCATGAGCGAGAAGGTGAAGGTGCCGTTGACGACGATCCGGCCGAATTCGGTCGCCTCTGCATAGGTCTGGTCGAGGTGGAGCGGCTGCGGATTGTGAGTTAGGGCCGAGATCAGGAGATTGTCGGTTTCGGTGACGGTCCGGTGCGGCTGGTGCCGGATCCGGTCTCCAAGGGTCCATTGCTCATAATAGCGTCCCGGCATCAGGCCTCCTCCACCTTGTCGATCCGGGCCAGAAGCATGCCCTCGCTTACCTGGGCGCCTTCTTTGGCCTCGAACTCCGTAACCACGCCGTCGAAGGGTGCGGTGAGGCTATGTTCCATCTTCATCGCCTCCAGGGTGAGAAGCTTCTGGCCCTGCTTCACTTCTTCGCCCTGTCGAACCGATGTCGAGATGATCTTCCCCGGCATTGGCGAGACGATCGATCCGTCGGCTCCGCCGGCCGCTCCAACTCCGCTTCGACTGAGCGCTGGAGTGAGAAGATAGGCCTCGCCCTCCTCGAAGAGGACGAGACCTTCGCCTTCGCTCTTCCAGCGCAGATAATCGTGAAGGCCGGGTGGAGGGTCCAGTTCGAGGGCGAGAGAGCGTTCATCGCCATCCAGACGAAGCCTTGTCGTGACCGCTCTTCCGGCGTTCATCCGCAAGCCGCGAAGCGGGCCGGGGACATCCCTCGAGTGCCAGGACGCATAGAGCGTTGCGGCGTCATGAAGCCCTTCGGGCTCCGGCCTTTCCGTCAGGACGTCGAGATTGCGGGCGATATAGCCGGTCTCGACAGCGCCGCTCCGGAACGCCTCGCTGTCGATCAGCCGCGCAAGGAAACCGGCATTGGTCCTGACCGGCCAGACTTCGACCGAGCTGCACATCGAGCGCAGATCGTCGGAAGCCGTCTCGCGATCTTCGCCCCAGCAGACCAGCTTCGCGATCATCGGGTCGTAATAAGGAGAAATCTGGTCGCCTTCCTCGACCCCGGTCTCGATCCGGCTCTCCGGTTCGGGTTCGATCCGGAAATGATCGAGCCGGCCGGTGCTCGGAAGAAAGCCGGTCGTCGGGTCTTCGGCATAGAGCCGGGCCTCGATCGCCCAACCATGGATTTCGAGCGAGTCCTGGGTCATCGGCAGTGTCTCGCCGCTGGCGACCCGAAGCTGCCATTCGACCAGGTCCTGGCCCGTAATCTCCTCGGTGACCGGATGCTCGACCTGGAGCCTGGTGTTCATCTCCATGAACCAGATCCTGTCGGAACGAAGGCCATCGGAGGCATCGGCGATGAATTCGATGGTTCCCGCGCCGACATAATTGACGGCTTTGGCTGCCTTCACCGCAGCTTCACACACTTCGGCTCGGGTTTCCTCGTCCATGCCCGGTGCCGGCGCTTCCTCGATCACCTTCTGGTGGCGCCGCTGGAGCGAACAGTCGCGCTCGAAAAGGTGGACGACATTGCCATGGGAATCGCCGAAAACCTGAACTTCGATATGGCGGGGCCGTTCGACATATTTCTCGATCAGGACCCGATCGTCACCGAACGAGGAAGCGGCCTCGCGCTTGCAGCTTTGGAGCATCTCGTCGAATTCGCCGGCTGCGTTGACCCGCCGCATGCCCTTGCCGCCGCCGCCCGCAACCGCCTTGATCAGTATCGGCCAGCCGATCCTTTGTGCTTCGGCCCGGAGCCGCTCGGGCGACTGATCCTCCCCCAGATAGCCGGGCGTAACCGGCACTCCGGCTTCGGCCATGAGCTTCTTGGCGGCGTCCTTCAGTCCCATTGCCCGGATGCTGTCGGGCGCCGGGCCGACCCAGATCAGCCCTGAACCGATCACCGCTTCGGCAAAATCGGCATTCTCCGACAGGAATCCGTAGCCGGGATGGATCGCCTCGACACCGGATTCCAGCGCAGCCTCGATGATCCGCTCCCCGACCAGATAGGAGTCCCGCGCCGGCGCAGCGCCGATCGCGATCTCCTCGTCCGCCATCCGGACATGAAGGGCCTTTGAATCGGCCTCCGAATAGACGGCGACCGTCCGGATCCCCAGCCGCCGGGCCGTCCGGATGACCCGGCAGGCGATCTCGCCCCGATTGGCGATGAGAAGTGAGGTGATCATAGAGGGTCTTTCCTGTTGCCCGAGACCCCCATCACATTCTGAACAGGCCGAATTGCGGCCGTTCGGCGATCGGGGCGTTGAGGCAGGCGCTGAAGGCGAGGCCAAGGAGGTCCCGGGTCTGGACCGGATCGATGATCCCGTCGTCCCAGAGCCGAGCCGTCGCATGATAGGGATTGCCCTCATCCTCGTAGCGCTGGCGGATCGGCGCCTTGAAGGCTTCGGCTTCTTCCGGGCTCCAGCTTTCTGAATCCTTGTGGACCGTTGCGAGAACGCTTGCCGCCTGCTCGCCGCCCATCACGCTGATCCGGCTGTTGGGCCAGGTGAACAGGAA
>CAYOJN010000007.1:0-26563 GCA_964404245.1 uncultured Sphingosinicella sp. | reverse complement strand
TCATCGCCGTTCCGATCGTGTTGCAGACGGTTCCGGTTCAGCTTCCCAAGGTCGAATATGAGCCGACCGTCACCAAGCCCGAGAATGTGAATCTCTCGGTCAGGGCGGTGGACGGCCAGTGCGAAGTCTATTGGGAACTCAGCCGGATCAATTCACAGCAATTGCTCGATCGCGCCGTTGCCGAACTCGAAGAGCAGATCGAGGCGGTCGGCGGGGCCGAGAATCTGACGGACGATACCCTTCCGGAAGCGCATATCCGGGCCGATATCAACACGCCCTGGCGCTGTGTCGGCGGAGCCATCGCGGTGATGCAGCGGGCGGGTTATCCGCGCGTCGGCTTCATTTCCGAGCCGGAGCCGCGCGGCGGCTTGCGTTTCTAAGCGAAGTTCAGGAGTTAACTAATGGGCGCGCAGGTCAACGACCCCAATTCCGACGAACCGATGATGGACATCAACACGACGCCGCTTATCGACGTCATGCTGGTGCTTCTGATCATGTTCATCATCACGATCCCGATCCAGACCCACGCAGTGAAGCTGGACCTTCCGCAGCCGACGCCGAACCAGACTCCGCCGCCTATCGACCCGGTCAAGAACAAGATTGTCGTCGAGCCGAACGATGCGGTGCTCTGGAACGGATCACCGGTCGATCTGGTGACTCTCCGCCAGTATCTGGACATCACGACGACGATGAGCCCGACTCCGGAGCTTCACCTCCAGCCGAACCCGAACGCGCGCTATGAGCGCGTCGACGAGGTGCTTGCGGTGACAAAGCGCGCGAACATCGTCTCGATGGGTTTCGTCGGCAACGAGGCATTCATCAATTTCGACTGAGCTCGAAGCGGATTGGAAGACATCAGGGCGGTCCTTCGGGGCCGCCCTTTTTTTAGTCAATCACTCGCTTTGGACGGCGGTCCCGGCCCGTCCGGTCGGTGAGGCCGTGCCGATCAATGTTGCGCCGGCAACGGACTGTCGATCAGCGACGGAGGGTGCAGCGCCGGGGCGAAGGGGAAGGAGATCCGGGCAGCCCCCTTGTGCAGAACAGGTGCGTTGGCCCTTCGGGACGGATTTACCGTCCGCCGTGGCGGATCAGGCAGCGAGCCCGTCGAACTGGAGACGGGCGAGCCGGGCATAGAGGCCGCCACGGCTGTTGAGCTCGTCATGGGTGCCTTCCTCGACAATTCTCCCTTGGTCCATGACGATGATCCGGTCGGCGGCCCGGACAGTGGCGAGACGGTGGGCGATGACGATCGTAGTTCGGCCGACGAAGAGGCGTTCGAGCGAGGATTGGACAAGACGCTCCGATTCCGCATCCAGGGCCGAAGTGGCTTCGTCGAGGAGGAGCAGGGGCGAATTGCGAAGGAGGGCCCGGGCAATCGCAATCCTCTGGCGCTGACCGCCGGACAAGCGGGCTCCGCCCTCGCCCAGAAAGGTATCGAGGCCGTCGGGCAGCTTGTGGAGAAACTCGGCGGCATTGGCGGCCTCGGCAGCTTCCCAGATCTGCTCGTCGCTCGCTTCCCAAAGGCCGTAGCGCAGATTGTCGCGGGCTGAAGCCGCGAAGATGACCATCTCCTGCGGAACCACGCCGATCCGCGCCCTGACGGCGCCTGGATCGGAATCGCGAATATCGACGCCGTCCAGGGTCACCCGACCTTCCTGAGGATCGTAGAAGCGCTGGGCAAGCTGGAAGAGGGTCGATTTGCCGGCGCCGGACGGGCCGACCACGGCGAGGGTTTCGGCCGGCGCCACTTCCAGATTGAAATCCTTGAGGGCGCTGACTTCCGGCCTGGTGGGATATTGGAAGGTGACTTTCTCGAATCTCAATCTCCCCTGCGCCGGCTCAGGCAGTTTCACGGGATTCGCCGGGGCCTTTATCTGCGGCACCACCGCCATCAGCTCGGCGATCCGGCCGGTGGCCCCAGCGCCCCGGAGAAGTTCTCCATAGACCTCCGTCAGTGCGCCAAAGGCGCCAGCGACGATGGCACCGGTGATGACGAAGGCGGCGACGGTGCCGCCGCTTACATCCCCTTCCGCGACATCGAGTGCAGCCTGCCTGACGAGGAGGGTGATACCTCCAAACAGCATTGCGATGGCGATTGCGGTCAACAGCGCCCGAAGAACGATCCGCCGGCGGGCGGTCTGGAAAGCCTGTCCGACGGCCAGCCGGAATCGCTCGCTTTCGCGGGCCTCCTGGCCAAAGGACTGGACGATCTTCATTGCGCCCAGGGTTTCTGCGACGATCGAACCGAGGTCGGCAATCCGGTCCTGGCTGCTTCTCGAGATCACCCGGACCCGCCTACCGATGAGAACGATCGGCATGATGATGACCGGAATTCCGACCAGCAGCCAGGCAGTCATCGTCGGCGCCAGAGTGAACAGATAGATGATCCCGCCGACCCCCAGGACCGTGTTTCGAAGAGCAACCGAAACGGTAGAGCTGACCACGATCTCGATCACCGACGTGTCCGCAGTCACTCGCGACGCGATTTCAGCCGGCCGGTTCTCCTCGAAGAAGCGGGGCTCCTGCCTGAGCAGGTTGTCGTGAACCGCCGAGCGGATGTCGGCAATCACCTTCTCGCCCAGCATCGACACGAAGTAGAACCGGCCCGCGGTCGCGAACGCCAGGGCGAAGACCATCACGAAAAGATAGTTGAACTGGGTGGAGAGATCGCCGCCGCCGGCAACGAAGCCACGGTCGATCACCCGGCGGAAGCCATCCGGAATGGCGAGGGTCGCGCCGGCTGCGAGGAGGAGGGTGATGACCGCCCCGGCAATCGTGCCCTTGTAACGGGTCGCATAGCGCCAGATGATCAGCAGATTGCTGACCTTGCCTTTCGGCGCGTCCTCGATCCTGGAATCCATGGCTTGCGGCTTAGAGCCTGTACCCGTCATTTGGAAGCACTGGCCTCAGCCCTGCGCTCGCGGCGGGAATTGGCAGGTCCGGGAAGCACTTCGCAGACCTTTAAGCCGTCTCCCGAAAGACGAACCGGAAACGACCAATTGTCCGGACCTTTTGACCGATCGGTCGGTTTATCGCTGGACCTGGGCTCCCCGGCTCCCCATAAATGGGTACCGGGGGTGGAGATTTGATGCTTTACGACGCTTACGAAGTTCAACGTTCATGGCTCGCCGGCGCAAGCACCCTGGCAAATATCGGTGCCGGCTGGATGCAGAACCCGGCCAATCCGCTCGCTTATTCACACATGGGGCCAATCGTTTCGTCGGCCCTGGACGTCTTTGCCCACGCCTCGGCGCCGCGTGGAAAGCCGGATTTCGGCCTTCATTCGACCAAGGTCGAGGGCAAGACGGTCGACGTGATCGAGGAAGTGGTACTCAGAAAGCCGTTCGGCCAACTGAAGCATTTCCGGCGCGAAGGGATCGATGGCGGAGCCAAGCTCCTCATCGTCGCGCCCATGTCCGGCCATTATGCCACCCTTCTTCGAGGCACCGTCGAGCGGATGCTTCCCGCCCATGACGTCTTCATCACCGACTGGAGGGACGCGAAGCTGGTCCCGCTCGACGACGGCGGCTTCGACCTCGACGATTATGTCGATTATCTGATCGAGTTTCTCGAGGCGATCGGCCCTGGCGCCCACATGCTCGCCGTGTGCCAGCCTGCGGTTCCAGCCTATGCGGCGGCAGCGGTGATGAGCGCCGACCGCAATCCATGCCGGCCCCGGACGCTGACGATGATGGGCGGACCGATCGACACCCGCCGGGCTCCGACAGAGGTCAATCTGCTCGCCACCCAGCGTCCGTTCAGCTGGTTCGAGAACAATGTCATTGCTACCGTCCCCTACCTTTACCCGGGCAACGGACGGAAGGTGTATCCGGGCTTTCTTCAGCTTGCCGGCTTCATGGCGATGAACCTTGGCAATCACCTTGTCAGCCATTGGGAGATGTTCCGGCACCTGGTCCAGGGCGACGGTGAAAGCGCAGAGTCGACGAAGGATTTCTACGACGAGTATCGGGCGGTCTGTGACATGACCGCCGAATTCTATCTCCAGACCGTCGACGTCGTCTTCCAGCGCCACCTGCTTCCGAAGGGCAAGATGATGCATCGCGGGCACCGGGTAGATCCGGCTGCGATCAAGGATGTCGCTCTGCTCGCGATCGAAGGTGAGCGCGACGATATTTCCGGGGTGGGCCAGACCAAGGCGGCGATCGACATTTCGAGTGCACTGCCGGCCCGGATGAAGCGCTACCACCTTGCCAAGGGGGTGGGTCATTACGGCATCTTCAACGGCAGCAAGTGGCGCAATCAGATCGCGCCGGTCGTTGAGGAGTGGATTGCCCGGCACCAGGGCTGATCCTGACGGCGAAATCAAGGCTGGGAATTGCTGCGCCCGCTGCGTAGGGAGCGTCCATGCTGAAGAAGACGGCAGGAGGCGGCGCCGATCTCGACGCGCTGCGGCTGATCGACGATCGACTGCGCTGGCTGTCGAGCTGGACGATCCACCATGCCAATCATGTCCGGGAAAGTCGCGATGGCCTGAAGGTCGGCGGTCACCAGGCGTCCTGCGCCTCGATGACTGCGATCATGGCAGCGCTCTATTTCCATTCGCTCGGCCCGAATGACCGGGTGGCGGTGAAGCCCCATGCAGGACCCGTCCTCCACGCAATCCATTATTTGCTCGGAAATCAGAGCCGCGAGCAGCTTGAAGCCTTTCGGGCTTTTGGCGGCGCCCAATCCTATCCAAGCCGGACCAAGGACGGGATTCCAGTCGATTTCTCGACCGGGTCGGTCGGGCTCGGGGTGGCGGTCACGGCCTTTGCAAGTCTGGTTCAGGACTATCTGATCGCTCACGACCTTCTGGCCGAGAAAGATAAAGGGCGGATGGTGGCCCTTCTCGGCGATGCCGAGCTGGACGAGGGCAATATCTATGAATGCCTGATCGAGGCCCACAAGCACGACGTCCGCAATTGCTGGTGGATTGTCGATTATAACCGACAATCGCTGGATTCGACCTCCCCTGACCGGATGTTCGATCGCTTCGACGAGATCTTCGCCAGCTGCGGATGGCGGGTCATCACGCTTCGCTATGGAAAGGCGCTCGAGGCAGCGTTCGACACCCCGGGCGGCAGCGAACTCAAGGCTTGGCTCGATCAGGTCGGCAATGCCGACTTTTCGGCGCTCACCTATCTGGGGGGCGCCGCCTGGCGCGAACGGCTGCTGAATGAGGCGCCCGGGACCAGGCCGTTGCTCGAACGGCACGACGATGATTCGCTCCATGCCTTGATGACCAATCTGGGCGGTCACGACATGGCCGCCCTCGTCGAGGCCTTCGATTCTGCCCAGGACGATGTTCCGACCCTCTTCATTGCCTTCACCATCAAGGGCCAGGGACTGCCCTTTGCCGGCCACAAGGATAATCATGCAGGGCTGATGAACCCGGGCCAGATCGACGCCCTTCGAGAGCATATGGGAATCCCGAAGGGCCAGGAATGGGAGCCTTGGGCCGGGCTTGGCGACAACGCCGCCGCTTCGGCCCAGGCGGTCGTCGAGGGCAGCCGGATTGCCCGTTCCAAAAGGGATCGTGCCTGGAACCAGGCCGAAGTGCCGGTGATCGCCCCTCCGGCAGGTGAGGAACAATCGACCCAGGCGGCATTCGGCCGGATCCTGCTCGAGCTCTCCCGCGCCCGGGGCGATGAATCGGGGCAGTCCATCTCCCTTGCCGATCGAATCGTCACCACGTCGCCGGACGTGACGGTTTCCACCAATCTTGGTGCCTGGGTGAACCAGCGCGGCCTGTTCAGGCGTCAGCCCGTGGCCGACGTGTTCGCTTCGAACAAGATCCCGTCGGCACAGAAATGGGGCGCGAGCCATGCCGGCCAGCATATCGAACTCGGCATTGCCGAGAATAATCTGTTCCTGATGCTTGCCGCCCTCGGGCTTTCGGGCGACCAGTTCGGGCAGCGCCTCTTTCCGATCGGAACGGTCTATGATCCCTTCATCGCCCGCGGCCTCGATGCTCTCAATTATGGCTGCTATCAGGACTCCCGGTTCATCCTGGTGGCGACGCCGTCCGGATTGACCCTCGGCCCCGAGGGCGGCGCTCATCAGTCAATTAACCCGCCTCTCATCGCCCTCGGCCAGCCCGGACTTCGTCATTATGAGCCAGCCTTTGCCGACGAACTCGCCTTGTTCATGGAAGAGGGCTTCAGGCTGGTCCAGGACCCGGACGGGGAGAGCCTCTACCTACGCCTTTCAACACGAACCATCCGCCAGGTGGAGCGAACGGACGAAGGGTGGAAGGCGGACGCCCTAAAGGGCGGTTACTGGCTTCGAGAGCCGGCTCCAGGAGCATCGACGGCCCTGGTCTATTCCGGCGCCCTGGCGCCAGAGGCACTGGCGGCCTGGGAGGCCCTTCGCGAGGATATTGAAGGTCTCGGACTTCTCGCAATCACCTCGCCCGGCCTGCTCCATCGCGGCTGGAGCGAGTCCAGAGGTGCACGCTGGAAGAAGGCGACAAGGACGCCTTCCCATGTCGAAACCCTGCTGTCGAAGCTCGGATCACCTGCCGGTCTCGTGACACTTATCGATGCCGCACCCGCTTCCTTGTCCTGGCTGGGCGGTGTCCTTGGCCAGAAGGTGAGTCCGCTCGGGGTCGATCGTTTCGGGCAGACCGGGGATCTGCAGGACCTGTATCGCGACTATCGGCTCGACGTGGACGCCATCGTCGAAGGCGCTGCCGAGCTGTTTCTCGACTGATCAGCCCGGGCTGTCAGACAGTCCTTCTCCCTTTTTCCTTTTTTCGCCTGGAATCGGGGTCGGGGTGCTCAAGGCTTCCTGGACATAAAGACGCTTCACCATGACGAAGATCACGACGGTCGCCGGGGCAGCAAGGATCACTCCCCAGAGACCGAAGATCAGTCCGCCCGCGACCAGAGCGAAGACCAGAAGGGCGGGCGGCAGGTCGACGGCCCGCTGCTGGACCAGGGGTTCGAGGATGTTGCCTTCGAATTGCTGGATGAGGAGGAAGAGCAAGGCGGTCCAGAGCGCCGTTTGCGGGCTCTCGGCAAAAGCGAGCAAAATGGCCGGGACTGCAGCGACGATAGGCCCGAGAAACGGGATGAACTCGAGCAGGGCTGCAAGCAGGCCCAGGGCAAGCGCCGACGGCACCCCTATCAGCACCAGTCCCAGCCAGGTCAGAAGACCGACGACCAGCATCGAGATCAGCCGGCCGACCAGCCAGAGCTTGAGACCTCGACCACTCGCATCCAGAGCCTGGGCGGCCAGGGTTCGACCACGTTCAGGAACGAGCTTGATCATTCCGATCCGATAGAGTTCGGGCTGCGCGGCCAGATAGATACCGCCGATCAGGACCAGCAATGTGTCGCCGATCCCGTTGCCAACGGACATGGCAATGTTGCCCAGGTTGGACACGACGCCGCCGCCTTCCCCGATTCCGCTCGTCCATTGGCTCACAAGATCACCAAGGCCCCACAGCTCCATCCGCGCCTCGACGGCGTCCCACGCCGACGGGATCGCCTCCTTCAAGGCGTCGGCTTGCCGGATGAGCTGGGCGCCGAACGTCCAGAAGGCGGTGACCAGGATTGCAGCGACGAGCAAGACCGCGACCATCAAGGCGGCCCAGTCCGGAAAATTGAGCCGCTGGCGCAGGGGCTGAGCGACGAGACTGAGGATCACTGCGACAAGGACGGCGCCGAAGACCAGCAGCAACAAGCCGCGAAGATTCCACAGCAGGAGCGCGACGGCGACGACGGCGATGGCAATGACCAGACGCTCGATGAAGATCCGGTGACTGATCGGCTCCCTGCTCATTGGCGCTCCTCGCTCATGACCGCGGAACATTCGGGTCGATCCCGCGCTGTTCCGGCACCGAACCCTGACCGGAGAATGACATGATTGGCAAGATTATCGGCGCTGCTGTCGGGCGACGAATGGCAGGCCGAAAACGCGGCGCCAGCGGAATGCTGATCGGCGCCGCCGCGCCCTGGATCATTCGCCGCGCCTTCACTCCGCTCGGCCTTGTGGCGATGGGGGCCTTTGGCGCGAAGAAATATTATGATCGCCGCCGTGATCAACGCGCCGGAACGATAACCACCCCTCCGACCGACTGAACCTTCCAGGCTACGCCGAAGTCCCGTCACAGGCTGTTACTCTCCGCCGGCGGCTCCTCTCTGGGAGTTACGGGCGGTGGCAGAATGAGTTCCGGAATCTCGGGCGCCGGGACTCGCCCTGGCGTTTCCGTTGGTGACGGGTCGGCGGCAGGGGCGGCTTCGGCGGGCGCTTCGGACTGCGACCCTGTTCCCCGCGTTTCGACCACCCGATCCGTTTCGCTCAACGGGACCGGATCCGAACGCCTCGCTACCCGGGTATCCAGGGCGTCGGTCATGAAGCTTCGCCAGATCCGGGCTGGAATGCCGCCGCCCGTCGTTCCCGGGAGCGGGCTGTTATCGTCATTCCCGACCCACACCCCGACGACCAGGTCGCCGGCAAAACCGATGAACAGGGCATCGCGATAATCGGAAGTGGTCCCGGTCTTGCCGAAGGTGGGAACCGACAGCTCGGCCGACTTTCCGGTCCCTCGGCTGACAACGGCATTGAGGACGTCGCGAAGCATCGGAAAGGCGCGGTCCCGGCTGAGTTCGTCGGCGGTTGGCCAGCTCCTGCCAAGCCAGCCATTGGCTTCGTCGGGCAGGCCTCGTGGCCGGATCGGGTAGCGGCCGGAAGCGAAGGCCGCATAGGCCGCGGTCAGCTCGATCAGGCTCATCGCGCTGGAGCCCAAAGCGAGGCTCGGATCCGGGCGAAGCGGCGTCGTGATCCCAAGATCGCGGGCAGCTCGGATCACATTATCGCGTCCAACCCGCTCCTGGAGCTGGACTGCAACGCTGTTGCTCGAAAAGGCGACGGCTTCGCGCAGGCTGACCCGGCCCCGATAGCGATCGCCGTAATTTTTCGGTTCCCAGTCGCCAACACGGATCGGGACATCGTCGACCGGTGTAGTCGGAGTGAGTCCGGCCCGAAACGCAGCCATATAGACGAACGGCTTGAAGGCGGATCCCGGTTGACGGCGGGCCTGGGTGGCGCGGTTGAAGACGCTTTTCGAATAATCCTTGCCTCCAACCATGGCGACGACGCGGCCATCGAGCCGCATCGCCACAAGGGCCGCCTGGGCCCGGCCGAGGCCGGCACTTCGAACCGCCCGGACGGCGCTTCGCTGAAGATCACCGTCCAGGGTCGTCCGGACCCGCCGCTGACCGTAACTTTCCTCCGCAAGCGCGCTCGCCTCCGGAACCACCCAGTCGGCGAAATAGGTGCCGGTCGGAACATCGTCCTTCGGCCCCTCGCGAAGGCGTGCCGGCTCGAGCTTCGAATGTTCCTCGGAGGTGATGAAGCCGGTCTCGGCCATCGCCTTCATCACTCGTTCCGAACGCTCCTGGGCCCCATCGAGATTGTTGGTCGGCGCAAGTCTTGAGGGAGCGTTGACGATCCCAGCGAGCATTGCCGCCTGGCTAATCGTCAATTCGTCGGGTTCGACATCGAAATAGCGTTTCGCCGCAGCCCTGAGGCCATAGACATTCTCGCCGAAATAGACGTTGGAAAGATAGCGGCTGAGGATCTCGTCCTTGCTGAGCCAGGCTTCGAGCCAGAGTGCGATGAACGCCTCCTGGATCTTCCGGGCGGCGGTTCGGTCCTGGCTCAGGAAGCTGGTCTTGGCGAGCTGCTGGCTGATCGTACTGCCGCCCTGGCGGACTCCTCCTGCCCGAACGTTTCGCCACATGGCGCGAGCGATCCCCCAGGGATCGATACCGATATGCCGATAAAAGCGCCGGTCCTCGATCGCGAGGAAGGCCTGGGAAACATGCTCCGGAAGTTCCTCGACCGAAACCGGTTCGCCGATCACTGCGCCTCGTCTCGCAATCGGCTCGCCCTCGGCGGACAGGATGGTGAGGCTGGGGGCCGCCACAGGTCCCAGCGACCGGGAAAGCGGGGCTGTCGCGATCAGCCAGAGGATGATGATTGCGACGAGGATCGCGACGCCCAGGGCGACCCGCTTGACGGTCCGGACTCGCGAAAGCGGCGGCTGGGCGACGGCCTCTTCCTCGATTGTGGCTTCCCCGCCTTGATACTCGCTCAACTCGACGGGCTCCCCTTGCACATAGGTCGTCTTCCAGGCTCAACCTTTTGCCCGGCAGCAGGTTGCACCGGTCCCGATCAGTCCTTCAACAGTCGGTCGGGTTTCACCTGCCCGGGTTCGACTCCGAATGAGCGGAGCGCAACGGGCCAGTCGGACCCGGTGATAAGCGCTTCGGCAGCCATGGCCACGGCCGGCGCAGTCTGAAGCCCGAAACCCCCTTGTCCTGCAAGCCAGAAGAAGTTCGGCCTGTCCGGGGCAAAGCCGATGACCGGAACCCGGTCGCTAGCAAAGGTGCGAAGGCCGGCCCAACGGTGGGCGATCCTCTCCACCTTGAGGGTCGTATACTGTTCGACCTTCGCTGCAGCGACGGCCAGGTCGAGGTCTTCCGGCTGGGCATCGCACGGGCCGCTTTCAACCTCGTCGACCGGCGAAGCCATCAGCCGTCCGGATTGAGGAAGGATGTAGAAATCATCGATCACCGTCTTCACGAAGGGCCAGTCGTCAATCACTGAACCGGCCGGCGGATCGACAAGGATGATCGTCCTTCGGAGCGGACGAAGGCCGAGCGGGGCCACCCCGGCAAGCAAGGCGACCTCGTCCGCCCAGGCGCCCGCGGCATTGACCAGGAGCGGCGCCGACCAGCTTTCCCCGGAAGCGTTCTTTACCGTCCAGGTCGGGCCGGAATTGCGAATGGAGACGATCCTTGCCCCGGTCCGGACGATCCCGCCCGCCTTGCGGATCGATCGCGCATAGGTCTGAAGCAAGGCGTCGGGATCGAGCCTCAGCCCGTCGGTGAAGGCGATTGCAGCGACGATCGAGTCCCTGCCAGTCCGAAGTGGCGGAAACAGGCGCCGGGATTCATCGGGTCCGATCCGTTCGAGCGCAGAAGTGAAAGGCGTCATTCTGGCTTCGAGCGCGGCAAGATCGGGAAGCATTTCCTCGGTCGCGACGAAAAGGGCCGTGCTCCGATTGCACAAGGGTGGCCCTTCCGCGCCGAGGAAGAAGGATCGGCTGCAGGCAGTCAGCGCCCTGACCGGGGCATTGCCGATCCCGTAATGGGAGAAGGTCGCGCTCCGTCCCGAGGAATGATAGCCAAGCGCCTCTTCAGCTTCGAGGACGACCACCTTGCCATGATCGGCGAGGCGAGCGGCGATCGACAGTCCCGCCACGCCGCCGCCCAGAACCAGGAAATCCGTGCTCGCCACCCTTATTGGCTAGCCGATCGCCCGGGTCCCGTCACCTCGGTGTGCGGGCATCCGCATTGCCGGCGAGATAGGCGGCGCAGCTTGCCCGAAGCGCCAGGCTGTCACGGCGATCGAGCGAATAGGCCGCACTCAGCCGGACGATGAAACCTGCCGGATCCACCTGCGCGCCAGCGGCCCGGCAGATGGTTGTGATCGAGGTCAGATCAAGCGGGCTGGGACGACTGAAGCCCTGCTGGACGGAGGCCGTCCGGTGAACTGGAGCGTGAAGCGCCTCGGCGCGGGCCTGAAGTTCCAGCGCTCGCCGGTCGATCTGCGGCAGCACGGTCGGTCCAGCCAGAAAGGCAGCAAGGATAATGCTCATCGAAGTCCCCCTCGTTAATTCGGATGCCGGGGGAATACGGTCGATAGGGTAAAGAGAGCGTTAACCCTGTTTGCTCCGATTGCGTCCATGGCCGACTTGACGCATCTGGGGGCGGCGAGGGACGGGAGTGCTGAAGTGACTGACGAGCAACTGGCGGCGCAGCTTGCCGAAGGCGCCGGCCGGCTTCTGATCGATCTTCGGGATCGCCGCCTTTCTTCCGGGTCAGGCCTTGGCAAGGTCGCTGACAAGGTCGCCAACGCGTTCATCCTGACCAGCCTGAGCGAGTGGCGGCCCGGCGATTCCGTGCTTTCCGAAGAGAGCCCGGACCGGCTCGAGCGACTGGCCAGCGACCGGGTCTGGATCATCGACCCTCTTGATGGGACCAGAGAGTATGTCGAAGGTCGAAGCGACTGGGCTGTCCACGTGGCGCTTGCAATCGACGGGATGCCGAAGGTCGGCGCCGTCGCCATTCCCGCCAGGGGCCAATTGTTCCGCTCGGACACGCCTCAGCCGCTGGCCCAGACGGACCGGAAGCGGCCAGTCATGCTGGTCAGCCGAACCCGGCCACCAGCTGAATCGCAGGCAATTGCAGCGATTCTGGACGCCGACCTTGTCCCGATGGGTTCGGCAGGCGCCAAGGCGATGGCCGTCGTCGCCGGCGAAGCCGACCTCTATTATCATTCCGGCGGCCAGCATGAATGGGACAATTGCGCGCCCGCGGCGGTGGCCCTGGGCGCCGGCCTTCACGCGAGCAGGATCGATGGATCGCCGCTCTGCTACAATCGACCGGACGCTCTTGTCCCGGACCTGGTCATTGCCCGCCACGAGCTTGCCGAAAGAATCATCGCCCGGTGCGGCCCGGGCTGGAATCCGAAGGATATCGCATGATCCAGGAATATCTGGCCTGGAAGGCCGCACTCGGGGAAGCTGGATGGTCGGAAGACCTGCTCCACGTCCATGTCGGCCTGGTTATTTTCGTTGTCACCGCCTTGCTGCTGAGAAAGCGAATGCGGTCGTGGGTGCCACTGTCGGTCGTGGTAGCACTCGCTTTTATCAACGAGGTGATCGACTATTCGGAAGGCGCGGTCTGGTATTTCGAGTCCTCGGCGATGGACTTCGTCAACTCGGTCTTCTGGCCCACCTTGCTGTTCCTGCTTGCGCGCCGCCGCCGTCGGCCGGATGACGAGGGCGCCGAGCTCTAGAACCGATCCCTCGAGCCCAGGATCGAGCGGAGCGCGAGCCAATGGTCGAGCTTGCGTTCGAGCGGCAAGGTGTAAGCCGGGCTGCTCGACGGCAGGTCGACGAGGAGCAGGCCCGATCCCGCAGCCAACTGCCGGCGCCCGACCTGGGACGCCTTGGCACCGTTGAAGGCCAGAGCCCCAAGCGAAGGACTCCGATCCCGTAACGCCCCAAGGTCGCTTGCCTCGTGCAACCGGATTTCGGAATCCAGGCTGCCCCTGCGGGTGGCAGAGGCAACCGTGTCCCAAAGCCCGATTCGGGCGTCGAGCAGGGTTTCCAGTCGCTCCTCATAGAGAAGGGCTGAAAGGTCGCGATCGATGACGGCGCCGATCAACCGCCAGAACTGGTTTCGGGGATGGGCATAATAACGCTGCTGCGCGAGCGAGACGGCGCCTGGAAGGCTGCCGAGGACCACGAGTTTCGTGTCGTCCCGGATGATTGGCGCGAAGCAATGCTTCATGAATCGTCGATGGTCCAGAAGGCTGCCCCGGGCAAGAGAGCGATCGCGAGTCACAGATTTCGAAAGTCGCCTACTTGGACTGGCCGTTCACTGGCGCTACGGCGCCGCCATGGTTCATCTCCCCTTGCGGCTGGTGCTCGACGGAGCGGCGCTCGTTTCCAACTGGCGCTGGCTCGACCGCCAAAGCGGCGCCGCGGCCTGTGGTGCTGCGGTCAAGGCCGACGGCTACGGGCTTGGAATGCGCGAGGTCGTCGAACGGCTTGCTGACGCCGGCTGCCGGGATTTCTTCGTTGCAACCTGGGCGGAGGCTCTGGAGCTCGCGCCCTGGCCGGAGGCCCTGGGGCTTTCCGTTCTGCACGGAGTAGGGCCGGACGACCTGACCGCCGCTCTGGAGTCCCCGGCGCGCCCTGTTCTGAACAGCCCGGAACAGGTTGCGAGGTGGCGGGAAACAAAGAGGCCCTGCGACCTGATGATCGACAGCGGGATATCCCGGCTCGGCCTGTCGCCTGCGGAAGCGGGCGCCGATGCCCTTGACGGTCTGGCCATCCACACACTGATGAGCCATCTCGCCTGTGCCGACGAGGACGTTCCGGCCAACGAACGCCAGCGGCTCGTCTTCGCGGCGGCTGCAGCCGAAGTCCAGGCGGACCGAAGGAGTCTCGCAAACAGCGCCGGTATCTGCCTGGGAAGCGACTATCATTTCGACCTCACTCGGCCCGGTCTTGCCCTCTATGGCGGGATCCCGCGAGCGGAGGCGAGGGGGGTAATCCGGCAGGTGGTCCGGGTTGAAGCTCAGATCGTTCAGCGACGCCGGGTCGAGGCAGGCGACAGCGTCGGCTATAATGCGACCTTCACTGCGCGCCGGCGGCATGAGCTTGCGATCATCAATCTCGGCTATGCGGACGGCTATCTGCGAGGCTTTTCCGGGACCGGAAGAGCCAGGCTGGAGACAGGCTTCGCTCCGGTCGTCGGCCGAGTCTCGATGGATCTCACCGCCTTGTGCGTCGATCAGGCTCCCCACCTTCGGGAAGGAGACTGGGTCGAGCTGGATTACGACCTTCCATCAGCGGCCGGACAGTCGGGGCTTTCGCAATATGAGCTTCTGACCGGCCTCGGTTCGCGGTTCGGGCGCCACTGGGTATGAACTCCGGCGCCGTCGGCTCGTTCACCGGCCATGGCAACGATCGCTCATCTTTCCGACGTCCATTTCGGCGCCCATGAGCCGAAGATCGCCGATTCCGCCGAAGCCTGGCTATTGGAAAACCGGCCCGATCTGCTGGTCATCAGCGGCGATTTCACCCAGCGGGCCAGGGTCGCTCAATTCAAGATGGCGTCAACCTGGCTCAACCGGCTTCGCTCCGACGGCTTCGCAATCCTCGCGGTTCCGGGAAATCATGACATTCCGCTCTATGACGTCATCCGCCGCTTTGCCCGGCCGCTTGCACGCTATCGACGCTATATTTCGAACGATCTTTGCCCCTGGTTCGAAAACGACCAGCTTGCGGTCCTGGGAATCAACACGGCGCGATCGCTGACGATCAAGGACGGGCGGATCAATGTCGATCAGATGAAGCTGATCCGTGAGCGCTTTGCCGATGTCGAGCCTCACAAGACCAGGATCCTCGTCACCCACCATCCGCTTTTCTCGATGCCGATCGGGGCGGGTGGAGAGCTCAGCGAGGCGGTCGGACGCCACCGCGACGCGGTCAAGGCGGTATGCGAAGCGGGCGTTCACATCGCCCTTGCCGGCCATTTCCACCGCACCTTCGCCGGTGCTGCGCGAAAGATGGTGCACAATGCCGGCGGTGCCCTCGTGCTCCAGGCCGGCACCGCAATCTCGGTCAGGCTTCGGAACGACGAGTTGCAAAGCTTCAATTGGATCCGCGCCCGACGAAGCGACGAGATCGAGCTGCAGGTGATCGCCTGGGACGGCGACCGGTTCGTTCCGTCAAGCCGCGCCGATTATCGCTTCGACGGCGAGGACTGGCATGACCAGCGGGTCAGCGGTTTGCCGCCGAGGCCCTGAGGGGAGGAGGCCCGGCGGTTCAGTCTCGTTCAACGCACAAGGCGATGCCCATCCCGCCGCCGATACACAGGGTTGCAAGGCCCTTCTTTGAATCGCGCCGAGCCATTTCGTGGAGCAGGGTCGTCAATACGCGGGCCCCGCTTGCGCCGATCGGATGACCGATGGCGATCGCGCCGCCATTGACGTTGACCTTATCGGAATCCCAACCGAGCTCCCGGCCGACGGCAAGAGCCTGCGCCGCGAAGGCTTCATTGGCCTCGATGAGGTCCAGGTCGGCAAGGCTCCAGCCCGCCTTCTCAAGCGCACGGCGGGTGGCTGGTACCGGGCCGATGCCCATGATCGACGGGTCGACCCCGGCCGATGCCCAGCTTGCAACCCGGGCCAGGATCGGAGCGCCTCGACGCTCGGCCTCCTCCCGGCTCATCACGACCAGAGCCGCCGCCCCGTCGTTGATCCCGGAGGCATTGCCTGCAGTGACGCTTCCTTCCTTCCTGAAGGCGGGACGAAGCCCGGCCAGCGCCGACTGCTCAACCCCGTCGCGAATATATTCGTCCGCATCGACGACGGTTTCCTTCTTGCGCGACTTCACGGTGACAGGGGCGATTTCGTCCCGGAAGCGGCCCTCGCTGCGCGCCTTGCTCGCCTTGTTCTGTGAAGCGGTCGCGAACGCATCCTGCTCGTCGCGACCCAGCTGATATTGCTCCGCCAGATTCTCGGCGGTGACTCCCATATGGTAGAGATTGAAGGCGTCGGTCAGACCGTCCTTGATCATCGTGTCGACCAGTTCAAGCGACCCCATCTTGGTTCCCGCCCTGACCGACTGGGCGTGAACCGACAGACTCATGCTTTCCTGGCCTCCGGCGACGACGATGGCGGAATCGCCAGTCTGGATCGCCTGCGCGGCCAGGGCAACGGTCCGAAGCCCGGAGCCACAGACCTGGTTCACGCCCCAGGCCGGAATTTCCTTTGGTATCCCGGCAGCCATCGAGGCCTGGCGGGCCGGGTTCTGCCCCTGGGCGGCGGTCAGGACCTGGCCGAGGATGACCTCGGAAACCTCGTTGGCCGCCACGCCCGATTGTTCGAGCGCAGCCTCGATTGCAACCCGGCCCAGCTCGTGGGCCGGAACGGTCGCAAAGGCACCCAGAAAGGCACCGACGGGGGTGCGCCTGGCAGCGGTGATCACGACATCTTTCATGGGCAGCGGCCTCCTGACAGCTTGGGGGTCGTCGAGCTCCGGCGGACGAAGGAGCCAGCGAGCTCATCTGGGCGGGTTCCTAGCATCGCAGAGCGATGCGCGAAAGCAGCGGATTCCGTCTAGAGAGTGCGGCCCAGCCATTGGGCTAGCGCCTTCCAGAGCCGGTCCCGAGCGCTCGAGCCAACAACCATTCCGACATGGCCCTGAGCGAATTCCAGCCGCTCTCCACCGTCCGGTGCCGTTTCGAACGGGACGATCCGGTCGCTGGTGGAGACCATGTTCAGGGTCGGGACGATCGAGCGTCTCCCGTCGACAACGGCTCCGGCCACCTGCCAGCGTCCTTCACCCGGCAGATCGTCGCGGAAAAAATCCTCGAACAGTTCGGTGGCGGACGCTCGGCTGATCGGGGCGCCGTCATTGGCCCAGTCTTCGAGCGCCACGAAAATCTCGGCCTCGACGCCTTCGAGATCGGCAAAGGCTTCGAACTTGGCGATCGTCCTTTCCGGGTCGAGGCTCCAGAACGCGCTCTGAAGAATCTCCATCGGCATCAGTTCAAGAGCGTCCACTGCCGGCCTGGAATTGGCCCACAGGCGCCCCAGCTGGTCACGAGCAGCCACCGGATATCGGCTGAACGTCCACGGTGCGGCGATCGTGGCGAGGCTTCGGACCGGGGCGGTCGCTGCAGCCGCAATCGCCATCGTCCCCCCAAGACAATAGCCGACCAGATCGCAAGTCTCACCGATATCGTCCAGCAAAGGCACAAGGACTTGCTCGACATGGCCCTTGATGTCGAGGTTGCGGCGGACCTCGACAGGCCAGCCCCAGTCGAGCAGGAGCACCCTCCGGCCTTGGCCCGAAAGCCAGCGCAACAATGATCGCCTTGCGCCGAGATCGAGAATGTTGGGTGGATTGATGAGCGATGGAACGAACAGGACCGGCGGGCCCTCACCGCCATAGTCGCGGATCGTTGCGCCGGCTCGATCGGCGATTGCAGGCATGAGCGGCTGCGGTCTCGTCCGGGGCGCCTCCTGATATTTGCGAAGACCCTTGAGGGCCCTCGTCATTCGAGCCGGATCGGATGCGGTTTGTTCCTGAAGGAGAGAGAGGAACAAGGGCAGCGGGCGAGGCCTGTGTTGCGGTGCCGCAAAGTTCGGTGCTAAACTGGTCCGACGCGTTTCCGAGGAGTTTCGAATGGCGTCCGCTTCAGACGGTGATGATGTCGTCATCATCAAGAAATATGCCAATCGGCGCCTCTATGATACCGAAAGCTCGTCCTACATCACGCTCGAGAAGCTGGCGCAGATGGTCCGCCAGAAGCGCGAGTTCAAGGTCGTCGATGCGCGAAGCGGGGAAGATCTCACCAGGAGCGTTCTTGCCCAGATCATCATGGAAGAGGAAGCTCGCGGAACAACGATGCTCCCGGTCAATTTTCTTCGCCAGCTGATCGCGCTTTATGGTGACTCGGTCCAGGGGATGGTCCCGCATTATCTCGAAGCTTCGCTCGAGCAGCTGCAGCGCAACCAGAGCCAGTTGAAGGAAGCCATGGCCGGTGCACTGGCAGCCAATCCGTTCGCGGAGCTTGCGCGGCGCAACATGGAGATGTTCTCGGGGGCGGCCGCAGCCGCATCGACAGCGAAAGGCGGCGAGGTTCCTCCAGCCAAAGGGGAAGCGGACGACAGCAAGGCCGAGCTTGCGGCGCTGAAGGCGCAGATGGCGGAGCTTCAGAAGAAACTCGACAAGCTCGGCTGAGGGCGATCGGCGCAGTTTCCAGCCGATCTGTCCTCACCTGACGGTCCATGGCCCGGTGCTCGTTTCAGCGAAACCTCATCCTTCGCTCATGACCTTTCTCTGCCTTTCGTTTCACTTAGCGGCTTCATTCAGCCAGGGAGACGAGCGATGACGAGGAATGAGAGCTTGGAGATAAGGGACGGGGGCCGGCCGGAGAGAAAAGGCAGCTTGATCCGGCGCGCAGCCTGGGGATTTGCCGGAATGCTCATCCTGCTGCCGCTGGTCGCGATGCAGTTCACCCGGGAAGTCAACTGGACGCTGGGCGATTTCGTCTTCGCTTTCCTCATGATCGCCAGCGTCGGCCTCGCCCTGGAGCTGGCGGTTCGAACGCGCCGAAGCAATTTCTATCGAGGCGGCGCTGCAGTGGCTTTGGGCGGCGCCTTCCTGACCATCTGGGTCAATGGCGCGGTCGGGATCATCGGTAGCGAGAATAATGAGGTGAACCTCATTTTCTTCTTCGTTCTCCTGGTCGCCCTGTTCGGGTCGTTCGCTGCCCGCTTCCGGCCGCGCCCGATGGCCGCAGCCATGGTCGCGACGGCGATCGCTCAAGCGGCGGTCATTGTGATTGCGCCCTTCAGCGGTTTGTCTTCCGATGTGCCTGTCTGGTCGGCCGGTGTTCTGCTCATCACTGGATTCTTTGCCGGAATCTGGCTGGTTGCGGCGGTCCTGTTCGACATGGCCGCCAGCGATTCTGCGGCCTGATCGGCCCTGGCGGGGCAGGGGCGGCAGCCTCAGCGCCCGCCCAGCCGGCTCCGGCGGGCAAGGATCATGAATCCGACCAGGAAGGCGCCGAACAGCAGGCCTTCAAGAGCGCCGGTCACGATCTGGCTGATCCGTCCAAGGCCGCTTTCTCCGAAAAGGAGGCCGATCTGGTCGAGTCGGAGCCTGGACCCGGCGACGTTTCGAGCGAGTGAATCCAGGCTTCCGGCCATCAGCCGGCCGCCGAGCGCAGTGATGGCCGCACCCGCCAGTGAACCCGCAAGACCCGCCGCGGCGACGCTTCGACGAAGCGGATTGGATCGGCCCTCTGATTGTCCACGCGAATCCCGCTGGGCTTGCGTTTCTCGGCCGGCAAGCCAGGCGCCAAGGCCGACGGCGGCGCCCAGCACCGCCCCTTCCAGCGCTCCGGTAATGTCACCCGGTGACTGGCCAAGCAGAAGATTGAACGCGTCGAGTCCGAGCAGTTTTCCGAAGGCCCCGACGATCATCCCGCCAGCAGCGCCGCCAGCGATGCTCCAGGCGCTGAAGCGGCTGGAGGCAAAATTAGCCGCGGCAATGCCGATCCCCACTCCGGCGGCACCCGCCAGGGCAGCGACGATGGTGAGCGAGACTATCACCAGGAGAACCGAGGCTGCCCCAAGTCCCGCCTGGAGGGGCTGGGCGGCACCCAGGAAGCCGTAGAAAAGTCCGCCGACGAGACCCGCCATTCCTCCCCCGACCAGGGCTCCGCCGCAGGTGGCGAGGAAGCGGCTCCAATCCTCTTCTCGTTCAGTCCCATTCGCTGCCGGCTGTGGTGCAGCGGCCGGGCTGGCCGCTTCCCGGCCGCGATCGCCGGGATCCACTAGCTCGACGGAAGCAATGAAACGATAGCCATGTTTGGGAACGGTCTCGATGTAGCGCGGTGAAGCGGCATCGTCGCCGAGAAGTCTGCGAAGGCTCCTTATGCATTGGGTAAGCGCCTCGTCCGTGACCGGCACTCCGCTCCAGACCTCGTCGAGAAACCGGTCTTTGGAAACCAGCCTGCCGGATTCGCTGACGAGCAGGGTGAGGGCGTCCAGATAGCGCGCATTCACCTCCACTCTCGTTCCGGCACGGCTCAGCCGTCGATCCGCCGGGTCGAGCAGAAAATCCCCGAAACGATAGAGTGCAGCCGTCATTCGTCAGCGCAACCTCAGATCCTGCTCATGACATCGAGCTGCAGTCCGGGCGAAATCCCGTTGGTCACGTTCATGGAGGCAAGGTGATGAATGTTGAAGCGGAAATTGCCCGGCGCCCCCGTTCAGATGCACGGGTTTCGCCAACTAAGGCTGTCCTGAAAGCCCGGATTCGAATAAGGATGCGAAAGCAGGCCCGGCTGTCCGGCTGGAGAAGATCGATGGCTCCTCTTATTGCTCGCTTCGCTTTTTTCGCAGCCTTTGCTTTCGCTCCGCAGCTTCCGGCATCAGCTCAACAGGGCGCCGAGACTCAAGGCGATGGCTCGACGATCGTGATCGAAGGGCTTCGCGAGCGTGAGAAGGAAATCGAACGCTTCGTCGGCGCACTCACCGAGGCTCCGGTTCGCGGCCAGCTTGCGCGATTCGACTGGGCGATCTGTCCAGCTGTCGCCGGCCTCACGGAAGCGCAGAACCAGGCGATCGTGGAACGGATGCGGCGGGTCGCTCAGGCGGCCGACATGGACGTGGCCGCGCCGGCCTGCCGTCCCAATGCGATCGTCATCGTGACTCCCGACAAGGACCGGATGATGCGCTGGCTTCGGCGCCAGGCGCCCGGCCTGTTCATCGATCCGCTCGGCGACCGGATCAGGATCGATGACCAGGAGGGTCCTGCAATCGCCTGGCAGGTGCAGGGGCGGCTCGATGCCGATGGAATGGAAGCCTCGGTCGACCTGGTCGGTAACTATTATGTGGTCGAATCAACGATCAGCCCATCGCGGATCACCGCCGCCTCGAGGCCCCATTTTCAGGCCTCGGTCCTTGTCGTCGAGGTGGACGCGCTCAAGGGCCTGACGACGACCCAGGTCGCGGATTATGCAGCGATGCGGGTCTTCGCCCGGACCGATCCCGAGCGGCTCGACCGATCTTCCGCTCCCACAATCCTCAGGATCCTCGATTCGCCGATCGGGAGCGAAGTCCCGATCACTCTGACCGAATGGGACCTGGGCTTTCTTCGAGGTCTCTATGGAAGCGCGGAAAACCATTATGCCTCCAGGCAGCGCCACGAGATCAGGCGCCGGCTTCGCCAGGACCTTGAACGTCAGCCCTGAGTTGCAGGGCCGGGATCCAGATCTGGCGGGGTAGTGGCCCCGGCGTCCGGCGATCGTCTGGCAAGCCAGGGCTCGATGGTGCGCTCGATCTCGATCAGTTCGTCGGGGAAGCAGCGGTCCTGGAAGGCCCGCACATCGTCGATCGAACCGTGAAGCCAGCGGTCATGATCCCCTTCCCGAAGGAGGACGGGCATCCGGTGGTGAATGGGTCGGATCGCCTCGTTGCAGTCGGTCATCAGACCGGAATAAACCGGACCCCATTCGGCACTGTCCTTCCACATTCCGGCCCAGGCGAAGATTGGCGTCTCCGTCGCCCGGATCCAGGTCCGCGTCTTGGCGCCTTTCTCGCCTTGCGCTTCACAAAAGCCGGTCAGCGGAATGAGGCAACGATGCTCCGGCCTGGGCGCGATGAAGCGCCACATGAAGCTGGACAGGTCGGCGATGTTGTTGACCGGCTTGGGCTTGATCGGGAGGCCGGTCTTCTTGCTCTTCATCGCCAGCGGGAAGCCCCAAATCATCTGCTGCAGGATCCGCTCGCCGTCCGATTCGCGAACCACCAGGCCCGGACCGCCGGGATAGACTTCACCCTCGCCGAAATTGAAGGAAGTCGGGATCTGCGCCCGGAAGTGGGCCGCAATCTCCGCTGCGCTCTTTCGTGACGTATAAAGATTGCACATGTGCAGGAGATAGCAGCTTCGGCCGCTGCTGCGAATTTAGTCTAGCGGACGAAGCGCTCGACCACGTCGGCTGCGAGCCTTACCGGCCGCCGGGTCTGGGCGTCCAGGCAGCACCAGATGCTCTTGACCTCGGCCAGAACCTCTTCTCCCCGCTTGATCGTCGTGCTGAAGAAGGAGCGGGCGCCCTTCATCTGGTCGGCGACGACTTCGGCGACAACGCCGTCGGTCAGGAAGGCGGGCTTGCGATAGGATATTTCGTGCTTCAGTGCGACCCAGAGGTGGCGGGTGACGGCTTCGGCCGGGGCCATGGTTTCCCAGTAGCCAACAACGGCATCCTGGACCCAGCGCAGGTACACGGCATTGTTGACGTGGCCCATATGATCGATGTCGCCTGCCGTCGGCGAAACCGGATAGCGAAACATGAGGTTCTCCTTCGCTCGACAGAGCCCGTTGGTGACACCAATGTCAATACTGCGCGAATGATTTACAACTCACCTGCGCTTTGCGTGGCCTGATTCTCTGTAGATCCAGGCCGTCACCCTTCTGCCATGAGCGCGTCTTCCGAGTCCCCGTAACGCGGCGGGAAGTGAAACAGCTCCCTAGAAACCGCTCCCCGGCGGCAGTCGTCGGGCCTGCCCGATCGCAATCTCAGCCCTCCAGCTGCCTTTTGACCGACTCTTCGGATTCCGAGTGAAGCTTCCAGAAATCCGGAACCGATCTGCCTGCCAACCTGGCCTCCATGACCGCCAGATGCGAATGCCAGCCGCCGCCGAAATTCGCCATCGGGCCGGGGCCGCTGATCCCTTCATGGGTGAGGACCAGTCGGGTCCGGTCGCCGTCCTCGAACAATTCGAACAGGACGGTTCCTTCCTCGCCTTCGTCCCAGGTCATTGCGAAGCGGTTCGGGGGATCGAGTTCAACGATCCGCTCGCTGCACGTCGCTCCCTTGTGATCGGCGAAGCGCGGGGGGTAGGGCACGTCGTTGTCCGACAAATTGTCATGGTCGAAGATGAGTTCGACAGTGCCGTTCGTCCGCAGATCGATGCTTCCGCCGGCAAACCAGAGGCGGCGAAGTTCGGGTTCGGTGATCCAGCGCCAGACGGTCCCGATCGGGGCATCGAGCAGCCTTTCCATTCGGATCGTGTCCGGTGCGAGACGTTCGATAATGCTCATTCTACCTCCCTGGCTTGTTCAAGTTTGTCGGGAACCGGCGTCGGTTGATGCGTTCGGATCGGCTCGAAACTCATGGAAGGTTGATCTGCCAGGAAATTCCGAAACGATCCGACACCCAGCCGAACCGTCGGCTCCATCCGTAATGGTCGAGAGGCATCAGCACCTGGCCCCCTTCACCCAGCGCTCCGAACAGGCGTTCCGTTTCTTCCTCGCGGTCGCAGTCCAGGAAGAAGGAGAAGGAGGGTGTGAAATCGAAGCCGTGGGCGATGAAGCTGTCATGCGCCATCACCGCCTGGCCGCCAATCTCCAGGAGAGCGCGCTGAATCGTGCCTTCGGGCCCCGGCCCGTCGGGCCCGAAGCGGTCGATGGAAACGATCCGGCTACCGGCTATGTTCGCGACATAGAAGTCGATCGCGGCTTGCGCAGCGCCGTTCTGGAACATGAGAAAAGGTGTCGCCCTTGTCATTTCTTCCTCCTGGTCAGGCCTTCACCCCGATGCCCGGGCCTTTAACTGCGACTGGTCATTCAGCGTGCGCTGCGTTCAACGCCCGACGGAGTCCCGGTCTTCTCATTGTGGCGTCTTCCCGGCCTCGATCAGCGCTTCGAGCCTGTCGAGCCTGAGCATCCAGCATTGCTCCCACTGGCTTAGCCATCGTGTCGCTTCGGCAAGAGGCTCGGGCCTGGCTTTGCAGAGTTGGATTCGGCCAACCTTGCGTCGTTCGATCAGGCCGGCCCCTTCGAGCACCTTCACGTGCTTTGAAGCCCCAGCGAATGTGATCGGGAAGGGTTGAGCCAGTTCACCGATCGATTTCTCGCCGAGCGCCAGGCTCGCCAGCATTTCCCGGCGAGTGGGATCCGCGAGAGCGCGGAAGACCGTGTCGAGTCGATGTTCTACCATGTGGTTGAGTATATCGGCGGCAGCTCAACAGTCAACCAGTTGGTTGAGCTTCTGGGTCATTGCCGAAGGGGTTGGGTCAACCGGTTAAAATCATCCAGTCTCGTTTTCGTCGGGAATGACCATAGCCGGAAAGGGCGGGTCAGGTGTCAGGCCGCCTTGGTCGGTGCCCACGCGAAGACATAGGTGGAATTGAACGTGTCCGCGACGATCCCCTTGAGCATTCGCTGGATTTCGGCCGCTTCACAGGCCGCTGATCCGGGCAGCAGCCCCGACAGGCCGCACAGCGTTTCAATGCGGCTATAGAAACGGTGAGTGGCGCCTTCCCTGATAAGGACGGGAAGGCCGTGCTGCTCGCCAGCCAATCGGATCCGCCGCTCGAGCTCGCTGCAGATCCCTTGCACGATCCGCTCCTGATAGAATCGGTTGAGCCAGCCCATTCTCGAATTGTTGCGAAGCACGATCAGAAGCAGGTCCCTGAATTCCGAAGACTGGACCAGGGCCGCGATGAACCGCGCATAGTCGGCGATGGTGTCCTGGACGTTCGCAAGAACAGGGGTCTCATAGCTCGACTTCCTGGCGACCTCGTCGATGACATGAAGCGCAACGGCCCGAAACAGGCCGTCAATATCGTCGAAATTGTAGCGCAGGGCCCAGATCGAGACTCCGCTGGCCTCGGCGATTCCGCTGAAGCTGAGTTGCTCGACAGGCTGATCAATGATGCATCGGGCGACGAGTTCGATCAACCGTTGGCGATTCTGGCGTCGGCGGCTCAGAGCTGTCCTCCCTCAATCTCGACCCTGCAGAGGATATAGTGCTAACAGCACCAAATCAAGGTCTGCCAGGTTCGTCCTGCGCCGAGAAGGCCTGACGCAGGCTCCGCCAGCCTGTCTGTTGCGGTGATGCAACAGTGGTCATCCTAAAGTGCTAGCAGTACTAACTAGCACTTGCCGTCTGTCTTATCCGGAGCGAAAGCCGGATAGTACTTTTAGGACGAAAGAAGGGGGTCCCCATCGTGATTCATTGCCACAAAGCCGTTCAGGCTCGTCTCCTGGTAACGACCATGCTTGCTTCGGCGGTGACGTTCGCGTCGCCGGCCTTTGCCCAGGCTGTTCCTCAGTCGACCGAAACCGGCATCGACGGCGATGTCGGCCAGGACGCGATCATCGTGACCGGGACGCTGATCCAGAACCCGAATCTCGTCGCTTCATCGCCGGTCAATTCGGTCGGCGAGGAGGAAATCGAGCTTCAGCAGGCAAATGTCGCCGAAGAGCTGCTGCGCGAGCTTCCGGGCGCGGTTCCGTCGATCGGTTCAGCCGTCAATAACGGCAATGGCGGCGCTTCGTTCGTCAACCTTCGCGGCCTAGGCTCCAACCGCAACATCGTCCTTCTCGACGGTGTCCGCATCGTTCCGGCCGAACTGCTCGGCAGAGTCGACCTCAACAATATTCCGCTGGCCCTCGTTCAGCGCGTCGACGTGCTGACCGGCGGCGCCTCGACCACTTATGGCGCCGACGCCGTTTCGGGCGTTGTGAACTTCATCACCCGGCGTGACTTTGCCGGCCTCGACGTCAACCTGTCGAACCAGATCACGGAGAAAGGCGACGGCCACACCTTCCGCGCCGACGTCACCATCGGTGCGAATTTCGACGATGGCCGCGGCAACGCGACCTTGAGCGTCGGCTATCAGGAAGCGGACGCCGTCTATCAGGGCGCCCGCGATTATGGCCTGTTCGCGATCAGCTCCTCCTCCGGCGGCGGCGGCGGCTCGGGCACTGCGGCACCGACTCGCTTCACGCTCGGCACCCTGGGCACCCGCCAGGTCAATGCCACCGGAACGGCGTTCAACGCGGGCGCCTCTTTCGACCCGTTCAACTACAACCCGTATAACGTCTATCAGACGCCGTTCGAGCGCTTCAACATCTATGCCACGGCGGATTATGAAGTCAGCGATGCAATCGAAGTCTACACCCGCGGCATCTTCTCGAAGAACACGGTCGAAACGATCATCGCTCCGTCGGGCGCGTTCGGTATCTCGGCCCAGATCCCGCTGAACAATCCGTTCCTGACCGCGGATCTTCGCAACTCCTTCTGCGAAGGCAATGGCATCTCCGAGGCCGACTGCCTTGCAGCGGCCAATCCGGATCTGCGAGAGGGCGATGCGGGCTATCGCGAAGTGGCCTCTGCTGTTTTCCGCCGAGCGGTCGAAATGGGTCCTCGAGTCAGCAGCTACAGCACTCAGTTTTTCGACTATCGTCTCGGCGCGCGTGGCGGGATTACAGAGTCGGTCGATTGGGACCTGTTCGGTGCCTATGGCGAATCCGCGCAGATCGAAAACATTGCGGGCTACACGCTCAATTCCCGGGTTCGCCAGTCGCTGCTCGCCGCCAGCCCGGATGCCTGCTTCGATGATTCGAACGGCTGCGTTCCGGTGAACTGGTTCGGCTCGGTCGGCA
>CAYOJN010000006.1:0-27699 GCA_964404245.1 uncultured Sphingosinicella sp. | reverse complement strand
GTCAATTCGGCGCCGACCGACCAGGTCCAGACCTTCTGCCAGATGATGTTGCTCTGACGCTCGATTCCGCCAGAGAGGATGAAGGTTCGAGCATCATAAGCGGGCCGGTCGATATTGGCGATCGCCATCTGGGCGTTCAGAACCTGGTCGCGGCGCTGGAAATTGCTCCGGCGCAATATGGCTGCAACCGACTGTTCCCGGGTTCCGGCGACACCCCGGAAGGTGACCGCGCCTTCGGGGGGAACAAGATTGCGGTGCTGCCAGCTCAGTTCGGCTCGAAGGCCCTCGCCGGTTCCATAGCCCGCTTCACCCGAGATCGTCCGGAACGGGGCCGGCTCGATGGCGACCTGAAGATCGACCAGGTCGGTCTGAGGACGCTCCACCGGACGAAGAGTGACCGTCGAGACCAGGCCGGTGGCGACGAGGGCCTGGCGAAGGTCCTCGACCAAAGCGGTCCGAAACGGATCACCTTCGTCGAAGCGGGCGATATCGGCGATATGGCCGGGACCGAACAAGGGCGTCCCGACCACTTCGATCCGGCCGAAGCGGCGCGTTCCCTGCGCCTGGACCGGAAGGCTGAGGCTTGCGGTTCTCGTCTCGTGATCGACGACGATCTGCGGTTCGCCAACAGCGCCGAAAGCATAGCCTCGGCGGCCAAGCTCGACCCGGAGCGCTGCCATCCCCTCTTCGACCAAACCGGAATCGACAGGGTCGCCCGGAACGACCGCAAAGGCTCTTCGAAGCGCCTCCTCGTCTTCGCTTGCCGATTCCAGGCCCGGATAGTCGATCTGTGCGAAGCGATAGAGCGGGCCGGGTTCGACCTGAAGGAGAACCCGATAATCGCCGCCGTCGACACGCTCGACGATGGTATTGACCAGGCCGTCATAATGGCCGTGAGCGCGCAGAAGCTCACCCAGAAGCTCCTCATCGGCGCGGGCCCGGCGGCTGATCTGGGCCGCATTGGCCGGGTCCCCCCGATAGGCCTCGAGGGTCGAAAGCGCTTGAAACCGCTCCAGCAGGGTCTCGGAGCCGGCGTCGTCAAGGCCCTCGACCTGGTAGACATAGCTTCGCTCCCGGGCCGGGTCGGCAAGCGCCTGGTCCGGCGCCACGGCAATGGCCGTCCCCTGATCCTCTTCCAGGTCGGGCCATTCTACCCCGAGATCGGGCCAGTCCTCGAGCGGCGCGGAAGGATCGAGCACCCCTTCCTGGGAGGCGCAGTTCGGGTCGGTCGGGTTGCTGCAATGGCCGGGGCGTTCGTCGGAATCGACCGGAGTCGACTGTGCCGTCTGCACGGCGGCAGCGGCTGAAGGAAGAGCCAGGGCAAAGGCAGCCAGGAAGGCCGCTGCACGCCGCCCCGCAACGACTTGCAACATGGGCTCGACGCTAGCGGTCGCCGCTTCCCCGCGCCAGAGCGGATTTCGGGCCTGGCCGGCTTCACTTCACTTCCTGGCGCCTTTGCGCCGGCGCGGGCCTCGGCCCGGGCTGGCGGCCGACATCAGCGCCTCAGTGAACGGTGCCTTCCGCGCGATCAGCGACCAGGATGGGAATGATCCGTTCGATCTGCCGCCAGCGGCAGAAGTGGATGACATTGCCAAGCTCCCGGCTTCGGTCGGCTCGCGCTGCCGCCTCGCTGATCGCATGAATCCCGTAACGATCGATCAGCTCGGCGGCCTCGATGGCCGCCGATCGGTCGGGAAGATGAATATGGACGCTCAACACTCAACCCCGTTACTGCCGGCTGTCGAACAGGCTCTAGGCGACTGGCCTTTCAAAAGACGCCACGGCCATGCTCAACAGGACGTAAACCACGAGAAATATCAGGCGATGGGGGGCTGGCGGCGCGGTGGCGACGATGCCATTGACAGCTGATGGCACATCCTCAGCAGGGCTCCCCGCCCGCCGGCGGCATCTTTCTGGCTTTATCGGTGCTTCTCGGACCGGTCATCGGAGCGATGTTCGGCGAGGCGAGCCTTGGTTTCCTCATCGGCCTGGGCGTGGGCCTCCTCGCCCTTCTGCTGGTCTGGCTCAACGACAAGTCCCGGCGCAGCTGACGGGGCTCAGGCCTGCTGGTCCCGCTCGAGCCTTTGCATCGCACCTTCCCACTGGCCGATCTGGGAGCGGGCGTCCTGGACGAAGCGCGATCGCCGGATCGCGGAAAGGAACAGGCCGCCGACCAGCCGGCCGAGGATCCCGACCGGTCGCCGGAACTGGATCAGAAGAACCGCACGAAGCGAGTCGCTGTCATTCCAGACCTCATGGTGGACCGTGTCGTCGAAGACGAAAGTCCGCCCTTCCTCCCAGTGAAGCAGCTGATCGGCAAGCTGCATTCGGCACTGGTCCTGTTGCGCTGGAACGACGAGGCCGAGATGGGCCGTTAAAATGGCCTTGGTCACTCCGCGATGGCGGGGAATGTGGGTTCCGGGGTCGAGGATCGAGAAGAAGGCGCTGTTGAGGCCCGGTATATCCTTGACGAGCGAAGCGGTGACCGGACAGCGAAGCAGATTGCCTTCGACCCGGTAGCCGTAACCGAACAGGAAGAAGGACTTCCACTTGCCGGGCGGTGCGATCCGGCGGTGGTCGGGGGACAGATCGGCGAGCGGCGGAATGGCTTCGCGGCGGGCAAGGATCGTCTCGAGCTCGCCGCGGATTTCACTCCAGCGCGATTCGAGCCCGGCTATCCAGGGAAAGTTCGATGGATCGTAAGTCGGCGTGTCGCCGACGAGGGAGGACCGGGCGACGACGGCGCTGATCCGGTGCCTCAGCTTCTTGCCGGTCCTGAACAACAGGCCAGGAGCCGGAGTCGCACTCTGACGCTGGACCGGTTCCTGGTTCACGCCTTCACCCCTTGAAGGGGGGACTTCTAGCCGTTGCAGCGGTCCAGTTGAAGCCTGGTCAGTGGACCCGGGCGGCGAGGCGCTGGAGGTTGTCGATCGCGCTCTGGAGGCGATCATCCTCCGCTTCGGCCGCCGGCGCAGCAGTCGATTCCGACTTCCGGGCGACGGGCGCGTCCTGAACGTTCGGGCTTCGGCGCCGGGCGAGGCCGGATTCCAGCCTCGTCATCAGCTGGGCGATCGTCTCACCCTCCAGCGGTGGCGGCGGAGAAGCGGGTTCGTTCCCAGGCCCGGAGTCGTGGACAGGCTCGGCCTGTGGAAGCGGGTCCGGTTCGAAGGAAGGCTGGGCAGCGACCTGCGCAAGATCGCCTTCGTCCGGTTCGGCCGGGGACAGCCAGAGCGGTGCCTTCTGGGCGGGCTCGGGCACTTCGGGATCGCCGAAGTCGAGCGATGCCAGGATCGGGCGACGGGCCGGGGCATCGGGATGGGCGTCGCGCCTTCGAACCCTGGGTGCCTGATCGAACAATTGCGGGTCGGCCGCCCTTTTTTCGGTTCCGGCGCGCCGATCGATCAGTCGAAGGAGCGCGAAGACGAAGGCGAAGATGAGGGCGGCGCCGACGATCCCGAGGGACAGTCTCGCCTTGTTTCCGAGCGGGGGCTCCGCCGCCGGTAGCCATTCGGGAAGACCGGTCGAGCCAACCAGTCGGGCGAGCAGGTCCGGAGGAAGAGCGAAGGCAAGATAGGCCGTTGCAAGCGCCGCAAGCGCCGCGACCGGCAGATCCAGCGAATTGCGGCCAATCCCCTTCATCACGCCTGGCAAGCTCATCGTCCTCATCGAGTCCCGTTCTTCAGCTTCTGGTAGACAGGAGCATAACGGGAAATGTTTGATGACCAGTTACGTTCGCGTTCGACGAAGCGCCTGGCGGCCTCGCGCCTTTCCTCCCATCCGGAGCGGCGGTCGAACAGGTCCGCAAGCGCAGCGGCCATTGCCTCGGGGTCGCCGGCGGGAAAGAGCGTTCCGGTGACTCCGTCCTCGATCAGTTCGCGGTGGCCGCCGACATCGGAAGCGGCGACGAGCTTTTGCTGGGCCATCGCCTCGAGCGGCTTGAGCGGAGTGACGAGTTCGGTCAGGCGCATTGCCTTGCGCGGATAGGCAAGCACATCGACCAGGGAATAATAGAGCTCCACCTGATGATGAGGCACCCGGCCGACGAAGCGGATCCGGTCCGCCGCCGCCGATGCCGACGCCTGCGCTTTCAGCGCACCTTCCATCGGCCCACCGCCAACCAGCAGAAGTTGCGCCTTGGGACGCCGTTCCAGCAATGAAGGCATTGCGGCGACCAGATCATCGAGCCCTTCATAATCATAGAAGGATCCGATGAACCCGACGACGTCGGCGCCGTCGAGGCCGAGGCTGCGCCGGAGATCGGGGTCCGCGGCGACCGGCTTTCCGAACAGCTCCATGTCCACTCCGTTGGGCGAGACGAAGACCTTCGCCGGGTCGATCCCCCGGCTGACGAGATCCTTTCGAAGCCCCTCGCAGATGACGGCGACCGAGTCCGCCTTTCGGGCCGCCCAGCCTTCCAGCAGACGGGTCAGCCGGTAGCGGGGCGAGCCTTCGAACGAGATGCCGTTGCCGACCGCTGCATCCTCCCAGAAGGCCCGGATTTCATAGACGAGTGGAAGCTCGTGCCGACGGGCGACCGGGATCGCTGCAAGCGCCGTAAGGACCGGGGAATGGGCATGGAGCTGGTCCGGCCGCCAGGACCGGACGATCTGGTCGATCCGCTTCGACAGCGCCCTCACTTCCCGCCACTCGCCCAGCGGCGATGGCCCCGGAGCCGGGGCCGGCGTCCGGTGGAAGACGATCCCGTCCGCAATCTCCGGATCCGGCCCTTCGGCCCTGTGCCTGGGACCGGTGAGGCAGGCCACTTCCCACCCCTGTGCAAGCTGGGCCTTGACGATCGCTCGGGTCCGGAAGGCATAGCCGCTGTGCATCGGAAGGCCGTGGTCGAGAATATGGAGGATCCGCATCCCCTTCCTACTGCCACAATCGGCTTAACGGCCCGTCAACCGCAAAGCGCTAATGAGCTCTCATGAAAAAGCCCCTTCTCCTGCTTGCGCTGCTGGCCGCCGCAAGCCCGATCGCCGCCCAGTCTTCGAACGGCGCCTTCCTCATCGTCGAGACCGGCGAACGCTTCGACCGCCTTGACGAGGCCGTGGCGGCGATCGGCGATTCCAGCGCGACGATCCGGATCGCTCCCGGCCGCTATCGCGACTGCGCGGTCCAGGAAGCCGGCCGGATCTTCTACATCGCCGAGGAATTCGGAACCGCGATCTTCGATGGCGGGATGTGCGAAGGCAAGGCGACCCTCGTCCTTCGTGGCGATTTCGCCCGTGTCGAGGGGCTGGTCTTCGCCCGGATGCGAGTGCCCGACGGCAATGGCGCCGGGATCCGGATCGAAGAAGGCGACCTGGAAGTGTCCGAAACCCTGTTCCAGGACGGCCAGTGCGGAATTCTTTCCGCGTCCGATCCGGGCGGAACCATCTCCATCGACCATAGCACCTTCAGCGGGCTTGGAAGGCATCCCGACGGCCATGGCGCCCATTCCCTCTATATCGGCGGCTATGGCGCTCTGAAGGTCACCAACACCCGCTTCGAACGCGGCACTGGCGGCCATTATCTCAAGAGCCGGGCGCCGATCATCGAGATTCTCGACAGCAGCTTCGACGACAGCCAGGGACAGGCCACCAATTATCATGTCGACCTGTCCGAAGGCGCCACCGGCCGAATCGCCGGCAATGTCTTCGTCAACGGCACCGGCAAGGAGAATTACGGCACCTTCATCGCCGTCGCTCCAGAAGGCCGGGAGAATAGTTCGAAAGGTCTCGTGATCGAGCGCAACCAGGCGTCCGTGGTCCCGGGCTTCGAATGGTCGACAAGCTTCATCGGCGACTGGAGCGGCGATGAGCTGGTCATCCGCGACAATGAGACCGTCGCTCCGGTGGAGCTGTACAGCCGCCGCTGAGCCGGAACGAACCCCTGGTCAGCGAAGCTTCGAACCCAGCCGCTCGGCCAGATATTCCAGATTGGAGATCCGGCGCATGAGGCCGCTGTCGGTGATCCTCTCGATGTGGAAGAAGCGCCGCATGATCGGATGCTCCAGATCGACGACCCGGCCCATATAATCGCTGGTCAGGAGGCCGCCATGTTCATCGGCGACCGGCCCGATACGGCGTCTCAATGCATAGCTTCGCTGGCGAAGAGCGATCGGGCGGACGCGGGTCGACCATTCTTCGAACCGGTGGCGCCAGCCCGGCGGCGAGGCGAAGTCATGGCCATAAGCCGATGGATGGCCGGCAAGCCCGGGATCGATGGCGGACAGAAGCAGGGCCTCGAATCGGCCGGCATTCTTCAGCGCCAGTGGTAGCTTCATGGACTCGGCGACCACTTCGGAGTCGAGGAAGGGCATCAGATAGGCGCCATAGCGAGCCTCCAGACTGATCTCGCGGCCGAACAGGGACCGGCACCGTATCCTGGGATAGAGATGCTCGATCAGGGCCCGGGGCAGCTTCGAACGGTCCCCGCGCCGGCCCAGGGCATCGGCAAGCGTTTCGCCGATCCGCTCGAGGAAGAGGGGTTCGTCGAAACGGTCGGTGACGTCGCTCCTGGAATAGCGCGCGAAGAAGGTTCGGGCGATGTCGGCGGTGCTGAACGGCCGGTCGGGCAGGAAGAAGAAATTGCGATAGACTTCGCCGCAGCCGCCGGAGGCGGACATTGCGCCGCCTTGGTGGCGGGCATTGCGGGCGGCGGCGTTGCTTCCATTTTCGAAGAGCTCGCCATAATTGGGAAGCCCGTCATATTGCTGGAAATTCTGCTCGACGATCTGCGGAAATTCGTCCGGCTCGACCGGACGGAAGGCTTCCTTGTCGAACCAGGCGACATCGAAGCCCTCATCATCGCCGATCTTTCGGGCGATCGCCACGTCGGCGCTGTCCGCCCCCCCATAGACATAGAGGTTCGGCTGGCACCCTTCGGCGCGAAGCGCAGCGAGAAGCAACCGGGAGTCGATCCCGCCCGACAGCGGGCAGAAGACATGATTTCCAAAATGGCCGACATGACTCCGAACGACGGCGGCGAGGCGCTCGCGGTGGCGTTCGATCCGTTCGCCGAGCGGCTCGGCGCTGAACGTCTCGGGAAGCGGCTTCGAGATTTCGTGGAACCGGGCGCCCTCCCCGTCCAGCTCGACGATCCGGCGCGGATCGAGTGTCCTGAGTTCTCGAAAGAGGGTCTGATTGCCGATCGGAACGACGTTGAAGGCAAATTCATAGACGCTCTGATCATCGAAGGTCAGCGCCGGAAGCACCTCCAGGGCGGTCAGGAGGGAAGTCGAAAAGATTCGTAGGCGATCGTCGTGGAAGAGCTGAAAGGCACCGAAATAGTCACCGAAGAGGAACGTCCGGCCGCCCCTTCGGACAAGGGCGATGAAATGGCCCTTGAGGCGCGACCAGTCCGGCTCCGGCAGAGCAAGGGTCGAGAGCATGGCGGCGAGCGCCGGCCGGCCCATCAGGCCATCATAGGCCAGGGTCCCGGCGACCGCGATGAAATCATCGCCGTCGACATGGAGGGTTTCCGGCCCGCCCATCTTGTACGGGGCGTGGAGCAGCTTCCAGCCGCCAAGGTCCATTTCGCCTAGATCGGTAAATCCGTGCCGAGCGAACTGGGCACGTGCAGCGGCCATCGCCGAGTGCGCGAAATCGCGATCCTGAGCGTTGACGAGAAACAGGCCGGCCATTCGAAGGCCTTAGCAAAAGCGCGGTTAAAAAAGGAGGAAATCAGCCCCGGGAGCCCGGGACTAGAGAGGCTTAACGGCCCGGCAACGGCTTTGCGCTAGTGACCGGTCGATGAAGCACGGTCCCGGACGGAAGCAATGATCGACACCTTCTCGCTGGCGCTGAGCCACGGGCTGCTTTTGCTCGCCGCCTGGCTCCTTGTGTCACGCCCCGACCTTGACGATGACCAGGCCGCTGCGCCCGATCCGGAGCAGCGCAAGCGCGCCCGCTGGGCGGGAATCGGCACCCGCGGAGACCATGACCGTGCGTGATCTCGGCCTTCTTGCCTTCATCGCCGCACTGCTCGTGCTTGGGCTGAAGCGGCCGTTCCTCTTCACTCTTGCCTATATCTATGTCGACACCGTCTCTCCGCAGCGTTTGTCCTATTTCCTCCTGAACAGCATCCCGCTGTCGATGATCGTTGCAGCGGCGGCCTTCGGCGGCTGGCTCCTGTTCGACCGCAAGACCGGGACGAAATTGACCGTCCGCCAGGGCCTGATGGCGGTCCTTCTATGCTATTGCCTCTACACGACCAGTTTCGCCGCGTTCCAGATCGAGGCCTGGGACAAGTGGGACTGGGCCTCCAAGGCGCTCGCTTTCGCCCTGTTCCTTCCACTGACCCTTCGAACCAGGCTGAGGCTGGAAGCAGCGATCCTGTTCCTCGTCCTTTCCTGCGCGTCGATCATCATCACCGGCGGACTCAAGACGGTGATGTCGGGCGGCGGCTATGGCGTTCTCAACCTGATGGTCGACAATAATAGCGGCCTTTATGAAAGCAGCACCATCTCGACGATCGCGATCGGGATCATCCCGATCATCCTGTGGCTTGCCCGCTATGGGACGATCTACCGTTCGGACTGGCGAGTGAAGACCTTCGCCTGGGCACTGATCTTCGCCTGCCTCCTGATGCCAATCGGAACCGAGGCCCGAACCGGGCTCGTCTGCATCGCGGTCCTTGGCGTCCTGATGCTTCGGGATGTGAAGCGACGTTTTCTCTATCTGGCCGGAGCAGCGCTGATCGGCGCCGCTTCGATCCCCTTCCTTCCGGCCAGCTTCACCGGCCGGATGGCGACCATCCAGGGCTATCAGGCCGATCAGTCGGCGGGCACCCGACTGGCGGTCTGGGCCTGGACCCTCGATTATGTTCAGGACCATCCTCTGGGCGGCGGGTTCGGCGCCTATCATGGCAACCAGATCCAGGTGACCACAGTCGAAAGTCGTGAATCGGGCGGGGTCCAGATCGTCACTGCACAGACCGAGCCCGACGAAGGCCGGGCCTATCACAGTTCCTATTTCGAAATGCTCGGGGAGCAGGGCTATCCCGGCCTCCTCCTGTTCCTTCTCATCCACGGCATCGGCCTTAGCCGGATGGAGATATTGCGGCGGCGCTACCGCCATTCGGGCGCGGACGATAAGTGGATTTCCCCACTCGCCACCGCGCTTCAGCATTTCCAGATCATCTATCTGATCGGATCGGTGTTCGTCGCCATCGCCTACCAGCCCTTCGTCTGGCTCATGGTGGCGGTCCAGATCGGTTTCGACGTTCTGGTCACGAGGCGCGAACGCGAATCGAGGCGCGGGGGTGCAAGCTGGAGTACTGCCACCGGTCCTTCGCCGGCCCCGCCCCGGGAAGCCCTGACCTGAGTCCTTCGAAAAGGCACCGGAACGAAGCGCCCGCTCGAAGCTTTTACATCGCCCATGCCGGCGATCAGATATGTCGATGACAGCCTTCCCGGCATCACCCGCAAGCGCCGCGGTCGCTATTGGCAATATTTTGACAGCGACGGACAAAGGATCACCGATCGGGACGAGATCGACCGGCTGAACGGGGTCGGTCTTCCGCCCGCTTATGAGAATTGCTGGTTCTGCCCCTTCCCCAACGGCCATGTCCAGGCGGTCGGCTTCGATTCGAAGGGCCGAAAGCAATATCGCTACCACCCGGATTTCAGGGCCCAGCAGGACGATCTCAAATATGAGCGGCTGGCCGAGTTCGGGCACAGGCTTCCGAAGCTTCGACGCAAGGTGGAAGAGGACATCGCCGGGAAAGCGACCAGCTATGAAGCGGTCCTCGCCGCGGTCGTTCGACTGATCGATACGACCCAGATGCGGATCGGCAATGAAAGCTATGCGAAGACGAACAAGAGCTTCGGAGCCACCACGCTTCGGAACCGCCACGTCAGATTGAAGCGCGGGCAGATGAAGATCAGCTATGCCGGCAAGCACGGGATCAGGCGGACGGTGACCGTCACCGACCGCCGACTGGTCCGGATCGCGCGCAAGACCCAGGATCTGCCGGGCCAGAATCTGTTCGAGTTTATCGACGAGGATGGCGAAGTCCGTCCGGTCACTTCGGGCGACGTCAACGACTATGTCCGATCGGCGATGGGCGACGACTTCACGGCCAAGGACTTCCGGACCTGGGGCGCAAGCGTGATCGCCTTCGAGGAGATGGTGAAGCGAGCGAAGGGGAAGCGCCGGGTCAATCTCAAGAGCATCATCGCACCGGTTGCCGAAGCGCTTGGAAATACGCCCGCAATCAGCCGCAAGGCCTATGTCCATCCTGCACTCATCGACGCGGCGCGCGAAGCCGGAGCGCTTGGCGAGATCAGGCTTCCGCGCAAGACCGCCTGGCTCAGCCGCGCAGAGCGCGGGCTGATCGCGTTCCTGGAGGCGCTCAAGGAAGAGGAAGCAGGCCGGTCGGCGGGCAAGCGTCAGGGCTGACCGCCGATCGCGCTTGTTGCAGCGCCTTTGACGCGATTAAAGCAGGCCAATGAGCAATACCGACGCCGTCACGACCGAGCTTCGCGGCGCAGCCACGCGCCTGGACGAGATCAGCGCCTGGGCAAGCCGTAACGCCGAGGACATTCTCCTTTCGATCGGGGCCGGGCTGGTCATCGCCCTTCTGCTCTACATCGCCAGAAGGGTCGGGCACCGACTGATCCGGGACAGGGATTCGGGGATCAGCTGGCAGGGCATCTTCGGCCAGGCGCTGGCGAAAACGAGCACCTTCTTCATCGTCATGTGTGCGGCGAGGCTGGTTTCGAGCCAGGCCGAGGCGCCGCCGCTTCTCCAGCGAACGATCGACATTTTGTTCACCGTCGCCGCGGCCTTCCAGGCGGCGGTGTGGGCAAGGGAGCTGATCCTCGGCTTCGTCGAGCACCGGGTCGGAGCCGACGAAACGCACCGGTCGCTCGGATCGGCGATCGGGATCATCCGGCTGCTGGTGACGGTCGCCCTGTTCGCGATCGCCATCATCCTCATCCTCGATAATCTGGGAGTGAACGTCACCGGTCTCGTCGCCGGCCTCGGCATTGGCGGAATTGCGATCGGTCTTGCCGCCCAGGGCATCTTTTCCGACCTGTTCGCAGCCCTTTCGATCATCTTCGACAAGCCGTTCCGAAAGGGCGATACGATCAGCTTCGGAAGCCCGCCGACGACCGGGACGGTCGATCATATTGGCCTCAAGAGCACCCGGATCCGGGCCCTGAACGGCGAAGAGATCGTGATGGCAAATACCAAGCTTCTCGAACAGCAGCTTCAGAACTGGAGCAAGCTTCGCAAGCGGCGCGGAGTGATGCAGTTCGGTCTCATCTACCAGACCCCGCCCGATCTGATCGCCCAGATCCCGCTCGAACTGAAGGCGATCGTCGAATCCCAGCCGCTCGCCAGGTTCGACCGCGCCCACGCCACCCAGTTCGCTTCCTCATCGATCGACTTCGAACTCGTCTTCCACGTCGATAGTGCCGAGCTTGAGACCTTCCTGTCGGTCAAGCAGGCGATCATCCTCGCCATGGTTCGCCGGTTTGCCGAGATCGGCGCCGAATTCGCTTACCCGACGCAGACGACGTTCACCGCCGCTCCGGACGGACGGATGATCATGCCCTATGCCGAGGTCCAGCCGGTTCGTCGGGTAGACCTGACGGAGGGCGAATAAGCGAGGACGATCAGGGACCTCGCCCGATGGCCTAGGCTTCGGCGAGGATGGACGTCGCTACCGCAGGGCAGGAAGCTCGAACCTTGTCCCCCACTGCACCCACAATGCGGTTATCATAGTCGGCCCGGTCCTGGCCGATGTCGGTAATGAACTGGCCCAGAGCGCTGCGATGGATGTGAGTCGCGGTAAGCAGACCGACGCAATCGCTTTCGGCGAAAGCGGGCCCGTCGAGCTTCAGAGCGATATAGCGCACGAAAGCGTCGACATAACAGGCATTGGCAGCGTCGAGTGCGTCGGAATGGGCTGTCGTGCCCGGCGCTGCATTTTTCATCGTACCGACCACGACACCGATGACGCCCGCGCAGGCGGTCGTCGGCGACCTGCCCTCGCCGGCAGCATCCCAGGCTCGATCGAAGGCGCGCTGATATTGATCCGCGAGCTGGGGTTTCCCGCCTGCAGCGCCGCCAGAAAGATTTGAGCATCCAGTCAGTAAGAGCGCAGCAGCCAGGGCAGTCGCGATATTCATACTATCTCCCGGAGAGAAATCGAGAAGGATGTCGGACGACAGGCGGTGATCGCCCTCATCCAGTTACGCGTGCGTAATAACATTCCCTTCGCGATAAGCAAAATCTCGCTCTGGATTTCAAGACTCGGAGGGCGGTAAGAAATGATCAGCGGCGAACGGCAGCTTCCCTGCGGTGGCTGCCCTCATCTCTCATGACGAAACGACAGACGGCTCCTCGTTCCCGAGCCCCCGAAGGATCGGGCAATCGGGGCGGTCATCGCCTTTGCAGCTTTCCGCGAGCTGCTCCAGGGTGGAGCGCATGCTGTCCAGTTCCCGGATCTTGCGCTTGAGCTCCTCGGCCCGGGCAAGAGCGAGCGCCTTCACTTCCGAGCTCGGACGGCTGCGATCCTGCCACAGCGCAAGAAGCTGGCCGATCTCGGCAATGGTGAAGCCGAGGTCGCGAGCGCGGCGGATGAAATTCAGAATGTGGACGTCGCGCTCGTCATAGGAGCGGTAGCCGGATTCCTTCCGGGGCGCGGCCGGGATGAGCGAGATCGCTTCATAATGCCGGATCATTCGTTGTGACACTCCGGAAGCCTTCGACGCCTGACCAATATTCATTCTTGCCACCCTTGACCTTGACATGATGTCAAGGTCCATATCGGATCAGGTCGACCGCAAACAAGGACCTCTTCATGCCCGACGATCCTCATTCGAACTTGCCTTCCAGGGGCGCCCCGCCGCCTTCGGCCGCGGCCGGCGGCGACAAGGCGATCGATCCCGTCTGCGGGATGGAGGTGGATCTCCGGACCGCTGCGCACCGGGCGCACCACCAGGGCAGCGACTATGCCTTCTGTTCGGCCGGTTGCCGCGAACGCTTCCTCGCCCGCCCCGAGGCCTTTCTCGATGGACCTCGGCCGGCGGACTCCATGCCGGGGCTGGCCAATGCCGTTCACACCTGCCCGATGCATCCCGAGGTCGAGCAGATCGGGCCCGGCACCTGCCCGATCTGCGGAATGGCGCTCGAGCCGAAGGGCGTGTTCGCTGCGGAGGGACCGTCCGAGGAATATCTCGACATGCGTCGAAGGTTCATCCTTTCGGCCCTCATCACCGCTCCGCTCGCCATCCTCGTCATGCTTCGCCATTTCTGGCCGGCAAGCGTTGAGAGTCTCGGCGGGCGGGCCCTCGACTGGATCGAGCTGGTCGCTGCAACGCCGGTCGTCCTTTGGGGCGGCTGGCCGTTCTTCGTACGCGGCTGGCAAAGCCTCGTCCGGCGGCGCCTGAACATGTTCACGCTGATCGCGCTCGGGACCGGGGTCGCCTGGACCTATTCCGTCATCGGCGCGGTCGCACCTGGGATTTTTCCGCTTTCCCTCCGGGACATGCACGGCGGTGTGGGCCTCTATTTCGAGGCTGCGGCCGTCATCGTCACCCTCGTCCTCCTCGGTCAGGTGATGGAGCTTCGGGCCCGTGAGCAGACAGGATCGGCGATCCGGGCGCTTCTCGACCTCGCTCCGAAGACTGCAAATCTGGTCGAAGACGGACGGGAGCGGGCCGTTCCGCTCGACCTCGTCCGGGTCGGCGACAGGCTCAGGGTGAAGCCCGGGGAAGCGGTGCCGGTCGACGGGATCGTCGAAACGGGCGAGTCCGCGGTCGATGAATCGATGCTGACGGGTGAACCGATCCCGGTTGAAAAGGGCCCGGGAGAAAGTGTCACCGGCGGTTCGATCAATGGCGACGGGGCCTTCGTCATGGAGGCCCGGAAAGTGGGCGCCGAGACGATGCTTGCGAACATCGTCCAGATGGTCGCGGAAGCCCAGCGCAGCCAGTCACCGATCCAGCGAAAGGTCGACCAGGTCTCTGCCTGGTTCGTTCCCGCCGTCATCCTGATCGCGCTCGGCACCTTCATCATCTGGTCGTTCGCGGGCCCGCCGCCCAGCCTACCCTTCGCCCTGGTTGCCGCGGTCTCGGTTCTGATCATCGCCTGTCCCTGCGCGCTTGGCCTCGCAACGCCGATGTCGATCATGGTCGGTGTCGGAAAGGGGGCCCAGGCCGGGATATTGATCCGGAATGCCGAGGCGCTCGAGCGCTTTGCCGAGGTGGATACCCTGGTCGTCGACAAGACCGGCACCCTCACCGAGGGCAAGCCGGCGCTCGTTGCAGTCCACGCTCAGGGCCTTGCCGAAGAGCAATTGCTCGCCATGGCCGCCTCGATCGAACAATCCAGCGCCCATCCGCTTGCAGCCGCAATCCTCCAGGGGGCGGAGGCTCGGGGGCTTTCCCTCGATCCGGTGGACGGGTTCGAATCCCTTACCGGCAAGGGTCTCGTCGGAACGATCGGCGGGCATCGGGTCGCAATCGGCAATTCGACCCTGATGAGGCTTGAAGGGAGCGAAAGCGCGGGCCTGGAAGCAGCCGCAAGCCGCTACCGCGATGAAGGCGCGACGGTGATGTTCGTCGCGATCGACGGCGCAGCTTCGGGCTTCATCGCCGTTTCCGACCCGATCAAGCCGACGACTGCAGACGCGATCGATCAGCTCCATTCCCAGGGCCTGCGAGTGATCATGCTGACCGGCGACAATCGAAGGACCGCCGAAGCGGTCGCTCGGCGGCTTGGGATCGACGAGGTGATTGCCGACGTCCTCCCGAAGGACAAGGACCAGGCGATCGAGTCACTGAAGGCGCAGGGCCGGATCGTCGCAATGGCCGGCGACGGGGTCAACGACGCCCCGGCTCTGGCCCGGGCCGATATCGGGATCGCCATGGGAACCGGTGCCGACGTTGCGATGGAAAGCGCCGGTGTGACTCTGGTCAAGGGCGACCTGACCGGCCTCGTCCGGGCCCGGCGCCTGTCCAGGGCGGTCACCCGCAATATCCGCCAGAATCTCTGGTTCGCCTTCGGCTATAACGGCCTTGGGATCCCGATCGCCGCGGGCCTTCTCTATCCGGCGACCGGATTGCTCATGAACCCGATGCTTGCAGCGTTCGCGATGAGCCTGTCATCGGTCTCGGTGATCGCCAATGCGCTTCGTCTTCGGGCGCTCCAGCTGTGAACCTGTCGCTGCCTCAGGCCGGAGCGCTGTCGATTGCCCCGTTGGCCTTCAGCGAAGCGATCCTTTCCCTTGAATAGCCAAGGCCGGCGAGGACCGTTTCGGTGTCCGCGCCGGAATGCTTCGGCATTTCTGGTTCAGCCGCCGGAGTGGCGAGGAAACGCGGCGCCGGGGCCGGCTGGACAACGCCTCCGGACCGAACGAACGTGCCTCGGGCTTCATTGTGGCGATGAGCTGGAGCCTCGGCCATGGACAATATGGGTGCGAAGCAGGCTTCGCTCCCTTCCATCAATTCGCACCATTCATCGCGGGAACGGGTCCGAAACCGCTCCGCGACCCGGCGCTTGAGCTCCGGCCAGGATGAACGATCAAGTTGCCGATCGAAATCCGGGTCGGACTCGAGGCCCAGCAGGCGCCTGAACTCGGCATAGAAAGGCGGTTCGATCGCACCGATGGCGATGTAGCGGCCATCGGCACATTCATAGCAGTCGTAGAAATGGGCGCCGGTATCCAGCAGGTTCACTCCGCGCTGATCCTTCCAGGCCCCCTGGGCAAGGAACATCCAGCTCATCGTTGCGAGCAAGGCGGCGCCGTCCGTCATCGCACAGTCGACGATCTGCCCCTTTCCGGTCCGCCGCGCCCCCAGAATTCCTGCCACCATTCCGAAAGCGAGCAGCATTCCGCCGCCACCCATGTCACCAATCTGGTTGGCAGGCGGGACCGGGCCTTCCCCGGCACGCCCATAGCCATGGAGATTGCCGGCCAGGGCAATGAAGTTGATGTCGTGCCCCGGAACCCGGGCAAGCGGGCCGTCCTGGCCCCAGCCGGTCATCCGGCCGTAGACCAGCCTCTCATTCTCGCCGATGAGGATATCGGGGCCGAGGCCAGCCTTCTCCATCACTCCGGGACGGAACCCCTCGATAAGGCCGTCGGCGCTCGCTGCGAGATCGCGGATCAGCCGTGCGCCGTCCTCATGCTTCATATTGACCGAGATGAGGCGCCTTGAACGGTTGACGATTTCGAGCCGCGGATCGCCAAGGCTGGTCGTCGCTCCCGGCCGCTCGATCCGGATCACCTCGGCGCCATGATCGGCGAGCATCATTCCAGCGAAGGGTGCCGGGCCGATCCCGCCCATTTCGATGATCCTTATGCCCTGAAGGACGCCGGTCACGCTTCCCCTCCCCACACGATCACCAACGGCCTTCGTCCGCTCATGGGGCAGGCCCCTCTCAGAGAGCCGCCCAGCGGCGGACCAGATTGTGATAGAGACCGGTCAGGGCCAGCACTTCCTCGTCCCCGATCCCCAGCCGCCCGGTTAATCGCTGGACGGTCTGGTCGAGGTCGAACAGCATTTCGCGCCTGCCGGGATCGCTGACCATGGACTGAAGCCACAGGAAGGCACTGACCCGCTCTCCCTTCGTCACCGGAGTGACGTGGTGAATGCTCGACGAGGGATAGAGAAGCAGGTCGCCGGCACCGAGGCGATAGGACTGGGTTCCGAAATTGCCTTCGATCACCAGTTCGCCCCCTTCATAGTCTTCCATCGGAGTGAGGAAGAGGGTCGCCGAAAGATCGGTCCGGATCGCCCTTCCGCTTGCCGGATCCACCCTCACCGCATTGTCGACATGCGCACCGAAATGGTCGCCCGGGCCGTAGCGGTTGAACAGGGGCGGGAAGACGGTGTGAGGAAGGGCTGCGGACAAGAAAAGTGGATTGGCGGCAAGGGCCGATGAAACCCACTTCCTTGCCTCGGCAAGCGCCGGACTGCCCTCGGGAAGCTGGCGGTTGCGCTTGGCGAGCGCAGCGCCCGCGCCGCTGGTGACATTGCCGTCGACCCATTCGGCGGCGAGCAGCCGGTCGCGAAGGCCAATGGCCTGGCCCGCCGGGATCAGCTGCGGAATCGCAATCAGCATCGAAGGCAGTCGGCCGGCATCAGAAATTCAGCTCCAGGGTCAGATGGGCGCTCCGTCCCGGCGCAATATAGGCGAAAGGCGAACCCGAACGGTAGATCGCGTCATAATAGATCTTGTCGGTGAGATTGAGGACATTGAGGCGAAGCTTCGCATTAGGATGGATCCGGTAGCGAGCGACCGCATCGAAGCGCCAGTAACCCGGAACGGTCGAGGTTCCGGCAACCGAACTGCCGCCATGGATCTCGTCCTGATAATAAGCCTGGCCGCCAACGGTCAGGCGATCGCTGAGCTTGTAGGTGGCAAGCATGGACAGGCTGTGCTTCGGAATATTGGGAAAGCGGCCGCCGATCAGCGCTGGATTGACCGACTCCACCACCCGAGCATCGACATAGGTATAGCCGCCGAACAGGGACAGACGCGGTGTCGGGTTGCCTGCGACGCTGACTTCCAAGCCCTCGGAGCGAAGGACCCCGACGGTGTCGAAAACTCCGGGGGAAATTTGCTCGCGCGCATTCTCTTTGTCGATCCGGAAGGCGGCTGCGCTGATCAGGAAAGCGCCGCCGGCAAGTTCATATTTCGCACCCAGTTCCCAGGCCTTGTTGCGTTCCGGATCAAGATCCTGGGTCTGGACCGCGATCCCGTCATAGGAAGCGCTCCCGCCGTCGACCTGCTCACCGCTCGGATTGGAAGAGGTGCTGAACGAGGCATAGAGCGTCGCCTGGGGCACCGGCTTGTAGATGAGGCTCGCCTGATAGTTGAGAAAGCGGGAATCATTGGCGAGAGTCGCCGGCTGGGTCCCGGTCGCATTCGGGTTGCGAAAGCGGATCGAATAATCGTCGAACCGGATTCCGACGAGGGCACGAAGCTGGTCGCTGAATCGTATCGTGTCGATCAGATAGGCGCCGAGGGATTCGATCCGGACCGTCGTCGGCGGGTTGCCGTCCAGGTGATGGGGAATGTCGAAGCCCAGGACCGGGTTCGGGTTCAGGAGGTTGACCGGGAAACTGCCGCCGACGTCGATGATGGTTCCGGAATCGTCCTCGATGAAGCTCGGAAGGGCGATCCGATGATTGTCCACGCCCTCATGGGCATATTCCCCGCCCGCGACCAGGGTGTGGCCGATCCCGCCGGTGTCGAAGCGGAAAGTGCCCTCGACGATCTGGGCGAAATAGCGGTTGTCGGCCCAGCGCCGCGGTGAGCCGCCGGAGACCGTATATTGATCCTCGGGGACAGGCGCCGGACCAGTGCTCGCGGCCGGGCAGTTGCCATTGTCCAGCCGGACGAAGCGGCAGACCTGGCTTGGCGCCGTCACGACATAACGGTTGAAGGTCTCCCCATAACGGGAAGTCGACCTCAGGCTGACGGAATCGCTTGGCCTCCAATTGACCTCCAGGGTCGCGATGTCGGCCCCGTTTTCCAGGAAATCGCGGCCGATGGCGCCGTAGAAATTGTCGCGATCGACCTTGTAGGGCTGCTGGGTGACGACGTCGAAAGGCTGGCCGAAATCCGGGACTCCCTCGAGCCGGAAATGATAATAATCCGCCCGAAGCTGGAGTTCGGGGAGCGGCTGCCAGAGCAGTGCGGGAGCGATCCCATAGCGTTCCTGCTCGACATGGTCGCGACCCGGGGTGTCGGCCTGGTGATAGAGACCGTTGAGGCGGATCGCGACCGTTTCGCCGATCTGGCGATTCACGTCGATCGCGGCCCGGTACATATTCTCTGTCCCGACCGACAGTTCGGTGCCGGCGAAAGTCTCCAGCCGGGGGCGGCGGGATTGAAGGCTGACGGCGCCCCCGGTCGTTCCACGTCCGCCGAAGCTCGATGACGGCCCGCGGATGATTTCGATCTGCTCGACCGCAAACAGTTCGCGGCTGGTCACTCCCGGATCGCGCATTCCGTCGATATAGACGTCGTTGCGGGCATCGAAGCCGCGGATGAAGATCCTGTCGCCGAAGGCATTGCCGCCCTCTCCGGTGCCCAGCGTTACCCCCGGCTGGGTCCGAACGATCTCGCGAAATGTCTGGGCGCCGCTATCGTCGATTACCTGCCTCGGCACCACGGTGACGCTTCGCGGCGTATCCCGAAGCGGCTCGGTGAGCCGGTTGTTGCGGGACTCATCCAGATAATCCTCGTCGCGCTCCCCCTCGACGATGATCGGGTCCGGATCCTCTTCCCAATCCGCAGTGTTTGCGGCGTTTGCCGGACTGGCGGTCAGCATGGCCGCGAGCGCCGGTGCAAGAAGCGCTTCACGAACGGGTAGAGTATGGCGGACGGACATTGGGACCCCTGATTGTATTTCGTTGAGGTGGAGCCCCTACTGATATTGCTAATCGCTCGCAATAGCTGCTTTGCCCGAGATTCAAGGGGTGGAGCGGACACGATCGCCTCGCGTGGTCGCAAGCCTTTGATCTTCAAGGCGCGGAATGTCGCTGGCCCGGTCGAGGAACGAAATCTTTTCGCTTCGGAATGAGTGCTCCAGCGGTTCGATTGGCATCAAGTCGCTACCGGCGGCCTCGGAATCCCTCGCTCTGACCGCCGGCCTTTCCGCTTTTGCCGATCGTCAGCGCCGTCGCCGCTGCAGGCGACGTGATCCTCCACAAGGCGGGACGCCATACCGCAATATGATTGGCATCCCGAAAAGTCGGCTGGGCCTTCACCCTAGCATTGGGCTGCGACCGCCTGACCGCCAAGGCTGCAGGCAGTCCCCGGACGTTCCGCAGGGGTTTCGGTACCGGCAATTTCCGGCCGCCAATTGGCCTGCATGGCCCGGGCGCCCATCAGTCCAGCCCTGCCACCGAAGGCATCATAGACGGCTCGGGCGGCCGTGGAGATGACGGCAGGACGATTGGAGCCGCCGCGGGCGAAAAAGACGACCGCGATCCGCTGTCCGCCCGGGATGGTCAGGTAGCCGACATCGCCGGTATAGCCGTTCAGGGTGCCGGTCTTGTTCTGGACTGCCCCGGCGGGGAGAAGTCCGCGAATGCGGTTGGAGCCGGTGGCACAGCGCCGCATCATGTCCAGAAGAAGCGCTCGGCTCGATTCGCTCAGCGCCGGGCCTGAATCGACGAGCCGTAGAAGTCCGAGCATCGCGACCGGAGTGCTGGAATCGCGAACGTCGCGAAGATCGCGGCGATCGGCGAGAAGCTGGGCGATCGTCCGGTCGACCCTCATCCCGCGGAGCTGGTGAGACCGAAGCCAGCGGTCGATCATCGCCGGACCGCCCAGCGACGCCATCAGGAGATCGGTGGCCCGGTTGTCGCTTCGGGTGATCATGACATCCATGAGTTTTCGAGCGCTCACTCCAGCGATCATGTCGTCGAGGCTCCGACGGCCGGAATCGACTTCGGCAAGATAGGCCGCGGCGACCGCGATCTTCATCGTGCTCGCCATCGGAAAGGGTTCATCACCATTGAAGCTGACGATCGCGCCGGTCGCGAGATCCATCGCTGCAATGCCATATTCACCGGGATTTTCGGTTGCGAGCGCCTGGAAACGATGTTCGAGCCACTGGAGCTCCGGCGGGGTCTGGACCGCGACCGATCCGGGGATCGGGGCCTGGGCGACCGCCGGTTGAACGAGACCGGCCAGGAGAAAGGCGAAGAAACCGAAAAACCGCATGAAATACCCCGCTTCAGACTGCCCCTGCGCAAGGCAGGATATGGCCAACAGACTGAAATTGTTACCACCTGATCGGCCCAAGTGGAGCATTGGACGCAAATTAAGCTCGTTTCGGCGCGCGCTCTCAAGGGCTTGGCAACCAAACCGCCGAGGAACCGACCAAGGCGGTCAGGAGTATCCACCCGTTCACTCGGGAGAATGACGATGATGAGACGATTAGCTTTGTCGTTGACGACCCTTGCTCTGGTCGCCTGCGGAAACGGGGACGACCGAAGCGAGCGGGCCAATCCGGAAACCGGGACTTCGGCCACCGGCACGTTGGCAAGCGGCACGTCGGCAAGCGGCACGTCCGACGGGCCGATCGCCCTCGGAATGACCGAGGGCCAGCTTCGCGATGCGGACCTGATCGGAGCGAATGGCGAGGAACTGGGCGAGGTGGAAGGCCTCGTTACTGGCCCTGATGGTTCCGTGACCCAGTTGCTGGTGGAAATAGAGGACAGCTCACCCGACCGTTATGTTCATGTCCCGATCGATGGGCTCGAGGCCTTCGACAATGGCGACGATCGCGACCTTCGAACGACGATGACCAGAGACCAATTGATGGCGCTTCCTCAGGTCGCGCGCTGACCGGGCGCAGGAAGCGAACCTTCTGCGTCCTGTCTCGTTGGTCGGGAAATCCTCTCGAACAGGAGACGAAGCCGATGCTCAAATGGGCCCTGATTTTCGCCGTCGCTGCCCTCGTCCTCGCCGTCCTTGGCTTTGGCGGACTAGCCGGTGCGGCGATCGAGATCGCCAAGATCCTCTTCTGGCTGGCCGTGATCATCGCGGTCCTGCTCTTCGTGCTCGGATTCACCATCTACCGGAAGGTGACATGAGCCTGGCAGAGGCCCGAGCCTGAAAAGTGGCCGATCCCGACCTGGAAACGCTTCAGTCGATCGTCGGCGACCTTGCCCGGGAAGTCCGGGCAAGGGCGAAGCCGGGGGCTGCAACGTCCAGGGTGCCGGCCCTTGCCGATATCGATCCCGACCAGTTCGGGATCGCCATTTTCACCCGCGATGGCGAGATGGTGTGTGCCGGCGATTGCGACACGCCTTTTTCGATCCAGAGCATTTCCAAGGTCTTCTCGCTCGAACTTGCGCTCGAGGCCTATCGCGACGACCTCTGGAAAAGGGTCGGCCGCGAGCCTTCGGGCGATCCCTATAATTCGATCGTCGATCTCGAACGGCACGAAGGGATGCCCCGAAACCCGTTCATCAATGCCGGCGCCCTCGTCGTCGTCGACTCGCTGCTCGATCGGCTCGCGCCCGACGAGGAGGTCAGGGCAGTCATCGATTTCGTCGCCGAACTGCTCGGCGAGGACAGCTTCGAGATCAACGAGGAAGTGGCTCGCTCCGACGAGGAAGCCGGTCATCTCAACCGGGCCCTTGCGAGCATGGCCAAGCATTTCGGCAACTTTCACAACCCCATCGAACGGGTGATGGATGCCTATGTCCATCAATGCGCGATCGAACTCAGCTGTTGCCAGCTGGCGAGGGTCGGCCGCTTCCTCATGCTCGACGGGCCTGACGAACTGGCCTGCAGGACCGGGCGTGCGGCCCGTCGGGCGCGCCGGATCACGTCGCTGATGATGACCTGCGGCCAATATGACGGGTCGGGCGACTTCGCCTATCGGGTGGGTCTCCCGGCGAAAAGCGGAGTAGGCGGCGGGATCCTCGCGATCGCTCCCAACCGGGCTTCTATTGCCGTCTGGTCGCCAGGCCTCGACAAAAGCGGCAATTCACTGCTTGGAACTCTGGCTCTGGAAATGCTGACCGACAAGGTTGACTGGTCAGTCTTCGGCCGGGTCAGGAACGACTGACCGTTCGAACGAATTCGCAGGCGGGTTCAGACGACATGTTCCTCGACATTGCCGGCGGGATTGGCTCTGGTCGGCATGTTCCGGATCTCGGGCACCAGTTCGCGGGCAAAGACTCCGTGCAGCCGGCGAAGCTCGGTAAAGGGGTCGGGATGCGCATCGACCCTGATGTCCCAGAGCGGATATTCCTCGCGGTCGACGATATAGATGGTTGCCGAACGTTCGCCCTTCCGGTCGCCGCCCGCTCGGTCACCGGCCTCGAGCGCTTGCATCAGCCTTTCGTCCAGGGTCTTGCCGCGGCTTTCCTCCATCGACCGGGCTGCCTCTTCCAGCACGGTCCCGCCAGCAAGGCGATTGCCCTGGACCGAAAAATTCTCCCGCTCCAGCGCCCCTGCCCAGGACAGGCATTCGCTCCCGGTCCAGGTCGCCGTTCGCCCCTCTCGATCGATGATCGCGAACTGCCTCGATTGCGCCCGCGGGTCGCGATCGGCCAGAATGTCCCGGATCTCGCTCGCCGGCCGTCCCTGGCGCAGGAGCTGGATCCCGTCGATTCCGAGATAGGGATTGAGCCGGGCCTGGGTCGCGACGGCGCCGACTCCGCCTTCGGCATGGGTAAGGAGCTTTCCGACCGCCGGCATCGCCGTTGCAGCAGCGACGCCGAACTGGCCGCTGTCACTGCAACGGGCAAGGATCGAAAAGGTCATCGTAAAGCAATCCTCGTCATCGGGCGAAGCGGCCCTTGCGCATGGATGGAGGGAACCGACCCCCGTTGAATCGGTTCCGAAATGGACGGCAAGGGAGGTTCCATGGTCACGACCTGGCTACCGTATTGCGGGCCGGCGCCTTCGCCCGGTGCGCTGATGCTTCGCTGGAATCTCGATCCGGTCCTGATCGCCGCGATCCTGGCCTTCGGCCTGCTCGTCCATTTTCGACTTTCGGGCCGCGAACGAGGCTTCGGTTTCTTCGCTCTCGCCGTCGCCATTTTTCTGTTCGTCTCGCCCTTCTGCGCCCTCACCTCCGCCTTGTTCGCTGCAAGAAGCGCTCATCACGTTCTCCTCGCCAACCTGCTCGCGCCGATCGCTGCAATCCCCCTCGGGCGAGGTCGGAGAGCGGCAAGCGTCCTTGAACTGGCTGGCTGGACCGCCGCAGGCGCAATTCTCTTCTGGCTCTGGCATTGGCCCGATCTCTACGCCGCGGCCCTGTCCAATGACGGGGTCTACTGGCTGATGCAGTTCAGCATCGCCGGCTCGGCCATCGGCTTCTGGTCAGCGGTGCGCCGCTCAAGCCCGGCACCGGCAATAGCGGCCCTGCTGGCCTTCATGGTTCAGATGGGCCTGCTCGGCGCCTTGCTCAGCTTCAGCACCGCGGCCTTTTACGCTCCGCATTTCCTCACGACCTCGGCCTGGGGCCTCAACCCGCTCGAGGACCAGCAGCTTGGTGGCCTTCTCATGTGGGTACCCGGAGCCCTTACCTATCTCCTCGCCGCTTTGGCGCTGGTTCGGCGCCTCGTGAGCGAAACCGGCGAACCCGTCCCCGCATGACCCCCCGTCCCTTCATGATTCCCCGTCCCTTCATGATCCCCGTCCCTTCATGATCCCCGTCCCTTCATGATCACTGCCCTTCGCGCCTGGGCCAGGACCCATACCGAGGAGGGTCGCTATTCCCCGGTCGGGATCCTCTTCCACTGGGTCATGGCTGCCCTCGTCCTGTTCCAGCTCGGCTGGGGCTTCTATCTCGGCCTGATGGGAGTCGGCGGAGACAAGATTTCCGCCTTCCAGATCCATGCTGCCGTCGGACTGCCCATCCTGATCCTCGCAATCGGCCGCCTTGCCTGGCGGCTGGTCATTCCGGGTCCTCACAACGACGCCGACGAGCAGGGCGCCCAGACCTGGATCGCCCACGTCATCCACTATCTCTTCTATCTCTGCTTCTTCGGCCTCCCCTTGAGCGGCTGGGTGATGTGGTCAGCCTATGGCGAGCCGGGACCGCTTCAGGCGGCCGGACTATTTCCCTGGCCGCTGCTCCCCCTCGATCGCCTCGCGCTCGAGGACCGCTGGGCGATCATGGACGCAGCCGAAGACGTGCACAACATCCTCGTCTGGCTGCTCGTCATCACTGTACCGCTTCATGTGGGCGCAGCCCTGAAACATCATTTCTGGGATCGCCACGACGTCCTTCGGGGAATGCTTCCGGAGATTCCGGACGAGGAGGACCCCCGGGGAGAGCACCGGCATGAACCGAGAGAGCCGCGATCTCTGCCTCAGTCAGGCGGCGACTGATTTCCAGCATGACCCCGCCGGGGTCGCTTCGCCTCTTGCTTTCCCGCCACTGATGAAGCTGGTGGGCAAGATAGGCTGGAGGCTGAGCGCCGAGAGCCGGATTGGCCGGTCCTCCCCCTTCGCCGTTGAGCCCATGGCAATCGGCGCAGGCTCGAAGCCCGCGCCGGGGATCGCCCGACGTCCAGAGCGCTGGCGCCGGGCCGGGCCGGGGTGGCGGCGGGGCGAAGCGCATTGCAGCATAATGAGCGGAAACGGCCTGGCGGTGGACAGGCTTCAGCTTCGAGGCGAGATATTCCATCTCGGGATGCTTTCGAAGGCCCTCGGCATAGGCCTCCATCTGCCGGTTGAGGTAGCCGAAATCGAGGCCGGCCAGCCTCGGTGCGCCGGCGCCATTGCCGAGGCCGTCGAGGCCGTGACAGGTGGTGCAGGCGAAGCCGGCGCCGCCATCTCCGCCACTCAGTGCAATCAACTCTCCCGATTCCAGGAAGCGATCGGCAGCTGTCCGTTCGACGGCGGTGCAGCCGCCGGCGGCGATGAGCAGGGCGGCCAGCAGCATCCCTTGCTTCCGAAGACTGCGAGTCGAGGCCATTGATCGGGAACCTTCTGCCTCCACCCATGGTTCCGGCTGCGAAACCTTGTTTTTTTCCAGGAGGGGGAAGAGTGAATCCAGTGCCGGTCCTGGCTGCACTCGCGCCGCTGCTCAGTCTCGCGGCGTGCAAGGCGCCGCCGGACGCAAGGCAACCGATGCCGAGAGGTGATCCGGAGCGCGGACGGATCGCGATGGAAAGGGTCGGCTGCGGCGCTTGCCACGATATTCCCGGAGTCTGGCCCAGGGGCAAGGTCGGCCCTGCCCTCGACCGCTTCGCCCAGCAGTCGCTGATCGCCGGCCGCCTGCCCAACCGGCCCGACCGGCTCGCTCTCTTTCTTCGCGACGCGCCCAGCCTCGTTCCAGGAACGGCCATGCCGGCAATGCCAATGACTGAGGAGGAGGCGCACGATGCTGCAGCCTATCTCTATTCGCTCCGCCATCGGTGACGCTTTGGCCGGCTGGCCGCCGCCGGTGCTCGATCCGGCCGGCCCCTATGCAAGCTCGGTCAGCCTGGTCAGCTGGCTCCTGTTCGGGATCGCCGCCCTTGTGGTCGCGGTCGTCGTGGCGGCCTTGTGGGTGGCCCTGAAAGGCAGCGAAGAGCGAAGGAAGTCGCTGGGCGGCCCGTGGCTGATCTGGACTGCCGGAGTGGCCTTTCCGATCGTGGTCCTCACCGGCCTGCTCGTCTACGGCCTCACCCTCACCAGCAATCTCACGGCGCCTCTTCGCGGCGACGAGATGAGGGTCAGGGTGACCGGGGAGATGTGGTGGTGGAGGGTGGCCTATCTGGACGAAGCCGGTCGCGACCGGCTGGTCGACGCCAACGAACTCCATATCCCGACCGGGCAGCCGGTGGTTCTGGAACTGGAATCGGCCGATGTCATCCACAGCTTCTGGGTGCCCCGACTGTCCGGAAAGCTCGACATGATCCCGGGTCGGACGACGATCATGAGGATCCAGGCCGACGAACCGGGCGTGTTCGGTGGTCAATGCGCCGAATATTGCGGCGGTCCCCACGCCTTGATGGGTTTCGTCGTCATTGCTCACAGGCCCGACCGGTACGAGGCGCTGATGGCTGAGCGAAGGCGTTCGATCCAGGCTTCTGCCCCCGGGCCGGCAGCGGACCCGGCCTCCCCTGCGGCCGATGGGACCGACCAGGGCGCCCGGCTGTTCCAGGCCGCGGGCTGCGCCGCCTGCCACCGGATCGCCGGAACGCCAGCCAACGGTCTCGCCGGGCCCGATCTCAGCCATGTCGGAAGCCGCCAGACTCTCGGGGCCGGGATACTCCCCAACAATCGCGGCACCCTGGTCGGCTGGATTGCCGACAGCCAGGCGATCAAGCCGGGCAACCGGATGCCGGCCTATCCCAGCCTGAACGCCGAGGAGCTCGACTCGCTTGCCGCCTATCTCGAGGCGCAGAGGTGAAGTCGGAAACGGGGTTCGATCCGAAGCTCTACGAGCGCTTTCCGACGGCCGGGGATCGCCCTGAAGGGGAGCTGGAAGAGCTGGAGCGGGTCTGGGCGGCGCCTTCAGGGTTCGCCAAGCTGACGGCGGTCAACAACAATTATGTCGGCGTCTGGTACGTCGCTGCAGCCTTCCTCTTCTTCCTCCTCGCCGGCGTGCTTGCGCTGGTGATGCGGGTCCAGCTGGCACTGCCGCTCCAGGGTGTCCTTCCGCAGGAAACCTACAACCAGTTCTTCACCATGCACGGCACGTTGATGATGTTCCTGTTCGCCGTGCCGGCGGTGGAGGCTCTGGGGGTTCTTCTTCTTCCGCAGATGCTTGCAGCGAGGGACCTGCCCTTTCCTCGCCTTTCCGCTTATGCCTTCTGGGCCTATTTCGTCGGTGGGCTCAGCTTCTTCGCGTCGCTCTTCTTCGGGCTTGCTCCGGACGGCGGCTGGTTCATGTACCCGCCGTTGACCAGCACGACCTATTCGCCGGGGATCAACGCCGATTTCTGGCTTCTCGGGATCGGCTTCATCGAGATTTCCGCCATTGCCGGAGCGATCGAGATCATTGTCGGAGTCCTCCGAACCCGGGCGCCCGGAATGACCCTCGCGAAGATGCCGATCTTCGTCTGGGGAATGCTCGTCTTCGCGGTGATGATCATCATCGCCTTTCCTTCGATCATCCTGGCCACCCTGCTTCTGGAGCTGGAACGGGCGCTGAACTGGCCCTTCTTCGATCCGACCCGCGGCGGCGATCCCCTCTTGTGGCAGCATCTGTTCTGGTTCTTCGGTCACCCGGAAGTCTATATCATCTTCCTTCCTGCCGCCGCCCTCGTGTCGATGATGG
>CAYOJN010000005.1:0-28237 GCA_964404245.1 uncultured Sphingosinicella sp. | reverse complement strand
ACAGTCTCACCTCAAGGGTGCAGTACAAGAATGTCACCCATGTCTCAGGCCGCTCAAGGGCACAGGACATGGAGGGCGCAAGCCACTCCTCGGCCTCCTGCGTGATTCCTGTAATTTCGAAGATTGCCTAACCCAGATGGCCCTGCTGAAGCGCCTTGAGCGCTGCTCGGGTTCGGTCACGGGCGTCGAGCTTCAGGAGGAGGTTCGACACGTGATTTTTCACGGTCCCCTCGGCCAGCGCTAGCAGATCGGCGATTTCCCTGTTGCTGTAGCCGGCGCAGATCAGGTGCAGAACTTCCCGTTCCCGAACAGTCAGCGCCTCGCCGACATGGCCGTCGGCCGGAGTCGATGGACCGCGGCGGATCGCTGCCATCAGGCTTTCGGTCATCGCCGGCTGAAACGCCGTCTTGTCCTCGGCCAACGATCGGATCGCTTGGGCCAGATCCTCGAGCGAGACGTCCTTCAGCATCAGGCCCCTGGCCCCCGCCTTGATCGCAGCGATCGCGGCATCGCCATCGTCGAACGTAGTGAGGACCAGAGTGGGCGGAAGAGTGCCGGCATCGCGAAGGGATTCAAGCACGGAGATGCCGTCGCGCCGGGGCATTCGAATGTCGAGCAGGAGCACGTCCGGGTTCAGCTCCGGTACCTTCGCCAGCGCTTCCTCGCCATCGCCTGCCTCGCCGACCACATCTATGTCGGGCAACAGCTCGAGCAGACCTCGAACGCCCTGCCGGACCAGCATCTGATCATCGACGAGCATGACCCTGATCATCTTTCTCATGCGGTTCGCGGCGACGGCAAAGGCAGCCAGGCATCGATCGTGAAGCCGAATCCAGCTTGAGCCTGGACCGCGAGCCGGCCGCCGAGGTCTTCCACCCGTTCGCGCATGCCGATAAGGCCCGACCCGGGCGCCGAGGCACCCTGCGCACTGCCGTCGTCGCGCGCGACGAGACGCACCCCTTCGCCGTCATGTCTGACCTGGAGCCACAGATTGGCAGCTTTCGCATGCTTTACAGCGTTTGTGGCAGCCTCCTGAGCGCACCGTATCAGGGCATGGGTCTGGTCCGGACTGATCCGCAGTCCAGGAGCGACTTCGACATGGATTGCGGGAACTGGGACGCTTCGGGCCAGCGTCTCCATTGCCTCCTTCAGGTCGCCCCCTTCGTCCTCGCGTAAAGTGGCGACAACATCTCGAACCCTGCCGAGAAGGCCGCGGGCTAGGCCTTGCGCCTGGAGGACATGATCGTTCGCGCGGCCGGGCTCACTCACCTTGCTGGCGATTTCCAGCTGCAGGCCAAGCGCGGTCAGCTCATGGCCCCAAGCGTCGTGCAGTTCGCGCGAGATGCGCAGGCGTTCCGAGTCGCGGACTGAGCTGGCGATGATGGCTTGAGCAGACAGCAGATTTCCGTTTGTCCGGGCCAAGGCTCGAGCCGTTTCCGCTTCCATCCGAAGCGCCTGTGCGGCGAACACGAAGAACAGCTGCAGAGCGAACGATTTGCCGACGACCCAGCAGAGATCGGGATTTCTAGCGATCGCCAGCGCACCGATTACCACAAGTGACTGAACCGCTACCCAGCCCAGTGCCTTGATCGGTCCGGTGGCCGTCGCAACCTGCCAGGCCACGATGATGAGGAATGCCGACATCATCCCCCATGAGGCGATGAAGGCCATCGCCGCGACCGCTGCAACCTGGACGCACAGCAAGAGCCAGCGAATGCCCGGACGAAGCTTCAGGATGATTGCGCCGAGCACCGACGCCGCGAAAATGGCGAAAGCGGCAAGCCAGGGCGCCGGGACGGGCGCGCCAATCAAGACCATTCGAAGGGCCGGCCATCCCAAGGTCAGCGAGACGGCAAGCGCCGCCAGACCGAAATAGCGGTGATGGCTGCTTCCGAGATGAACTGCCTGCAGGGAAGTGGAATCACCAGGCAGCCCGCCAGCCTTGCCCGAGTCGCGGGCGGCAAACGGCTCGCCTTCCTCGCGTTCGGCCTCTCGGAGCGCGGAGACCACGTCCCTCACCTTGCCGAGCAGGGCGCGAGCGAGGGCTTTCGCCTGGACCACATGCCCGTTCGCCTTCCCGGTCCCGCTGACGTTGCTGGCGATTTCCAACTGCAATCCGAGTGCCGTCAGTTCGTGGCCCCAGGCGTCGTGCAGTTCGCGCGAGATGCGCAGCCGCTCCGAGTCCCGAACCTTGTTGGCGATGACGGCCTGCGCGGCCCGAAGCTCGTCGTTGGTCCTGACCAGGGACCGAGCGGCGGCCGCCTCCCTTCGTAGCGCCTGCGCCGTGAAAACGACGCACAGTTGCAGCATCAGGGACAAGGCGATGATGTAGGATAGATAGGCATCCGGCGCCTGCATAACCACGCCGACGATCATCAGTGTCTGGAAGGCGATCCAGATCAGTGCTTTCCCCGGGCCGGTCGCCATCGCAACCTGCCACGCGATGACGATCAGGAACAGGGTCATCAGGTCCTTTGGATAGATGATGGCCATCGCCGTGACGGCAGCAAGCTGCGCGAACAAAGCGATCCGTTTCAGGCTCGCTCCCAGCTTCAGGAGAGACACGGCGAGGACTGCCGCTCCGAACAGGGCGAAGGGGAGTAGCCAGAGCATCGGCACGGGAACTTCGCGTCGGACGGCTCCGGTCGTCAGCTCGTGGAGAAATGGCCAGCCCAGGGCGACCCAGACAGCCAGCGCTGCGAAGCAAAAGATCCACTCATGCCGGTTCTTCAGCTGATCTGTCATGGAGGGATGCTGCCACAGAAGCTTCTGCCTTGCCATAGGCCGAAGGTCATGGTCCGAAGGACGAAAGCAACTCCAGCCTCCGCCGCGGAACAATCCGGGAGAAGGCTTGGAGCGCGGCCTCAGCTGTTCGCATATTTGACGGCGCAGCCGTAGGGGCGGCTGGTCGCCACGGACACGGACTTGCCAGCCCGGATCTCTGCAAGCGCTGCAAGCACATGGTTGCGGGCGCCTGCGATGTCCGCCGGGTTGGCGGTCGGCTTGTCGTCGATGCCGCCGGCATAGACGAGGGTTCCCCTAGCGTTGATGATATACATGTGCGGAGTCGTTCTGGCGCCATAGGCCCGGCCGACTCGACCTTGCGGATCGAGCAGATAGGCGGTTGGAGTGGCGCTCTCGCGAGCAAGGACGTTTCTCGCCTGCGCGCCGCTCATGTGACCCTGATTGCCCGGGGCGCTGGAATTGATCGTCAGCCAGACGACTCCGGCCTTCGTCGCGGCCTCCTGCGTCTTCTGCATATTGCCGCTTCCATAATGCTTGCGCACGAAAGGGCATTCCGGGTTGTTCCATTCAAGAACGACCGTCCTGCCCCTGAAATCGGACAGGCTGATCGGCTTTCCGGTGACGTCGGTCAGCCTGAAGTCGGGCGCGCTCTCTCCAATGGCCGGCGCTGCCCAGGCAGGCGCGGCGATGACGGTGAAAGCGGCGAAGGCGGTGAGGATCTTCTTCATCTCGGCGTTCCTTTGCTGAAGTCTGGCCGAGAATCCTGTGCCCGAGCCACCGGATCGCAATAAGTGCCGTAGGTCGCGGCCCGGGTCCGTGACCTTCGGCCTATGGCCGGTCCTGGGACCGTGACGCTGGCTCGGCGAACCTCAGCTGTCCGCATATTTGACGTTGCAGCCATAGGGCCGGCTTGTTGCCACCGACACGGGCTTGCCGGCCTTGATCTCCGCCAGAGCCGCCAGAACGTGGTTGCGGGCGCCTGCAATATCCGCCTGGTCGGCGGTCGGCCTGTCGTCGATTCCGCCGGCGTAAAGGAGGGCCCCGGCTTCGCTGACGATATACATGTGCGGCGTGGTCTTCGCGTCATAGGCCTTGCCCACACGTCCGTCCGGGTCGAGCAGGTAAGCGGCCGGAGTGGCGCCCGTCTCGGCAAGAATGGTTCTGGCTTCCTCGCCGCTCAGATGCCCCTGTTTGCCAGGAGCGCCGGAATTGATCGTCAGCCAGGTCACTCCGTCTCCAGCCGCGGCCTGCTGGGTCTTCTGCATGTTGCCGCTCTCATAATGTTTGCGCACGAACGGACATTCGGGATTGTGCCATTCGAGAACCACCGTCTTCCCCTGAAAATCCCCAAAACTGACCTGCCGACCGTCCGAAGCCGCCAGAGTGAACCCTGGCGCGGGCGTTCCAACGACCTCGGTCGACTGGGTTTCCACGGGAGCTTGGCAGCCTGTGGCGAGGGCGAAGGCTGCAAAAGCGGAGGGAATCTTCTTCATCTTCGCACTCCTGTCAGCTGACGGTCGAGACGAGCAAGGAAGGGGTCAGCAGCTGGGGAAGGACTTCGACCGGTTGGCCCGGCTTGTAATAGAGGTAGAGAGGGACTCCCGAGCGGCCATGCTTCTCGAGAAAGCGGCTGATCGCGGCATCGCCGCGGGTCCAGTCCCCGACCAGAACCGCCACCCCCGCTTTCGCGAACGCCTGTGCGACCTGATCGCGCTCGAGCGCGCCCTTTTCATTGACCTTGCAGGTGATGCACCAATCAGCGGTGAAGTAGACGAAGACGGGCCGTTCCTCCTGCTGAAGAGAGGCAAGCCGCGCCTCGCTGAACGGCTCGGGATCGAGAACGGTTTTCGAGGCCGCCGTTGCCGGTCCGGCGGTTCCGACAGGAACAAGGGCCAAGGCCGCGGCAGCGGCAATCGCAGCGGGCGCGAGCGGCGTCCAGGGGCGCGAGCGACCCTGCCGGCGCCCGACCCACCACAAGGCGAGCCCCAGCAGCAAGGTCGCGGTCAATCCCACCGTCATTCCATCTACCCCCGACTGCCGACCGAGTATCCAGGCGAGTGCGAGGGCTGTCAGGAACATCGGGATGGCCATCAGCTTCCGGAAGCGCTCCATCCAAGGGCCGGGCTTCGGCAGACGCCGGCGCAGCGCCGGGACGAAGCCCAGCAGCAGGAAGGGCAGGGCGAGGCCGAAGCCGAGGCCCGCAAAGATCGCGAGCGCCGCGGCGGGGGGAAGCACCAGGGCTGCTCCGAGCGCGGCGCCCATGAAAGGCCCGGTGCAGGGTGTCGCCACGAAGGCCGCGAGCGCACCGGTCCAGAACGCCCCGCCCACCCCGCCGCGCTCGGCCAGTGCACCGCCCCCGGTCAATGCGGGAAGCTCGAACAGGCCGGCGAGGTTCAGTGCGATCGCCGTGACAAGCAGTAGCAACGCCAGGATCACTCGCGGATCCTGGAGCTGGAAGGCCCAACCCGCGGCCGCTCCGCTCGCTCGAAGTGCGAGCAACGCCGCGCCAAGCGCGAGGCAGAGCAGCACCGCACCGGCCGTATAGGCCAGGGCTTCCTGCCGCGCGGCGCGCTCGTTTCCGCCCGCTCTGGCCAGGCTGAGCGCCTTCAGGCTCAGGATCGGGAAGACACAGGGCATGATGTTGAGCAGCAGCCCGCCGACCAGCGCGCCAAGCAAGGCAGCAAGCAGGGCTCCACCGCCGGGCGCCGTCTGCCCCGCCGAACCGGAATACCCCGCGGGTGCAGCGTCCCCCGGCACCGCCGTCATCCACAGGCCATTGCCTTCGCCCAGCTTCAGAACGCCCTCGACAGTGGCGAGGTCACCGCCGTTCGGAGCCACCTGAGTTTCGACATACAAGGTATCGCCGGAGCGCGAGATGGCCTGTTCCGCGCCATAGGAAAGGGCGCCGTCGGTCAGAGGAAAGAAATAGGGTTCCCCGATCGCCATTTCGGCCGGGAGAGGGATGGCCAGCCGGAAGCGGTCACCGGCGCGCTCGAAGCGCGCCTCGCCCCCAAGCGGCTTGGGCAGAGCCTGGCGGAAGCGATCGAAAAGCGCCCTTCTGGCCGGCTCTGCCGGCGTCGACCCGACTTGGAGATCGATCGCGACCTCTGCCGCTTCGGGGACGCACACCTCTTCGGTGCAGGCGAGATAATCGACCCGCGCCCTGATCGGCAGACTCGTGCCCGGGCCAAGACCCGTCGGCACGGTAATGTCGACGAGATGGGCATAGTCCCCTTCGTAGACATAGTTCATCAGGCCGGCGACGGTCAGCTGGTCCGGTACCGGATATTGAAGCGCTCCCGCAGTGAGGCCGGCCGGCAGATCCCAGGCGACCTGCGTTTCCATGCCGCTGTCGCCGGGATTTTTCCAATAGCCATGCCATCCTGGAGCCGGGCTCATCGTCAGCGCGAGCGACACCGTCTCGCCGGAAACCACGGTCTGCGATTCCGCAACCAGTTCGACGGTGATCGCATTTCCATCCGGGGCGGTGACCTGGGCTTGGACAGCGACACCGGGGAGCAGTGCCGCCAGCCAGAATAGACACCAGAAATGCCACTTGCGTTCGCTTGCCATCACGGATTGTTTCCACAGGGCCGGAAAGACTGCCAGTGCCGAAGGTCACGATTACGACGCCTGGGCTCGACGACGCAACCGAAGGAGGCCGCCGGCGACGAAATGCTCCCCCATCGACCGAAACGGGAACGCTGTACGCTCGAGGCCGTTCGAAATCGAGCGGGTCGAAGAGAAGGAGTGGCCGATGACCGATTCATCTGGCGGCGCGGCGGAGACCGGGATGACGAGCCTGACCACCTGGAAGGGCTTCAGCTTTCGGGTTCGTCCCTCCCGGGCGGACGACGAAGCGCTGCTTGCCGAATTTTTCACCCGGGTTTCGGAAGAGGACCGGCGCTTTCGATTTCTGTCCGGAATCCGGAAAGTCGGCCGCGCACAGATCGAGCCTTTGCTGAAGGTCGATCATGAGGATAGCGAGAATTTCCTCGCCTTCGACGACGAGAGGCTGATCGGCACGGCCATGCTGGTCGCGGAAAGCGATCTCGAGCGGGCCGAGGTCGCCATCTCCCTCGACTCCGATTACAAGAATCGCGGGATTGGCTGGATGCTTCTGGATCATCTTGCGTCTTATGCGAAATCACGCGGGATCAAGCGGATCGAGTCGGTCGAGGATCGCTCCAACAGCCAGGCGCTCGCGGTGGAGGCGGATGTCGGCTTCAGGCGGGAAAGCTATCCCGGCGATGCCACCCTCGTGCTGGTCAGCAAGGACCTCGAGTCGGCCTGAGCTCAAGCCAGCCGTCCGTTAAGATCCCGAAGCAGACTTCAGTGTTCGATAAAATCGAACAAGAGGTTCGAACTTATTTCTCTGGGCGAAAGGGGACGGAGGCTCCATCTTCGTAGGCAATGGAGCGTGAGCGGCCCAGGAAAGGACTTTGCCCACGTTTTGGATTGCCGGTTGGAGGTAAGACCGGTCGTGTGAGCGCCCCGGTGACTCGCTGCACGCCTCTCCAGGAGTTGGACCCTCGAGGTCCGAGGCGTCGACCGGCCCAGCCTCCCGCCTCCCCATTCAACCTGATCGGAAAGGACAATATATGCCACGGATTCTCATTCTCTATCACTCCACCTACGGCCATATCGAAACGATGGCCAAGGCGGTGGCCGACGGGGCGTGCTCGGTCGAAGGCGCTCAGGTCGATATTCGCCGGGTGCCCGAACTGGTTCCAGAGGATGTCGCTCGAGGCGCCGGCTACAAAATGGACCAGGAGGCGCCGCTCGCGACGGTCGAGGAACTTCCCAACTATGATGCCATCATCATCGGGGTCGGTACGCGCTATGGACGAATGGCTTCCCAAATGGCCAATTTCCTCGACCAGACCGGTGGCCTCTGGGCGAGCGGTGCACTCAACGGAAAGGTCGGTTCCGCCTTCGCCTCCACGGCGACCCAGCATGGCGGCCAGGAAACGACCTTGATGGCGATCCACACCAACCTGATGCATTTCGGGATGGTCTGCGTCGGCCTCCCCTACAGCTTCACCGGCCAGATGACCCTGGACGAGATTACCGGCGGCGCGCCTTATGGCGCAACGACGATCGCCGGCGGGGACGGTTCACGCCAGCCCAGCGCCAACGAACTTGATGGGGCCCGATTCCAGGGTCGACTGGTCGCTGAAGTGGCGGCAAAACTGCACGGATAGTCATGCCGACCGAGCGCTTCGATTTTCCAGGAGAGAGCGGACAGACATTGTCCGGCCGGTTCGACATGCCCGATGGACAGGCATCGGCCTATCTGCTCTTTGCCCATTGCTTCACCTGCACCAAGGATTCCCTTGCCGCGGTGCGGCTTTCGAAGGCGCTTACCCGTTTGGGCTTCGGGGTTCTTCGCTTCGACTTCACCGGCCTGGGACAAAGCGGCGGCGATTTCGCTGACAGCAGCTTCAGCGGAAGTATGGCCGATCTTCGATCGGCCGCCGAGGCGATGGAAAAAGCAGGGCGGCCCCCATCGCTTCTGATCGGGCATAGCTTCGGCGGAGCGGCCGCGCTCGCTACCGCCGCGGATCTGCCACGGATTCGGGCAGTGGTGACGATCGGCGCGCCCTTCGACGCTACCCACGCCGAACATCTCTTCACCAATCTCGACGAGTTGCTCGAGCAAGGGGAGGCAGAAGTCCGGATCGGCGGTCGTCCGTTCAGACTCCGGCGAAGCTTCATCGACGATCTTCGGGACCAGAACCAGGCCGAACGGATCCGCAAGTTCGACCGGCCCCTGCTGATCCTTCATTCGCCGGAGGACAGGGTCGTCGGAATCGACAATGCCGGCCTGATTTTCACTTCGGCTCGCCACCCGAAGAGCTTCGTCTCGCTCGCTGGCGCGGATCACTTGCTGACACGCCAGGAAGACAGCGATTTCGTCGCCGCTATCGTGGCTTCCTGGTCCAGCCGATATCTCGCCGAAGCACCACAGCGCACCGCGGAGCAGTCTGGGGTGGTGACGGTCGAGGAAACCGGCAAAGGCGATTTTCAGGTCGAAGTCTCGGCTGGCGGAGTCACCTTTCTGGCCGACGAGCCGCCTGAAGTCGGTGGGCTCGGTTCCGGGCCAACGCCCTATGACCTGCTTGCCGCCGGACTCGGCGCCTGCACGGTAATGACCGTTCGACTCTATGCCCGAGGCAAGGGATGGCCGCTCGACCGGGTGTCGGTCGAGGTCGGCCATGCGCGCCGCCGGGACGAGGAACCGCCGGACCTGTTCGTCCGAAGCCTGGTTCTCGCGGGAAATCTGAGCGTCGAACAGCGAACCAAGCTGGTCGAAATTGCCGAAAAGTGCCCGGTCCACCATACCCTCCATCGCGGTTCCGCGATCGAGACGACCGAAGGCGAACGTCTCGTCGAGAGGCGTGTAGAAAGGCCCGGATCCCATGCGCCGGATCGGGCCCGGCTGGCGGAAGACTAGACGGTCCTGCAGTTACCCGGAGGCGCACGAGAGACCAGCGAACCTCTTTTTTCCAATGGAGAAACGAAAATGAAACGCAACAAAATGCTCGTCGTGGCAACGACCGTATCGCTTTCGATCGCCGGTGCGGCGATCGCCCAGACCTTTGATCTCACCGATAATCCGGCAGAGGTCCGCGCCGGGACCTATGTCCTCGATCCCGACCATGGCAAGATCACCTGGTCGATCAGCCATATGGGCTTTTCCATGTATGTCGGTCAGTTCACCGACGTTAAGGCGGACCTTGTCCTCGATCCTTCGACCCCGTCCTCGAGCCGGTTGGTCGCCGAGGTCCGGACTGCCAGCGTCGGCACCTTTCACGAGGGGCTCGATGCCCATTTGAAGAATGACGATTTTCTCGCTGTCGAACGCTTCCCGACCGCGACCTTTCAGGCCACCGGGATTCGGGTGAGGGACGAGGATTCGGCCGACATCACCGGCAATCTGACTCTTCGCGGTGTCACTCGACCGATCGTCATCGAGGCCGAATTCAACCAGGCCGGTACCAACCCTGCGGGCGGGGCCTATACAGTCGGATTTGACGGAAAGGCGAAGATCAAGCGTTCAGATTTCGGAATCGATTATGGGCTTCCCTTGCTCGGTGACGAGGTGAAGCTGCATTTCGAAGCCGAGTTCAAGCTCACTTCCTAGATCGGGAACGACTGGCGCTGCCTTTCTGCCTCCTTCCGGGCAGGGGCGGCGCTCAGGTGATGCGCTCACCCTCCCAGTCGCCGGCCATTGCAGCAAGCACCTCCAGCGGCATGTCGCCGGTCAGCAGAACGAGATCATGATAGGCCCGGATGTCGAAGCGTGGTCCCAGCCGTCGCTTCGTCTCGTCGCGTATCCGGAGCATCTCGTTATGGCCGATCTTGTAAGCGGTCGCCTGTCCGGGCCGGGCGACATAGCGGTCGATCTCGCGCTCGGTGGCGCCGCGATTGCGTCCGACCGTGTCCATGAAATAGCGGATCGCCCGCTCGCGGTCCCAGCCCATCGCATGGATCCCGGTGTCAACCACCAGCCGTGCCGACCGGAACAGGAAGCTCTGGATCATCCCGATCCGGCTGAGGGGATCTTGTTCGTAAAAGCCCAACTCGTCGACCAGCGATTCCGAATAAAGGCCCCAGCCTTCGGCGAAGGCGGAGATTCCGGTGGCTCGGTGGAACATCGGAATGTCACGCGCCATGTTGACGATTGCGCCCTGCCACAAATGGCCCGGGACCGCTTCGTGGGCAGTGAGCGTCGGAAGGCCGAAGCGCGGCCGTGAATGAACATCCTGCAGGTTGATGTAGAAGATTCCCGGCCGGGTTCCTTCGACATCGGTCGACTGAGCATAGGCGCCTGCGGAGCCGACCTCGATGGCGACCGGAACCCGCCTCACCTCCATCGGGCTGGTCGGAAGCGAGAGGAAGACCTCCGGCATGCGCTCGTGAAAGCGCTCGATCCACCCGGAGATATAAGCGAGCAGTTGCTTGCGACCGTTATCATCGTTGGGGAAAAGCTGCCCCGGAAGCTGCTCGAGCGCGGCGATGCGCTGACCGATCGGGCCGGGGCCGATCTCATATTGCCTCAGCAGGCCCGCTGCCTCCGCGGTGAGCCGCTCCACTTCCTCGAGACCCAGCTGGTGAACGTCCCGGGCCGACAGTCCGGTACTGGTATAGGTGCGAAGTGTGTGGGCGTAAAACTCGTCGCCGTCCGGAAGCCGGCCGACACCGGCCTCGCCGGTGGCAGTTCGTCGAAGCGCTTCAAGCAGATCCAGCTGATCGCCGAGCGATCGGGCGAGCGGACCATCCACGATCCCCAATGCGCGATTCTCCCAGTCGGCCCCGATCCCTTTCTCACGGGTCCGCCGAGCGATCGACGTGACGAGATCGCTGTCCGCGCCCCGAGCGGACAAGGCTGTGCGGGTCTGCCGGATAGCCTTGTCGAGAATGAAGTCCGGCGGTGCGATCCCTCGGTCGGAATCCTCACGGGCCAGTTCCAGCTCCTGGTCGATCAGCTTCGGCCAGGCTCGCAGCCGCTCGATATAGGCTTCGGCATCGGCTCTGGTCTCGATTTCGTGCTGGACGTCGAGGAAATTGGGAACCGAGATGTAGGAACCGTAGATCTGGGTGATGATGTAGGGGGCCGCTTCCCTCCCATAGGCCAGATCGAGGCGGTCGGCGCCGCGCTCGCCGAACCAGATCGCTGTGTCGCGAAGGGCCCTGGCACGAAGCGGAAGGCTTTGCCGGTCGATCGCCTTCAGTTCGGCAAGAGCCTCGATCAATGGTCCCCACCAGCCATTGCGACCGGTGACGGCGAGATCGCCGAGCTGCGATTTCAGCCCCGCTCTTTCGCCATTGTCGATCCCCAGCCAGGTGGCGGTCTCCGGTCTCAGCCTGAGCATGGCCTCGAAAACCCGGTCATAAAGATTGCGTGCCCGAATCGCGGACTCTCCAGTTTCGGTATCAGACGCCCGAAGCCTGGTGCAGGCGGCCAGCCCCGCCGCTGCCGCCGTCATCAGGAAAGTTCGTCTTGAGACCGTTGGCATGCTTGCTCCTTCGCGGGTCGACCGACCTTTTCGGCGTTGCGATGCCAGCTTGGGCCGAAACGGGCAACGGCCATGGGATTTCACCGGTCGTGTGCGTGCCTTATTGGATTTGAAGTGCGCTCCGGGCATGGTCCGGCAAAACAGGCGAACTTTACATCCAGGAAGGATGGGTCATGCGAACCGGTTTGCTCATCCTGCTTATCATTCTCCTGTCTGGCTGCGCCGGCTCGCAGGCGGCGGTCCAATCATCGGGCCTCTATTCAAATCCGGTGCTCGACTCCGACTTCCCCGACCCTGCCCTGGTCCGTGGAGAGGACGGTCTTTTCTATGCCTATGCCACCCAGACCAGGCGCGACGGCGAAATGGTCAACCTCCAGGTTGCGCGCTCGCCTGACCTCGTCAACTGGACATGGATCGGCGACGCGCTGCCGAACAAGCCGGCCTGGGCCGAGCGGACCCAGGATTTCTGGGCACCCCACGTCGCCTTCCATGAGGGGGCCTATTATCTCTATTATTCGGCCAAGCCGGATGCCGCGCTGGAGGATCCCGACCGCGGTCTATGCCTTGCAGTCGCCACCTCCGTCCGGCCCGAAGGCCCCTTCACCGATGTCGGTCGGCCGCTCTTGTGCGGCGATGGCTTCGTCAATATCGACCCGATGGCCTATGATGATCCCGAAACCGGCCGACGTTTGCTCTATTGGGGCTCGGGATTCGGTCCAATCAAGGTGCGGGAACTGGCGAGCGACCGGATTTCCTTCCTTCCCGAAAGCCCGACAGTCGACCTCATCACCACCGATCCGACCGACCACCCGGACAATTACCAGCGCCTTGTCGAAGGCGCCTGGGTCATTCGCCGGGCCGGCTATTACTATCTCTTCTACTCAGGCGACAATTGCTGCGGTCCCAATGCCCATTACGCACTGATGGTCGCCCGTTCCCGAAGCGCCACCGGCCCCTTCGAGACGCTCGGGGAGGCAAGGGGCACTGGGTCCAGCGTCATTCTCGAGAAGGGCGGCAAGTGGGTTGCACCTGGGCATAATGGCGTCGTCGAGGACAAGGCCGGCGACCAGTGGATTCTCTATCATGCCGTCGACAGCGAGCATCCTTCGAGCTCGGCCGATGCCGAGCCGAATACGAGGCGGGTCATGCTCCTGGACCGGTTGGTCTGGGAAGGTGGCTGGCCGATGGTCGAAGGCAAGCGTCCTATCACCGGCCCACAGCCTCGCCCGGCGCTGCGCTGACGATCAGCTCGCTGTCACGGTGTCGGCGGTGAAATGGAGTCGAGTGGTCAGAAGCGCCCTGAACGCATTGTATCCGCCGCTTCCCGGGAAGAAGGCATGAAAGAAGAGCTGGGGTTGACCGTCCAGGCCCGGCGCGACCGAGGCATGGCCGGGCGCCCACCAGTTTCTTGTCGATTTCAGAAGGGGTAGCTTCTGCTTCACATAGGGCCCAAGCGGATGGTCCGCGACCGCGACACCAATTCCATAAGCGGGGGTGCCGAAATCATTGCCGGCATAAAAGAGCCAATAGCGATCCCGTTGCCGAGTGACCCATGGCCCCTCGACGAGATGGCCTTCCCAGTCGAGATCGTTGGTGAGGACGAGCTGGTCCTCGCCAACCAGCTCCCCGTCTTCCGACAGGCGCTGGGCGTGAATGGGTGTGCTCATCGCATCGACGATCGCTTCCGCCTGCGGATGATCGGCAAGGACGGCTTTCACATGGCGCCAATTGTCGAGCACCGCCTCGATCAGTGGCTGCATCAGGAAGAACCGCTCCATCGGACGGCGGCTATTGGCCCAGGGCTGGATGGCGGCAGCGAAAGCGGCCGTCGATCGGTCTTCGTCGGTCGCGAACAGGCGTTCGATCAAATCGCGCTCACGACGCATCAGGCCGGCAAGGGGGCGCGGCCAGACGCCGTTCGTGTCCCGTTTCCAGAACAGATAGCGGGCTTTGTCATGATCGATGAACAGATGCGAATCGATTACTCCGCCGCTCAATAGCGGCTGATCGGGATGGTCCGGCCGCTCGGTCGTGTTGATTGCATGGGCGCTGAGAAGAGGCCGTCCCAGATCCCGCCACGGGCCGGTCGGGCTCGGCGATTTCGCAAGCCCGATGGCAAGCGCATTGTTACGCTGCCTCGCCGTATAGACGAGCCAATATTCGTCACCCACCTTCGCCATTTCAGGGGCCCAGAAATCGCCGACCTTCCTGCCGTGCGCGGCCCATTCCGGTGCCTGGCCTTCCGGAAAAACGAAGCCTGCGTGGGTCCAGTTCTGAAGGTCGTCGGAACGAAGGATCGGAAAGGCATCGGGAGCGTCGTTGGACGTCGCGGTGAGGAAATAGCCTTCGTCCGTCAGAAGGACGGCCGGGTCGCCATAGCCTGCTGAAGTGAGCGGGCTGAGATTCTCGACGATCAGCGGGCGCCAGTCGGGCAGCGGTGAATCGCCGGGCTCGGGGCCTTCATGGGCTCGGGGAGGACGGGTTCCGAAATCTTCTGCAAGCCGGGCATGGAACTCCAGGTAATCCGGATGCTCGCCACCCGGAAGATGATACAGGACGGTCCCGCTTCTCCCTGAAACCTCGATCCGGCTGCCGGATCCGGCGGTTTCGGCCCTTACCTCGAACGGCTGAATCGTCATGGCGCGGCGCAATAGACAAGCCGGTCCCGATCGTAAATATTATATGATAAATGTTCGTGATCCTCCGGGTGCGGCATTGACGATCCCGGGAGCTTCGACAACAAAGCTTGTCAATCAGACGAGAGAGGCGTGCCTTGGCCAGTCTGGCACTGAAGGAGATAAGCAAGGCCTACGGTGACACGTCGGTCCTCGATCGTGTCACGCTCGCCATGGAGGAGCGGGAATTCGTCGCCTTCCTGGGACCGTCGGGAAGCGGCAAGTCGACGCTGCTTCGAATCATCGCCGGGCTCGAACGTCCCGACTCGGGCGAGGTCTGGCTTGACGGGCGGCGGATCGACCCGCTTCCGCCGGGCGACCGCGAAGTCGCCATGGTGTTCCAGCATTACGCCCTCTACCCGCACATGACCGTTCGCGAGAACATGGCGTTCGGGCTTCGCAATGCCGGAGTTTCCCGGGCCGAGTCTGAGCGACGGATCATGGAAGCGGCCCGGATCCTCGAAATAGAATCTCAGCTCGAAAAGAAGCCGGCGCAGATGTCAGGGGGACAGCGCCAGCGGGTGGCGATCGGCCGAGCGATCGTCAAGAATCCGAAGCTGTTCCTGCTCGACGAGCCCTTGTCTAATCTGGACGCTGCGCTTCGGATGCGCACCAGGGTGGAACTCGCCCAACTCCGTCAGCGGGTCGATGCGGCGGTGATCATGGTCACCCACGATCAGTCGGAAGCCATGACCCTGGCCGATCGGATCGTCGTGATGAACGATCGCCGGATCCAGCAGGTCGGCTCGCCGATGGAGGTCTATGCCCGGCCCGCCAATATATTCGTCGCCCGTTTCGTCGGCTCGCCGGCGATGATCCTGGCGCCGGCGAACCTGATCGCGAATGGTGCGCTTGCAAGGGTGCGCCTTGCCGGCGGCGCCGAAGTGCAGACGGCGGTGCCGGTCAGCGGCTTGAAGGACGACAAGGATCTGCAGATCGGCGTGAGGCCGGAAAGTCTTGCGGTCACCGAGCCTGGCGCGGGCACTGCCGATGGCGAGGTCGAGCTGGTCGAACGGCTCGGCGACAGAACCCTGGTCTATGCCCGTCTTTCCGATGGCCTCCAGATCATTGCCGTGGACGAGGGAATGAGCCGGGTGCGGATCGGTGAAAGGGTCGGCTTCGACATTGACGGCTCGTCCGCTCATCTGTTCGATTCAGACGGCATCGGCTTCCACGCCGAGCCCGACGCATGATCGCCAAGCGTTTCGACGGCCTGCTCTATGTCGGCCCGTTTCTCTGTCTCTACATCTTCCTTCTCATCTACCCCCTACTCCTCGGACTCGAAATCAGCTTCCACCAGGCTGATCTTTTCGGGGGCCGGAAATGGGTCGGTTTGGACAATTATGGGCGCCTTCTTGACGATCCCATCTTCCACCAGTCGATCCTGAACACGCTTGCGGTGGCACTGATGATCGTTCCGCCTCTCACCCTTGTCGCCGTCCTGCTCGCCCTGGCGCTGAACCGGGCCACGAGAAGCGCTGCGATCTTTCGCGGCATCTTCTTCAGCTCGTCGGTTTTGTCGGTCACCATCGTCACCCTGATCTGGCGCTTCATTCTCACCCCCGATGCCGGGCTCGTCGCCGAGATTCGGCAGTTTTTCGGCCACGATCCAATTCCCTTTCTGAGCGACCCCGGTCTCGCCTTGCCGTCGCTCGCGATCGCCACAATCTGGTGGTCGCTCGGCTTCCCGATCATGCTTTTCCTGGCCGGGCTCCAGCAGATACCGGAAGATGTCTATGAGGCGGCGGCGCTCGATCGCGCGAGCCGCTGGACCACGTTCTGGCGGATCACCCTGCCATCGCTTCGTCGGACCTTCATCCTCGTGATCATGCTTCAGACGGCTGCCCAGCTTCAGCTCTTCGGCCAGGCGCAGTTGCTCACCGCGGGCGGACCCAGTGGCGCTTCGCGAACCATGGTGCTGTTCATCTATGAAGTGGCTTTCGGCCGCTGGGAACTCGGCTATGCAACGGCGGCCGCGGAGGTGCTTTTCCTTCTGATCCTGATCGTCACCCTGGCGCAATATTGGCTGGTCACCCGGCGCGAGGCAGATCGTTGAGCGCGGTCCGGCGAAACCGGCTGTCGCTGCCGGCAATGATCGCGCTCCTGATTGGCGCGGCGATCATGGTCACGCCATTGCTCTGGACGCTGATATTGTCGCTCAAGAGCAATGCCGAACTGATGCGCGACAGCGCCACGGCTTTCTCTCCGCCCTATACGCTGGAAAACTACTATTCGATCCTCGCCGGATCGTCGATCACCCGCTGGCTTCTCAACAGCCTGATCGTCTCGCTTGGAACCACCGCCGGCGTCCTTATCCTCTGTTCGCTCGCGGGCTATGGCTTTGCCCGGCTCGATTTCCCCTTTCGCCGGACCCTGTTCGTCTTCGTCCTGCTCGGTCTCGCCATTCCCGAACAGGCGGTCATCCTTCCAAGACATCAGCTTTTCGCCGATCTTGGACTGCACAACAGCTATCCGGGCCTCATTCTCCCAAGCCTGGTGCCACCCTTCGGTGTCTTCTTCATGACACAATATTTCCGGGCCATACCACGCGAACTGGACGAGGCGGCGATGCTGGATGGAGCTTCACGATTCACCCTGTTCTGGAAAGTGCTTCTGCCGCTGACGATCCCGGCCCAGGCAACACTTGGAATCTTCACCTTCCTCGGCTCGTGGAACGAATATTGGTGGCCGCTCATCTCGGCCACCACCAGCGACCGATTCACCCTGACCGTCGGGCTCGCTTCGAGCCAGATGAACTATGCGCAGACCAGCGGTCTCGGCTTTCTCATGGCGCAGGCGGTCTTCGCCTCGATCCCGATCCTGATCGTCTACATCCTCTTTCAGAAGCAGATCGTCCAGGCGATGGCCGGAGTCGCCGTTCGATGAGGATCACGACCGGCCTTCTTCTCCTCCTGTGCTTCCTCGCGGGTTGTTCGGGCGGCGGCGGGCGTACCGAGATCGTCGTCCAGCGCTTCTTCGGGGAATGCGGCGCAGTCTATGGACAGAGCGTGGACGTGGGGTCCGCCGACAGCGAATGCGGAATCCTCACTACACTCCTGAACCGCTTCCAGGCCGAGAATCCGGACATCCGGCTCAAGCTGAACGTCGTCGCCTGGCCCGGCTACCCGCAGCTTTCCGCCCAGATTGCGGCTGGAGATCCACCCGACCTCGTCACCATGCACCAGTCTGTCATCTCCGATTATCAGGGCCGCGGGCTGCTCGATCCGATGGACTCGATCCTTCGCCAGGCCGGAGTCCAGGCGTCCGACTTCACCGAGGCTGGAAGACGCGGAGTGATCAAGGACGGCCGGCTCTATGCGATGCCCTGGGATACGATCGGGAGGCTCTGGCACATCAATACCGGCCTGATGATGCAGGCTGGCCTGATCCGCGATGGAGAGCCCGTCCTTCCGAATACCCCGGAGCAACTGCTCGACCATGCCCGCCGCTTCCGGGCTGCAACCGGCAAACCCTATCTGATCCAGGCGCAGGTGAACGCGCCCGATTTTCATGTCGGCAACCTCTACACCTATCTCCTGGCGCAGGACGCCGTGGTCTTTCCGGATGACCGCCATATACGCCTCGACACTCCGGAAGCGCGGCGCATTGTCGAGTTGTTCAGGACAATCAACGCCGAACAGCTCGGGACCCGCAACCAGGATTTCCCCGCGGCAACCGCCGCTTTCGTCAATGGCGAAGGGGGTATCTTCCCCACCGGAACCTGGATGATCGGTCCTTATGATGCCGAGGCCCGATCGCCTGGACGCCCGCTCTACGAAAATTACGCCGTTCTCCCTTTTCCTCGGCTCTGGGGGGACGAGGCGGCCTTTGTCGACGGCCATGCCTGGGTGATGCCGCGGGCCGAACGCAAGCCGGAGGAACGCGCGGCGGTCGCCCGGTTGCTACGCTTCCTTGCCGAACACAATTTCGACTGGACCCGGACAGGGCATCTGCCCGCCTTCGCCTCGGTACTGGATCGGTCCGAATTTCGGGCCCTGCCTCACCGGAGCGACATTGCCGCGATGGCAGCAACAGGCTCGCAGCTTCCGCCCTTCGTCGAGCGCCAGTCGGCAATCCAGGGGCTGATCGGTGAGGAACTGGAGGCGGCGGTCAGCGGAAGCAAGCCGGTGGGCCTGGCCCTTGCCGATGCCGAGCGACGAGTGAACGAACTGCTGGCCCAGATCCTGAAGGTTCCCGAAAGGAACTGAGCCTTTTGCTGTTCAGCCCTGCCGCTCGGCGTCGGCGATCAAGGCCATGACGTCGGCAATCAGGGAGATCATCGCCGCCTTGGCCGCTTCGGCTTCCCGTCTTTCGATCGCACTGAGGACCTCATGGTGCTGCGGAAGGCTCGCTGTCCGGCCATTGAACCTGTTGGTGAAGCGTATCGATGTTCGAAGCGCCGTCGTCACCAGGTCGCAAAACTGCTGGTAGAAAGGATTGGCCGACGCCTTGAGGATGGCGATGTGGAACGCGATGTCGGCTTCCAGCGGATCGTCCTTGCCGGCCTCGGCCTCCACCATCCGCCTGTAACCGGAATCGATCGCCTCTAGTCCCTTCTGGTCGGCGGCCGTTGCGGCGAGGGCAGCCGCCTCGGGTTCGATGGCGATTCGAAGCTCGGTAAACTGGCGAAGCAGTTCGAGCGAGAATTTGCGCTCCAGCAACCAGCGAAGAACGTCGGTATCGAACAGGTTCCATTTTGACGACGGCTGAACGCTGGTGCCGGTTCGGGGCCGCGCCGTCAGCAGCCCCTTGGCGGTAAGCATCTTGACCGCTTCGCGGGTGACCGACCGGCTGACTCCGCGCTGTCGGGCCAGGTCCGCTTCGGTCGGGAAAGGGCGATCCTGATAGGTCCCGGTGACGATCGACCGGCCGAGCTCGTCAAGCATCGACTGGGTGAGATTCCGACCGGACTTTCGGCGATTCGCCTGGTCCGCCGCCATTTTCTGATCCTCGCCCTTCGAGTTCGACATGGCGGCGAACATAAACTCCGGGGCCAGGTTCCGTCCATCTTGGGCGGGGCTTTGGGCCTCCCTTCCCGATCGGGGATCACCGGGCGCCATGCAAAAGTAAGATAAATGCTTGTCAGCCAATCGCGACCGGGTAAACATAACGGACGCGAAAGAGCTGCTTGAGCGGCCATCGCCTGAAGGGAGGACTTCAATGCGCTACGCGACCCTCGTCCGTTGCTCGACCTCGGCCCTGATTCTGGCACTCGCTTCTTCACCCGCCTGGTCGCAGCAGGTCGGCGCGCCGGCCCAGGCTGCCAGCGCCAACGAGGATCCGGAGGATGCCGGCGACGCCATAGTCGTCACCGGTCTTCGTTCTTCCCTCGAATCCTCGCAGAATATCAAGCGCACCGCGGATCAGATCGTGGACGCGATCGTCGCCGAAGATATCGGCAAGCTTCCCGACATTGCCGTTTCCGACACGGCTGCCCGAATCCCCGGGATCCAGGTTGAAAGGCGTGGCGGCGAGGCCAGTCGAGTGCTTCTTCGCGGGCTCGACCGGTTCAACTACACGACCACCTATAATGGCCGGGAGATTTTCACCGCCGAGACCCGCTCGGTCGCGCTCCAGGATTTTCCTGCCGGAGGGATCAGCGCGATCGAAGCCTATAAGACGTCGACGGCAGACCTTGTCGAGCCCGGTATTGCCGGGCTCATCAATGTGCGCTCGCGCCGGCCCTTCGACTTCGATGGGTTCGAGGTGGCGGGTTCCGTCTGGGGCGTCTATCCGGATCAATCACGCGATTTCGAGCCCAATGCCCAGCTCCTGGTCACCAATCGCTGGGGCGTCGGCGATGGCGAGATGGGCGCGTTGATCAACGTCTCCTACACAAGGCTCCACTATCGCGATTCGGTTCGTCGCCATGGTTTCTTCATCGCCGGCCTCGAGGGCTTTCGATCGCCAGACTGGCCGGAAATTCAATATGCCGAAGCCGAACGGTGGCGTCCTTCCATCAACGGCGCGCTTCAATGGCGCCCTTCCCCCGACGTCGAACTTTATTTCGAAGGGCTCTGGCAGGGCTATCGGGAAAGGGTCAGCGACCGGATGTGGGCCCAGCCCCTCTGGGGCGGCGCAAGCTATGAGAATATTGTCGTCGCCCCGGGCTCCAACCGGATCATCAGCGGAACCGTCAACAGCCCCACGGATTGCTGCGGCGGTAATCACACCTGGGGCTTCCAGGGAGCCACCAAGCGCGACACCAACACCTATCAGTTCGCGATCGGTGGTCGCTGGGATGCCGGTCCGCTTCGGATCACGGCCGACCTCGCCCGCACCGACAGCGTGTTCGATCTGCGCACCGAAAGCGTCGACTATGAGATCAACCGCAAGGACTATTCGGTCGACTGGTTTACCGGCGAAGTCGGCGGATCAGGCCCGACGTTCCAGATCCGCGGCCTCGATGTCACCGACCCGTCCATCTACAGCTACCGGGGCTTTTTCGAAGATTATCTGACCGCGAGTGGTGATGACTGGCAGGCTAGGCTGGACTTCGAATATGAACCCGGCTGGCTCGAATTCCTTCCAAGGGTTCGTTGGGGCGCCCGCTTCGTTGACAGGGATGCGGGGACCGATGCGGGCTCCTTCTACTGGGGACTCGGCAATTCCGGAATCCCGATCACCGATGTCCCGCTCGATTATGTCCTCTACCCTCGCGGCTTCCGGGGAGATGGGAACAAGCCTTTCCCGCTGACCTGGCTGGCGCCGTCCTTCGACTCGGTCTGGGATAATCTGACCCAGTTTCGCCAGTTCAACATCGACCGGACCGGAAGCGGGTCGATCGACGGGCCACCGATCGATCCCGGCAGGACGTTCCGGATCAACGAAAAATCCTATGCCGCTTACGCCCAGCTGGATTATTCCTTCGAAGCCGGAGCCACCGTCATCGATGGCTCCGTCGGAGTTAGAGCTGTTCGGACCGAGGAGGATGTCAGAGGCACGATCTTCACGACGGCGGGGCCCCAGCCCGTCGATTTTCAGACCAGCTATACCGACTGGCTGCCAAGCGCTCACATCCGCTTCCAGTTAACGCCGCAATGGCAGCTTCGGCTGGCAGCAAACCAGACCAGGACCAGGCCGACCTTTGGCCAGCTCAATCCCTCCTTGCGGCTCGATCCTCCTCCCGGTTGCGCACCGGGAGGCCCAGCCGATTGCGTCCGCAGGGGCGGCGGCGGCAATCCGTTCCTTCGGCCGCTGGATTCCAACAACTACGATGCCAGTCTCGAATATTATTTCTCGCGGAGCGGCTTTGCCTCTCTGGCCCTTTTCCGTCGCGACATGCGCGGGTTCATCACCAATCGGGCGTTTGAGTTTCCGGAGCCCGATCCCGAAACGGGCCTTCCGCTGATCATCACCGGCCCGGTCAATACGCGCGATGCCCGGATCCAGGGCTTCGAGGCCCAGTTCACTTCTTTCTTCGATTTCCTCCCGGGTTTCCTGAGCGGCTTCGGTGCCCAGGCCAACCTTACCTATATCGACGCCAAGGCGGACTTCATCGTCTTCGATGATTCCAACCCGAACCAGGCCTTCCTCCGGGACCGGATCCCGGACGTATCGAAGTGGACGTATAATCTGGTCGGAATGTATGAACGCGGAGGACTGACCGCCCGTCTCGCCTACAATCGGCGAAGTGGCTTCGCGGAAGGTGACCTTGCGGAACGGGACGGCTTCTTCACCCTTCAGGGCAGAGGCAATCCGGTGTCACGACTCGACTGGTCGAGCAGCCTGGCCCTCACCGAGAATTTCACGATCTTCTTCGATTGGACCAACCTTCTCGGCGATCCGTTCAAGTCCGACATCGTCCGGGTGGACTATCCGGGTGGAGCAGCGAGCGCTCCGGAGATCTTCCCGATGCTGGTTCGCTACGAGGAGTCGGTCATGTCGGGCGGGGTTCGTTTCCGCTTCTGACGGTGCCAGCCAATATTGGCCGCCCGGCCTGGCCGATCAGCCGCGTTTGCCTGTCCCGGCTGCAGGGCGAAGACTGATTCCGATCTTCGGGATTCCGTTCTCCCAGAGCAATGGAGCTATATACATATAGCGCCCCAGATCGGCTCGCCTGCATCCGCTTGTCGCCCCATGGGCGTGAAAGACGATGAACTGCCGGCCCGCAAATTCGAAGACAGCCTGGTGGCCGGGACCGCTCAGGCAACCGGCCTCCCGGTCCTTGTAGCTGTGGAGAATCGGATTTTCCGGAGCGTCGACGCAGGGACCGAGCGGGCCGTCGCAACGCGCATAGCCCATTGCGTAGGGTGACAGCCGCTGATGAGGCTCCCAGCCGAAGTGATTGGCCGAGAAGAACAGGACATACTGGTCATCCTGCCTGACCATGGTCGGTGATTCGACGACATGGGCTTCCCATGACTGATCGTTGGTGAGCAGCGACACCGGCTGGCCGGTGAGGGACAGCCCGTCCTGGCTCAGCGGCTGAACATGGATGTCCGTCCGACGCCCGATCGCGTTGCCGTCATTCTTGAAATAGAGATAGAGCTTGCCATCGTCGTCACGAAACACGTTCGGGTCGATCGAGCCGCCTTCTTCCCGCTGGCAAGCGAGTGGCTCGGTCGCGACGCTGGTGAATGGCCCCAGCGGATCGTCGGAGCGGGCGACTCCGACACATTGCTTGTCGCTCCTTCGCTCACGGGCCGTAAAATACAGCAAGTAGTGGTCCAGATGTCGGATGACCTCGGGAGCCCAGGTCCAGCCTTCTTTCGCCCATGGCGGCAGATCCGGCATTGCGTCGTGAAGGCCTTTACCGTCTCGAACGAAGGACCAGTCCACGAGATTGTCGGAGCGTGCCATCTGCACGTTGGCGCGGCCTTCATTCGCATTGGTGGCATAAGCAAGGAACCCACCGCCGGTCGGGAGGATGAAGGGATCAGGGAAATTGGTGCTGAAGACAGGCACGAAAAGCGGCTGGCGATCGGCACTCGCCGGAACGATCAGAATGAAGGCTGAAAGCAGCAGGATCAGGAGCGTGCGCACTCGGACTCCATCGCAGCAATTTGGACCAACGCTATTATCATATCAATCGCGCCGCGGAAGAACAGGGCCACTCAGGCAGATCCGGCCGGTTGCAGGAGGCTCAGTCCAAACTTTCCCCCACGCCGGCCGCGAAGGCGATCCGGAGAGCCTCGGAAAGGCTTTGTACGCCAAGCTTCTGCATCAGATTGGCGCGGTGAATCTCGACCGTTCGTGGACTGATCCCGAGATCGAATCCGATGGTCTTGTTCGGAAGCCCCCGGGCGAGGCCTGCAAGCACTTCCTGCTCGCGCCTGGTCAGTGCCGCAATTCTGAGTTCGGCCTCCTTCTCGCGCTCGCGGTTTCGTGAAGCATATTTCAGCCGCGCGAAGCCCTGCTCGAGGGCCGACATCAACACGCTCTTCTCGAACGGTTTTTCGATGAAGTCGACGGCACCGGCCTTCATCGCCCGGACGGCGAGGCTGATATCGCCATGGCCGGTCATGATGATGACTGGAAGGGCGATGCCCTGGTTGCGAAGGGCCTGCTGCACTTCCAGCCCATCCTTGCCGGGCATGCGGATGTCGAGCAGGATGCAGCCAGGCTCCAGCGACCTTGCCTCCTTGAGCAAGTCCTCGCCCGACACGAACGTGCGCACCTGGAAACCGGAGGTCTTCAGCATGAAACTGGCGGAGCGCCGGATGGCGTCTTCATCGTCGACGAGGTGGACGAGGGGTTTTTGCAAGTCAGTCATCTTCGGTCCGACCATCCGCTAGCGTGAAGTGGAAGCGGGTTCCACCTTCCGCTCCGTCTTCGAACCAGATCCGGCCGCCATGGGCCTCGATGATCGTCCGGCAAATGGAAAGGCCGATCCCCATTCCGTTTTCCTTCGACGTGACGAAGGGCTGGAAAAGCTGGGCCTCGACCGACTCGCTGATCCCGCTTCCGGTATCGCTGACGCTGACCCGAATCCAGCCGCTGCCTTCGCGCTTCGTGGCAATGACAAGAATTCGGGTCGCGCTTCCAGCCATTGCGTCGATCGCGTTTCTGATCAGGTTCACCAGCACCTGCTGGATCTGGATCCGGTCCGCAAGGACCGAGCGCGCCGCCGGGTCGAGATTGACCTCGACGTCGATGCCATGTTCGCGCGAGCCGACCAGCGCGAGGGCATTTGCCTCGTTGATCAGCCTGGGAAGGCTTTCCACCCGTCTCTCGGTCTGGCCATGGGTGATGAAATCGCGCAGCCGTCGCACGATCTGCCCGGCCAGCACCGACTGGCGAGCGGCATCGTCAAGGGCCTCGCGAAGAATCTGGACCGTCTCCTGGTCGATCGGCCCGGCGAGCAGATCGCGTGCGGTCTCGCAATAATTGGCGACGGCAGTGAGGGGCTGGTTGAGCTCGTGAGCGAGGGCCGAAGCCAGCGTGCCGACTTCGGTGATCCGACCGACATGGGCGAGTTCCGACTGAAGATCCTGGAGCCGCGATTCCGTCTGCTGTCGTTCGGTGAGGTCGCGTATGAATCCGGTGAAGATCCGGCGGCCGTCGACCCAGGCCTCGCCGACCGCAAGCTCGATCGGAAAAGTGTAGCCGTCATGATGGCGAGCGGTCGTCACCCGGCCGATGCCAATGATCTTGCGTTCGCCGGTGGTCAGATATTGTTCAAGGTAGGAATCGTGGCGCTCGCGGTCGGGAGAGGGCATCAGCAGGCTGACATTGCGCCCCACAACCTCCGACTCAGGATAGCCGAACATGGTTTCGGCAGCGGCACTGAACGAAAGCACGATTCCCCGTTCATCGATCACCACCATCGCGTCCGGGACGGTGGCCAGGATCGACCGCAGGTGGGATTCGATCGCGCCCGGAGCGGCGGAATCCCGTTCCTGCTTCGAAGACTGATCATCGTTCATCGCCCGGACCCTAGCGTCGATCAAAGTTGAAGGAAGCCTGGCCATCCCGGCTCTCTGCCTGTTTCGCACGGCACCCCGAATAAGGGTTTTTCCTTAGGTAGAAGACCGGAATTCCGACGCCGTCTCCTTGCCCTATTCCCAGTCAGGTCAAAAGCTCGAAGGAGGGATGAAATGCGCCACCTGCCACTTCACTCGAAAGAATCGGAATCCAGTTCCAGCGTCGCTGCCGTCTGGCCGTCGTTTGAAGAAGCCCTGCTCAATCGAACGCTACCCGTCGAGCTGGAGGATGGCGAGATTGCATCCATCCCCACTGCCCCGTCTCCCGAAATGGCGGCACCGGATGTTCCAACGGCTGTCGGAAAGATGATCGTTGGCACCTATGCGGGACTTCTCGCCGTTTTCTTCGCCTTTTTCGCCGGCTCTGCCGTCGCACTCTTCTCGATCGTCATCTGCGCCTTCTTCATGGCGGTCTTCTTCGCGGTGCCCGGTCTCTTCCTCGCCGTCGAAAATGATTCCACCCAGCGTCCTTCCCTGTCCGCTTTCTGGTCTCAGGGGATCCAGACGCTCACCGGCCGGACCAGCGGCAGGGACGCACTCGTCCAGATGATGATTGTCCCGGTCTTCGTCACGTTCGGCCTGCTGGCGATCGGGATCATCGGCAAGATCTATATTGGCTGAGCAGGAACGAAATCATGGCCTCGCCGGTCGGAGGTGCGGGAAGTTATTCGGGAGATGGATGTCATGACCAGCGGCGATGAGATATATGCCGTCCGCCGCGCCCGGATTGCCAACGCGCCTCCCATCCTCCGCGGAGGCTTTCGGCTCTTTTTCTTCGGTGGCGCCGCCTGGGCGGTCATCGCCCTCGTCATCTGGCTGGTCGCGCTTGCCGGCGGGGCGAGCCTATCCAGCCAGTTCGATCCGCTCGCCTGGCACCGCCATGAGATGCTGTTCGGCTTCGTCGGTGCTGTGATCACCGGCTTCCTTCTCGCTGCAATTCCGAACTGGACCGGCCGTCCAGCCATCGCCGGAACGCCGCTGGCCGCCCTTTTCGCTCTCTGGGTCTCGGCACGGATCGCGGTTCTTTTCTCCGTCTCGCTGGGCCCGGTCGCAGCAATCCTCGATGTCGGTTTCTATCTTGTCGTCGCGTTCCTCGCTGCGCGCGAGGTTCTGGCCGCTCGGAACCGCAACCTGCCCATTGCCGGCCTCCTCCTTCTGTTCGCCCTGGCCAGTGGTGTTGACCACGCCGCCGCAGGAGGCTTGATGGACGATCCTGACCTCGGCTTCAGGGCAGCGATTGCGCTCATCACCCTGATGATCACCCTGGTCGGCGGCCGGATCGTCCCCGTCTTCACCCGCAACTGGATGGTGAAGCAGCAGATCGCGAACGGCCTTCCTGCCCAGGCCGGGAGGTTCGACCTTGGGGTGATTGCGATTACCGCGATCGCTCTTCTTTCCTGGCTTGTGGCGGCGGAAGCGATCATCACGGGCTGGCTGCTGGTCGCCGCCGGTCTTGCCCATCTTGCCCGACTTGCGCGCTGGGCCGGCCTCCGCTCGATCCGCGACCCGCTCGTCTTCATCCTTCATGTCGGCTATTTCTGGATACCCGTCGGCCTCTGCCTGCTCGGGGCGAGCCTGGTGGGCGGCGACATCCCGCGCTCGGCAGCCGTCCACGCACTGACTGCAGGCGCGATGGGAACGATGATCCTTGCAGTGATGACCCGGGCGACCCTGGGCCATACTGGAAGGCCGCTCCAGGCCAGCCCGCCGACCCTGTTTCTCTATGTCCTGGTCACCATCGGGGCTTTGCTTCGAGTAATGGCTCCGCTCGGGCTGATAGATTACAGGCTGGGAATGGAGATTTCGGCCATGGCCTGGGCCGGAGCCTTTCTTCTCTTCCTCGGAGTCTACGGTCCGATGCTGTTCCGGCCGAGGATTGGAGAAGGCGCCTGACAGGCCGGCTCCGTTGGCCCTGACGGAAGACTTTCCTGGGCGCATTGCGCTGAATCAATTCACTGCATGTCGTGGCCGCTAGATCCTCTTCCTACAAAATCTGGGGAGAAGAGGATGTCATTCGCAGCACCGATCGCCGAGGAAATCTGGACTGCCAAATATCGCTTCGCGCCCTCTGCAGGCCAGGGCGACGACAGTTTCGGCGCGACCGCGCGACGAGTTGCGGCTGCCGTTGCTCAGGCCGAGCCGGAAGAGCGTCGCGCCGAGTGGCGGGCGCGTTTCGAAGACGCCCTGACTGACTTTCGATTCATCCCCGCTGGCCGGATCCTCGCCGGAGCAGGAACCGACCGGACCGTTACCCTGTTCAACTGCTTCGTCATGGGGACGGTGCCCGACAATCTCGACGGCATTTTCGACCATCTTCGAGAAGCGGCGCTGACCATGCAGCAGGGCGGTGGTGTCGGAATGGACTTTTCGACCATTCGCCCAAGCGGAGCGCCGGTAAAGGGCGTCGGCGCGGATGCGTCCGGCCCGCTCACCTTCATGGATTGCTGGGATTCCATGTGCCGGACTGTTCATTCGGCCGGCCAGCGACGAGGCGCAATGATGGGCTGTCTCAGGATCGATCATCCCGACATCGAGGCCTTTATCGACGCCAAGCGGGATTCGTCCCGGTTCCGCAATTTCAACCTGTCTGTCCTCGTGACGGACGCCTTCATGACCGCGCTCGGAAGCGATGGCGACTGGCCGCTCCAGTTCGGTGGGACGATGTGGCGGACGGTTCGTGCCCGCGACCTGTGGGATCGGCTGATGCGGGCCACCTTTGATTGTGCCGAGCCCGGAGTCATCTTCGTCGACCGGGTCAATCAGAAGAATAATCTCGCTTATTGCGAATCGATCAGCGCGAGCAATCCGTGCGGTGAGCAGATGCTTCCGCCTTATGGCGCCTGCCTTCTCGGCTCGATCAACCTGGCCC
>CAYOJN010000004.1:0-31014 GCA_964404245.1 uncultured Sphingosinicella sp. | reverse complement strand
CCAACCCGGGTCACTCGCCAGATCGTGTTGGAAAGATCGTCGGCGACGATGAGCGAACCGCGCGGATCGACGGTGACTCCCACCGGACGGCCACGAGCGAGGCCGTCTTCACCGAGGAAGCCGGTGACGAATTCCACCGGCGCCCCGGCCGGGCGTCCGCCTCGAAACGGGATGAAGATGACCCGATATCCAACCGGGACGCTTCGGTTCCAGCTGCCATGCTCGCCGACGAACAGTCCCTCGGCGAAGCGCGGTCCCATCGCCGGGACCGAGAAAGCGAGGCCGAGGGTCGCGACGTGCGAGCCAAGCGCATAATCGGGAGTGATAGTGGCGGCGACGAGATCGGGCGCCTTCGGCCTTACCCGAATATCCTCATTCTGCCCCCAATAGGCATAAGGCCAGCCATAGAAGCCGCCTTCCCTCACCGACGTCACATAATCGGGGACGAGATTGTCGCCAATCTCATCACGCTCGTTGACGGCCGCCCAGAGCTGGCCGGTTCCGGGCTGAATGGTGAGCGCGGTCGGGTTGCGAAGGCCGGTCGCATAAGGACGGTGGGCACCGGTTTCGGAGTCGATCTGCCAGATCATCGCCCGGTTGGCCTCTGCGGTCATTCCGCGCTCGGTGATGTTGCTGTTGGAGCCGATTCCGACATAGAGGAAGCGCCCGTCAGGGCTTGCCGTCATCGCCTTCGTCCAGTGATGGTTGAGCTCCGAAGGCAGGTCGGTGACCTTGACCGGCGGCCCGCTCGCCCGGGTCTGGCCAGGCTGATAGTCGAATCTCACCAGCGCGTCCTGATTGGCGACGTAAAGGTAGTTTCCGACCAGGGCGAGCCCGTAAGGCGCGTCGAGATTGTCCGCGAAGACGGTTCGCCCTTCATAGGTTCCGTCGCCATCGGCATCGCGAAGAAGCGTCAGGCGGTTACCGCTGTCGACGCTGGTCGTCCCTTTCGACTTGATGATCCCCGCGATGACGTCCTTCGGAGTGAGCTTCGGAGCATTGCCTCCCCGCCCCTCGGCGACGAGAATGTCGCCATTGGGTAGAAGCAGGGTCTGGCGTGGAATTCCGAGATCGGTCGCGATCGGAGTGATCGTGAAGCCTTCCGGGACGATCGGGCGGTCGCTTCCCCACCCCGTCGGCTCGGAGATGACCATTGACGGGAACAGTCCGCGCTGGGGCGTCGGGAGCTCCGGATTCGGTCCATATTGCGGAGGTTCGGGTTCGCCTGCGCAGGCAGCGAGGAGGATCGAGGCGGCAAGGCCGGCGGCGGCTGTTCGAAGCGTCATCGGACCTCTCCTTCCCGGCGCCGGCCGGAGAGGCCGAAAAGGACCGCCCCGAGGATGAGCAGGGTCGCGAGAATGGACAGGATCAGCGCCTCCGGCATGCTCGCCCAGGCGTCCTTGGCATGAACGAGGGCATTGAGCAGACCGAGGATCCAGGCGGAAAGGAGAAGCAGGAAATAGAGGAGAGCGCGCCCACGCCAGCGGGAACGGATCAGATGAACGAGGGCGCCGATCAAGGCTGTTCCGGCGAAGACCAGCGCACCGACCAGAAGCCAGGAGGCGAAATTCTTCCACTGGATTTCGTAGGTTCCCGAATAGGCCCAGTCAGCCAGGAGGGCTCCGAAGAACAAGGGAAAGCTTGCCGCCAGGAAGAAGGCGTGAAGCGGGTGGATCGGTCGCTCAACGACCCGCGGCGCCGTGGTTGCCATCATGATCCTCCTTGCGGCTGCCGTTCTTCGGCTTCCTGAGCGGGCGGGCTCAAGAGGTTCTCACTTCGTCCCTGTTCGCCCGAACACCGTCCACGCTCCAGGCCCCGGGGCCTGCGAACAGCAGATAGAGAAAGACGAAACAGTAGAGGATTGCGGCGTCCCCACCATTGTTGACCGGGAAGACGTCCTGCGGGAAATGGGCCATCCAGTAAGCAACGGCCATGGTTCCGGACGCGATGAAGGCCGCCGGCCGGGTGAAGAGCCCGATGGTGATCAAAACCCCGCCAACGATTTCGACGAGGCCAGCAAAAGCGGCTGGATTGTTTAGCGCCCACCCGGATCCGGCAAAGTCGCCATCAGGAAAGCTGAAGAATTTCTGGGTCCCATGCTCGAGGAAGATCAAGCCACTGACAATTCGGAGGAGCGCAAGCGCATAGGGCGCTCGGCGAGCGATCCCGACCTGATCAACCATCGTGCTTCTCCCTGCGACCTGAGCGATTCCTGCAGAACCGGGTTCCATCCCCAAAGTTTCATATTGGCAACGAAACAACCCTGACGGATGACGGTTCCCTCACCAGGCCGTCATTCGAACCGCCTGGGATCGGTCAAAGGTTCGGACAAGCCCTCCGTTTCCATGGCATCAACGTGAAGGGTTCGGGTCGGGCGCTCGATCATCCGCCGGACCAGCGGCGGCTTGGGTCCGGAATGGAGGTCGCGCACCCGACCAGTGACGAGCAGGTCGGCCTGGGTGATCCGGTTGTTGTGACGGATATATTCGATCCAGTTCGACAGGTGGAAGCGCTCGATCCAGATTTCGGGATCGGAAACGTCGCGAAGAAGGGTCCAGCGCCTTGCACCGTCGCGACGCCTAACCCGCCGTCGCTCCGTCATAACCTCGAAAAAGTCCGGCAGGTCTTCCTGCCTGATCCGGTATTCGATCGTAATGACGACGGGTCCGGTCCGCGGCTGAAGGTCGATCGTGGGTTCCGGCGGCCGCCATTCGCGGAGCGGGTCGAGATTGAGATCGTCATTGCCGGGCAAGGGAAGCTTCAGTCCCACCAAAGCGCAGAGGGTCAGGACCGCAGCGGCACAGAGCAGCGCCAGGGACAGGCTTTGATCCTCGGCGATCATCCCCCAGATCCAGCTGCCCCCAGCCATGCCGCCGAACGCCGACATCTGGTAAAGAGACAGGGCTCGGGCAACGACCCAGCGCGGTGAGTTGAGCTGGACCGTCACGTTGAAGGTGGACAAGGCCAGCACCCAGGAAGCGCCGGCCGGAACCAGCATTGCAAGGGTGACGGCAAGCGAGCCGCTGAAAGCGATTGTAGCGACGGCCCCGGCGTAGAAAAGGCAGGCAAGCCGGACGATCGTCTCGGTCGTTGCCGACCGGCGAAGTCTTGCACTCGCAAAGGCCCCGCCGACGGCGCCGACACCGAAGGCACCCAGCATCGTTCCATAGGTGACCGGACCGCCGCCGATCATGTCGCGGGCGATCAGCGGCATGAGCGCCGAGACGACGCTTGCCCCGATTCCGAAGATGAGGGCACGGACAAGCACGGTTGCGATTGCAGGTGAGAGAGCGACATAACGAACCCCCGCCGCCATGGCGACGCCGAGCGTCTCACGCGGCAGGGTTCGCTTCGGCCTCTCCGGACTCCAGCGGGCGAGAACGAACAGGAGCCCGGCATAGCTGACGGCATTGATTCCGAAGGCGACCGCTGCACCGGCGGCGGCAACGATTGCGCCGCCGATCGCCGGGCCCAGGCTGCGGGCGATATTGAACCCCATGCTGTTCAGCGCCACCGCTCCTGGAAGCGAGGAGCGGGGAACCATTTCACGCACCGAAGCCTGCCACGCCGGCCCATGGAAGGCCGCCCCGCACCCGATCAGGAAGGTGAACAGGAGAAGAAGCCAGGGCGTGATGACCCCGGCCCAGGCGAAGCCGGCGAGAACGGCCGACACCAGCAGCATGAAGGATTGCGCCGCAATCATCACCCGGCGCCGGTCGAAACTGTCCGCCACCGCCCCGGTAAGCAGGGACAGGAGCATGATCGGCAAGGTGACCGAGGCCTGGACCAGTGCAACCATCTCGGCCGATTCGGCGATCGACGTCATCAGCCAGGATGCGCCGACCGACTGGATCATGCCCCCGAAGCTCGAGGCCATGCTGGCTATCCAGACGCCGCGGAAGACCTTGTGACGAAGGGGGTCGAGGGCTGTTTCCGGCCGCGGAACTTCCTCAGCGTTCATCGAAACGCCTGTTCGTCAACAGAGTTGAATGTTGCGATGATCTTCTCAAATCCCCGACTTCATGTCACCGGGAACCCGGCCAGGTCCGGGTGGTTCCGAACCCGCAATCCATGGAGGGAGACCGGATCGATGCGCAAGCGGGGATCATGGGCAAGGGGCCTTCTGATGCCGGTTCTCGGCGTCTCGTTGATACTCGGCGCGTGCGGCCGGGATGATCGGGCAGCAACGCTCCCCGAAAGAGGAACAGGCGATCCGATCCCGGTCGATGCAGTCCCGCCAAGCCGGCTGACGGTCGCTCCGCTGGTCGAGCAGGCAGCGCCGGCGGTGGTCAATATCGCCGTCCTCCAGACCTCTCCTCTCCAGCAGAATCCGCTTCTTCAGGACCCTTATTTCCGCCGCTATTTCGGAGTCCCGGACGAGGCCATGGCCCCTCGGCTCTCCGCTGGGTCGGGTGTGATCATCGATTCGCGGCGCGGACTGGTGATCACCAACTACCATGTCATCGACAATGCCCGGGCCATCGAGGTGGGGCTGAACGATCGTCGGCGGTTCGAAGCCGAGCTGCTCGGCGGTGACCGGGCCACCGACATCGCCTTGCTTCGGATCCGCGGGTCCGACCTTCCGCAGCTCACCCTCGGCAATTCCGACGAGGTGAAGGTCGGCGATTATGTCGTGGCGATCGGCAATCCCTTCGGTCTTGGCCAGACCGTGACCGCCGGAATCGTCAGCGCGCTGGGCCGGGGGCTCAGCGAAGGCGGATATGAAGGCTATATCCAGACCGACGCGCCGATAAACCCCGGCAATTCCGGCGGCCCACTGATCGGAATGGGTGGAACCGTGGTTGGGATCAACAGCGCCATATTCGGGCCCGGCGCGAATGTTGGAATCGGCTTTGCCGTCCCGGCCGCCACAGCTCGCTTCGTGACCGAACAGATCCTCCAGCATGGCGAGGTCAGGCGAGGCCAGATCGGGGCTACCGTCGCCGACACGATTCCACCCGCCGGCGGCGGCAAGCCACCGGCGACCGGGGCCCTGATCGCCCAGGTCCAACCCGGATCGGCCGCGGCACAGGCAGGGCTTCGGCAAGGCGATATCGTCATCGCGGTCGATGGCCGGTCGACATCGACTGCAACCGCCCTTCGCAACGCGGTCGGGCGAACGGCGATCGGGGAATCGCTGACCCTGACCGTCCAGAGCGGGAACGAGCGAAAAGACGTGAAGGTGAAGGTTCAGCCCTGATCCGGTTTTAGCGCGGGCCGGCGCAACCTTGAGTCCCGGTCCGGGGTTTCTTCACGAGCGTCTTCTCATCGTCGGAAAGGGAACCTTCATGTCCAGCTACCAAGTCGGCTATCTGATCGGCAGCCTGGCCAAAGCCTCGATCAACCGGAAACTTGCCAAGGCGCTGATCCGACTCGCGCCCAAGGAACTGGAATTTTCCGAAATCTCCTTCGCCGAGCTTCCTCTCTACAGCTACGATTATGATTCGGACTATCCGAAGGTCGCGCGCGACTTCAAAGCGGCGATCAGTGCGTCGGACGCGATCCTGTTCGTGACTCCCGAATATAACCGGTCGATTCCGGGCGGGCTGAAGAACGCGATCGACTGGGCGAGCCGGCCCTACGGCACCAACGCCTTTACCCGGAAGCCGTCGGCGGTGATCGGCGCTTCTCCCGGCTCGATCGGAACGGCTGTCGCCCAGCAGAGCCTTAGAAGCGTGCTCAGCTTCTGCAATTCGCCCCAGATGAATTCGCCCGAGGCCTATATCCAGTTCACCGACGGCCTGGTCACTGATGACGGCGACGTGACCGTGGACTCGACTCGCGAATTTCTGAGCAATTACATGCGTGAATTCCATGCCTTCATCGAACGGGTCCTGAAGGTCCTTCCCCGCGAGGCCTGACCGGGAGGCCCAGGCACGCCTTTCCACGCGACGGCCCGGCCCCAAATTCTTCGCCGGGGCGAATCCCGTCGTCGCGTGGTCGCTAAAACGCTGCTAAGGATCAGTCATGCTTCACAATCTGATCCGCGGCCGCCAACGCCCGCACGACCTGGCGATCGACCTCGGGACCGCCCGGACGCTGGTGCTGGAACATGGCTCAGGAATCGTCTTCGACGAGCCTTCGCTCTGCTGCTTCAAGGCCTATGACGCCGTTCCGGCCTTCGTTACCGCCGGCGCCCAGGCACAGGATTATGTCGGTCGGGTGCCGAAGCCTCTGAAGATGATCAGGCCGCTTCGAAACGGAGTCATCAGCGACATGGAAGCCGCTCGCTCCCTGATCCGTTTCGCGACTCGAAGCCAGCGCTCCGGCCGGCCCTTCGCCAGGACTCGTGCCCTTTTCGGCGTTCCGGCCGATGCGACCCCGGCTGAGCAGAGGGCCTTGCTCAGCGCTGCGAGGGATGCCGGGATCAGCGACCCCGAAGTCGTCGCGGAACCCCTTCTCGCCGCGGCCGGCCTCGGGCTCGAAATCGAAGCACCGAGGGGGCGGATGGTTATCGACTGCGGTGCTGGAGTCACGGAAGCCGTCGTCATTTCGCTGGGCGGCATCTGCGCCGCCGCTTCGGCCCGCGGTGGCGGCGATGAACTCAGCCGGTCGATCATGGATCATTTCCGGGTGAAGCGGCGGTTCCGGATCGGCTTCGCGACGGCCGAGCAACTGAAGCTGGATATTTCGAGACGGCTGATGACCGGGGAGGTCGAACATCCCGTTACCGTTCGCGGGCTCGACGCCTTTACCGGTCTACCAAGGAGCCTTGAAGTCCCGCTGAGCGAACTCGCCCCGGTCTGGGAGCGGGACATTGCCGCCATCGTCCAGATGGTAAGACAGGTTCTTCGCAACACCCCGCCGGAACTGTCCCAGGACATTTTCGAGGATGGAATCGTTCTTGCCGGCGGCGGGGCCTGGACAGCCCTGCTCGCTCGACGGATCGAAGACCGAACCGGACTCGTCGCCAGGATTGCCGACGAGCCGGAAAAGGCGGTCGCGAGCGGGCTCGCTTTGATGATGGGGCAATCTCACTGACCGTCCCCCAATGGGAGGCTGCTCGCCCTTCAGCTATCGTCAGCTGGCGGCGAAGTCCGGGTCACCTTCAGGATCCGGAGGCTGCGCGGACGTCCGTTCGGACAGGGCCAGTTGATCGACTGGCCGGTGCGAAGGCCGATCAGACCCGCCCCGACCGAAGTCAGGATGGAGATCCGTCCCGCCTCGATATCGGCATCTGCCGGAAGGACGAGAGTCACCAGACGGGTCGTGTCGGAATCCTCATCGATGAACTCCACGGTGGAGCCTATCGTCACGACGTCCCGGGGCAGATCGCCGGCAGAGTGGATTTCCGCCCGGTCAATCTCATCGAGCAGCATCTTTGACAATTCAGGCAAGCGCCGCTCGATGCTGATAGCGAGATCCGCGATTACGTCATAATCGGAGTCGATGAGGTGGATCGGGGGCTTGGAGTCAGACTGGGTCAAAGCTGCACTTGGCATTTTCATTACCCTTCAAGGGTTGACTGGAAAGAGAAAGGCAGGCGGAAAACCGGCCCGCCTGGATGATCTGTCTGTTGAGGGCCCCGGACCCGTTACGCCAGTAGCGACCGAGCCCGGGCTAAGCGCCTGCGAGCAGCTGACCCGAATGGGTGCGGTTTCGCCGAAAGGATTGCAGATGATCCATGCTGTTAAGGTGAGGCCGACCGGCCTGATAGTCAACTCTCATCGCCGAAGCGGTTCTTCGAGACCCGGCCAGCCGGCTTGACACAAGCAACCTGACATCCATCTTGAGTTGACCATGGTTCGTCCAAACGTCGTTTCTCCGAATCTCCACCCAGGCAGCAGTACCGAACGCCTGCACGCCCCGGACGTCGCCGCGGGCTGAGCCGCGGCGAAAGTCCGGGGCAGCGCCGGGCAATCCGCCCCAATGGCCGGAATAACCGACCGGCCCGAAACCTGTCCGTCGTTCAGGTAAACCACCCGCTTGGGTCAATCACGGAGCCGACATGCCAGATCGTTTCGTCGTCGAAGCCGACCGGAAGGTCGTTGGAGTCGCGGTCAAGGGTCCGGACGGCTACACATTCTTCTCGTCGGAGCCCGCTTATTTCGTCCTTGAAGGAAGGACCTTTCCGCGCAGCCGGGCGCTCGCTCAATCGGTTGCCCGGATCGCCCGCAAGCTTCGGCAGCGCGGTGATCCCGACGAGGACGAGACGACCATTCAATAAGACGTCCATTTCCCGCCGGCTCACGGCGCCGGCGCCACCGGCCGGAACTCGGCTGAAAGCTTGACCATCTGCCGGGCGGTTTCCCGTTCGCCCATGACGACGTGATGTGCGCCTGAACGCTTCAGATGCTCGACCTCCTCGTCCGAATGTGCGCGGGCGATGATCGGCACGGCCGGATTGATCATCCTTGCCTTTTCGGAGATCGCACCGCCCTCGAAGCCTTCCGGAATGGCAAGCAGCAGCCGCGAGGCCTGCTGGATTCCGGCCTCGAGCAGGACGGTGGGCTGAGTGGCGTTGCCGATCACGACCTGGAACCCGGCCGCTTCGGCCCTTCGGGCGATATCGCGCTGCTCCTCGATCACGACCAGAGCCCGGCCGCTTGCCTGCAGCTGCCCGGCGATATGGCTACCGACCCGCCCGAAGCCGACCAGGACCAGATGGCCTTCGCGGCGAGGCTCCGGCTCCGTCTGGTCAGCTGCCTTTGTGTCCGGTCCCGGCTTCGGCTCTTCCCGGATTCGATTGGAGATGAGGGTGAAGATGAGCGGGTTGGCGAGAATGGAGAGGATCGATCCGGCGAGGATCAGATCACGGCCCTCGGTCGGAAGGATTCCAAGCCCGCTTCCGAGGCCGGCAAGGATGAAGGAGAATTCGCCGATCTGGGCCAGGCTTGCCGAGACGGTCAGCGCCGTCTGGTTGGGGTGGCCGAAGGCGCGGACGATCGCAAAGGCCGCGATCGACTTGCCGAAGACGATGATGGCGACGGTGACGAGGAGCGGACCGGGCTGTTCGATCACCACCTCGGGATCGAAAAGCATTCCGACCGAAACAAAGAAGAGAACCGCAAAGGCGTCCCGGAGCGGAAGGGTTTCTTCCGCCGCCCTTCGGCTGAGCTGGGTTTCGCCCAGGATCATTCCTGCAAAGAAGGCCCCGAGCGCGAAGGAGACGTCGAAAACCAGAGCGGCGCCGAAGGCGACGCCGAGGGCGATTGCAAGAACCGAAAGACGGAACAGCTCGCGCGATCCGGTGTGGACGACCCAGTGAAGGAGCGGCGGGATCAGTCGGCGGCCGACGATCAGCATGAGGGCGATGAAACCCACCACCTTGAACGTCGTCCCGGCGACGGACGTCAGGACAGCAAGGGCGCTGACGTCGGCGCCGCTGGTCGCCTCGGCAATGGCCGGCAAGAGAACCAGAGCAAGCACCATGACGAGGTCTTCGACGATCAGCCAGCCCACCGCTATTCGTCCGCGTTCGGTCTTGACGAGATTTCGAACCTCGAGCGCTCGAAGGAGAACGACGGTGCTGGCCACCGACAGTGCAAGTCCGAAGACGAAGCCTGCAAGCGCAGTCCAGCCCAGCGCCCAGCCCAGAGCCATCCCAAGCAGGGTCGCTACGGCGATCTGTGCGATCGCCCCGGGCAAGGCGATATTCTTCACCGACAGCAGGTCGCGAAGCGAAAAATGAAGACCGACCCCGAACATGAGGAGGATCACGCCGATTTCCGCCAACTGGGCGGCTAGATCGCCATCGGCGACGAAGCCGGGCGTGAAGGGACCGACAATGACTCCGGCGAGCAGATAGCCGGCAATTGGGGAGACTCTCAGGCGCTGGGCGATGGCGCCCATGATGAAGGCCATGACGAGGCCGGCAACGATGGTTCCGATCAGCGACGTATGGAGCGGCATTCACGAGCCCACGGGAGGATGTCGCCGCTGAGGGCGCGGGCCGGCGCCAGCGGACAGGCCCGCTTCCGTCCAGGCTCCAGCCGGAAGTCCTGGCGCTGCCCGTTCACCCGTATCGCTCCTCCACTTTCGTGCGGCCGGGAAACCGTCCAACTGGCTGCTCCGAGGCCTTCCAGGATGGCTTGCGAACCCGGCACGCCATCGCAGGCTGAAGCCAGATCCTTTTTGGCGCAACCCCTCATGACGTTGAGCCTTGGTCTTGATTTCCGGATTGAAGAGCGGCTGAGCGCCGATCGACAGGCAATCAGCCGACCGCGCCGACCGCGCCGAGAGGGGCATCGACCCCGGGACAGGCTCATCGGCTGGCGATGGATTCGGCCGCTCCAGCCGGATATGGCGGATGAAAATGGAGGAAAGCCTTGCCGACGACGGCCGATGAAGTTCCAGCCCTGCTCGACCGTCTCTGCGAGATCTATGACGATTCGGTGCGGGCGCTGAGAAGCGCCCTGGCGCATTATCTCAGGACTGGAGAGACTCCCTCGCCTGACGAACGCGCCAGGGGTCTGTTCGCCTATCCCGAGCTTCGACTCTATTATCCGCCGGGCGCACCGGCGCGCTTTCCACCGCGAGCGTTCGGCCGACTCAATCAGCCGGGGCGCTATGCCACCAGCGTCACCAGGCCGCGCCTGTTCCGCAAATATCTGGCCGAGCAGATTGGCTATCTCGTCAGCGACTATGACGTTGAAGTGACCGTAGCGCGTTCAGCCAGCGAGATACCCTTCCCTTATGTGCTGGACGGTTCCGACGATCTCCGGCTCGACGAAGTGAAGGCGGCCGATCTTGCTCGCTGGTTTCCATCGACGGAACTGTCTCATATCGGCGACGAGATCGTCGATGGTGTCTGGACCCAGCCGGCCGACGGGGCCCGGCCGCTCTCGATGTTCGATGGGCTCCGGGTCGATTTCAGCCTGGCCAGGCTTCGTCATTACACCGGGACTCCGTCCGAACACACACAGCGCTACCTGCTGTTCACCAATTATGTCCGCTATGTCGACGAATTCGTCCGCTGGGCGGTCGATGAGCTCAATCGGGCCGACAGTCCCTATGAAGGCCTGTCGGCTGCCGGAGGGGTGTTCGTCACCCGGGGCATGGACAATGCGGTCGCTGCAGTGGCCGAAGGCCCGTGGCGCAAGCATCAGATGCCGGCTTACCATCTGATCGCGCCCAATGGCGGCGGGATCACCCTGGTCAATATCGGGGTCGGCCCGTCCAACGCGAAGACGATCTGCGATCATCTCGCCGTTCTTCGGCCGGAGGCCTGGCTGATGATCGGCCATTGCGGTGGGCTCAGGCCAAGCCAGTCGATCGGCGATTATGTCCTGGCCCATGCCTATCTTCGCGACGATCACGTGCTGGACGACATATTGCCGGTCGAGATTCCGCTTCCGGCCATTGCCGAGATCCAGCAGGCCCTGTTCGATGCAGCGGTGATCGTGACCGGCGAGGAACCCCATGAGCTGAAACAGCGGCTCCGGACCGGGACCGTCGTCACCACCGACGATCGCAACTGGGAGCTTCGCTACACCTTGTCGGCGCTTCGCTTCAACCAGTCGCGTGCCGTCGGGATCGACATGGAATCGGCGACCGTGGCGGCGCAGGGCTATCGATTCCGGGTGCCTTACGGCACCCTGCTATGCGTTTCGGACAAGCCCCTTCATGGCGAGATCAAGCTGCCCGGCCAGGCCAACGCCTTTTACGAGCGCGCGATCAGCCAGCATCTCCGGATCGGAATGGAGACCCTGCGGATCCTCAAGCGTGATGGCGCCCAGCTCCATTCGCGGAAGCTGAGGAGCTTCGACGAGCCACCCTTCCGCTGATCGGCTCACCCAGGCAAGCCGACCGGCGGATCGTCGTTTCGGCTCCGGTGTCGCCTAAAAACAACGACAGCTGAAATTTCCTGTGGAAAAATCGGTGAGTCTTGGACTCGTCACAATTCCGCTGCACTGGCGCAAGCGTTAGATGTCTCACTTGGGAGGGCGCGCGACTCGCGTCCGGGGAAAGGACTCATGAAGAAGCTAGCCATTTTGTGCGCCACCACGGCGCTCGCCTGCCCTGCATCCGTCTGGGCGCAATCCACCGGCTCCGTCGACTTTGACGAAGGCGCCATCGTCGTCACTGGAACGATCTCTCGCGATGTCCTTGGAGTCGAGGCTCCCGATACCTCGAAGACCCGCCAGGTCCTGAACGACGAGTTCATCCAGCGTCAGACGCCGGGCCAGACGGTCAACGACATCATCAACAACATGCCGGCCGTCAGCTTCCAGAACAACGATCCTTACGGTTCGGCCGGCGGAACGCTCAATATCCGCGGCTTCGATTCGACCCGGATCTCGCAGACCTTCGACGGCGTTCCGCTCAACGATTCGGGCAATTATGCGCTCTATTCGAACCAGCAGCTGGATCCCGAGCTGATCGAGGAGGTCAATGTCAGCCTCGGTTCGACCGACGTCGACAGCCCGACTGCGGCTGCGACCGGAAGCACCGTCAACTACCGCACTCGTCGCCCATTGGAGGAATTCGGCGCCCGACTCCAGGGGTCGGTCGGCGAATATGATTTCTTCCGGATCTTCGGCGCCATCGATACCGGAGCGTTCGGCCCGTTCGATACCCGAGCCTTCGTTGCCGCGAGCATGGCCCAGAACGACAATGTCTTCAACAATCGCGGCCAGATCTACAAGCAGCAATATAATGCCCGGATCTTCCAGCCGATCGGCTCGGGCGGCGACTTCGTCTCGGTCGCAGGCCATTACAACCAGAACCGGAACAACTTCTTCGGTTCGGTTTCGCTTCGCGAAGACCGCCTCGACACGACTTCGGTGCCAGGCCGCTTCCCGGTCACGAAGGACGAGCGTTTCTACACGATCGCCACCTGCAACATCAATCTGGAGGCCCGCCCGGGAGTCCGGGACACGGCCAATAGCTGTGGTTCCACCTTCGACGAGCGCTACAATCCATCGAACACCGGCAATATCCGCCTGGCTTCGCGTTTCTCTCTGACCGACCAGCTGACCCTGACCGTCGATCCCAGCTATCAATATGTGAAGGCCAATGGCGGCGGAACGGTCGTCGCGAATGAAGGCTTTCGTGACGTCAATCCGGCCAACGGCCCGAGCAGCACTGCTGCGACCCGCTGCCAGGAAGCACCGTCTCCTGCCCAGAGCTGCCAGACCGGCTATATGGGCGGTGCGCCCTATTTCGGTCGCGATCTCAACGGCGACGGGGACATCCTCGACACCGTCCGGATGGTTGCTCCAAGCCAGACCCAAACCCATCGTTACGGTGTCATCGCCTCGCTCCGTTACGACATTGCAGATGGCCACAGCGCCCGGATCGCCTACAGCTACGACCGCGCCCGTCACCGCCAGACCGGCGAGGTGGGCTTCCTTCAGCCGAACGGCGAGCCTTATGACTATTTCCCGATCAACAATCCGGTCGCGGACCTCAACGGCAACATCCTCCAGAAGCGTGACCGCCTGTCCTATGCGATCCTTCACCAGATTGCGGGCGAGTATCGCGGCGAGTTCATCGACGGTCGGCTGGTCGTCAATGCCGGTATTCGGGCGCCCTTCTTCAAGCGGGACCTGAACAATTTCTGTGCCACGTCCAGCGTCACCGGTTTCGTCGAATGCTTCGGCACCAACGATTCCGGACTCGCGGCCTGGATCGCCAACAACCCGACCGTGAATACCGGTGCGGGCGGCGTTCAGCCGGTCCAGGGGCCGCAGCAGCGGGTCCTGAAATATGACGGGATCCTTCCGAATGTCGGTGCGATCTTCGACCTGACCTCGCGTTTGAGCCTGTTCGCCAATTATTCCCGCGGCCTTCAGGTCCCCGGCACCGACAATCTGTACAACAGCTTCTTCTTCCCGGCAGGCACTCCCGAAGCCCAGCCGCGGCCGGAGACGACCGACAATGTCGATACCGGTCTTCGCTATCGGTCAGGAAACATCATCGCCCAGGGATCGGTCTGGTACACCCGCTTCCAGGATCGACTGGCATCGTCCTACGATCCCGAACTGGACCGAACCGTCTACAGGAACCTCGGAGTCGTCGATAAATATGGCGTCGACGGTTATGTCGCCTGGCAGATCGTTCCCGAGCTTCAGGCCTATGTCTTCGGCTCCTATCTCTGGTCGGACATCAAGGACAACGTCCAGGTCGGTGGCGGTGCGAACGTGGATTGCTCCGGCCTCACCACGCCGACGTCCAGCTGCGCCATCACCTCGGGTCGCCGTGAGGGCGGTGCTCCGGTCTACACCTGGGGCGGACGCCTCCAGGGCACGCTCGGCCCGGTCGAACTGGGTGTCCAGTTCAAGCGCACCGGCCCGCGCTATGTGAACGACGTCAACCTGCCGGTCGTCCAGACCGTCAACGGCGTCGCCAACACGGTCGTCTATGGCGCCAAGACTCCAGCCTACAATATCGTGGATGTTGACGTCCGCATTCCGATGGAATGGGCCGGTCTCAACGACAGGACCTGGCTCCAGCTGAACGTGACCAACCTGTTCGACACGCTCTATGTCGGCGGATTTGGTGCCAACCTTCTGAACAATGCGGTCCCGTTCGCACAGATCGGTGCGCCGCGGGCGATCAGCGCGACTCTGAACGTCGGCTTCTGATCTGACCTCACCGCAGACCAAGGCGGCCGGGAACCTCGTGGTTTCCCGGCCGCCTTTCGTTTGAGCCCGTCACGCCTTGGTTGGCGCAGGACCTTCCGAGCGGCGAACGCTTTCGAGCGGGCAGCGCCAGCCCTGGACCAGAAGCGTGCCGTGGCGGTCGAGCTGATCGTTGCGGGTTTCGAACCCGATCGTGATCGCTCCCGGGAGACGCCGGCAGGGCGCCATCGTTCGCACCAGATACCAGTCGCCGTTCGAAGCCTGGATATGGAGGTGACGATCGTCGAGCGCCTTCCACTCCGCGATCCCGTCCGATCGAACGAAAGGAATGGCTGCCTCGTCTCCGGATCCGACGAGCGCCGTGGCCGTCGCCGGAACCACCGCGGCAACGACAGCAAGCAAGGCTGGAAACAGGTTCATCTCATTCTCCTTCCACCGATATTGGGAAGGACGATCCGACCGGCAAGTCAGGACCTTCAAGGCAGGATCGAATGAGCAGATAGGATTTGCAGCGATGAAGCCGGAGCCGCTACCTGCTCCCATGGAGTCTTCCGACCTGATCCACCGCGCCCGCCAGGCGGCGCTCAAGGCCTATGCCCCTTATTCCCGATTCAGCGTCGGCTGCGCGGTCGAATCGCTGGACGGTGAAATCGTGTCAGGCGCCAACATGGAAAACGCCTGTTACCGATTGGGAGTCTGCGCCGAAATCTCTGCACTCACCGCAGCCCAGGCCGCCTTCGGACTCGACCGGGTAGCAAGGATCGCCGTCGCCGGCGGCCATGTCGGGAACGGCACGCTGGCGGGGGACATGGTGGTGACCCCCTGCGGGGGCTGCCGCCAGGCGATCTATGAAGCCGCCTGCCTTTCCGGCCGGGACATCGAGATCATCTCGAGCAACGGTCGTGGCAGCGAGACCCGGACCCGCCGGATCTCGGAGCTGTTGCCGGCCGGTTTCGGGCCGGACAATCTCGCGGACGCTGGCTGAAAACGCCGCTGCGCCGACCGGCGATTCAGGTCAGCTTGATCTCGCGAAGCCGCTCCTGGAGATAATCGTCGGCCGTGATCGGGGGCCATTTCGGTTCCTCTCCCGAGGGAACGGTTTCGGGCAGGGCCTCGATCAGGAAGTCCGACCGGAAGTGGAGGAAGAAGGGCATCGAATAACGCGACCGGCCCCGCCGCTCGGCCGGCGGGTTCACGACCCTGTGCGAGGTCGATCGAAGCCGGCCATTGGTCAGCCGCTGGAGCATGTCGCCGATATTGACGACCAGTTCGCCGGCCCTTGGCTCGACCGGGATCCATCGTCCGTCCCTGGTCAGAAGCTCGAGCCCGGCTTCTTCGGCACCGAGAAGCAAGGTGATGGTGTTGATGTCTTCATGGGCGCCGGCGCGAACATGGCTTCCCGGTTCGCCCTCGATCGGCGGATAATGGAGAAGGCGCATAACCGAATTGCCGTCGCGGACGGTGTCGGCAAAATAATCCTCGTCGATCCCGAGAAAGCGGGCGATCGCCCTCAGGATCTTGAGCCCGGTCCGGTCGAAGGCCGAATATAGCTCGGTGAAAGTCTCGCGAAAGCTTTCAATCTCTTCCGGCCAGACATTGTCGGGCATATGGCTTCGGAAGGGATGGCCCGGCGCAAGATCCCGGCCAACGTGCCAGAATTCCTTGAGGTCGTGCGCCTTGTGGCCCTTGGCAGTTTCGATTCCGAACGGCGTGTAACCTCGAGCGCCGCCGCCGCCGGCGACATGATATCGGCGCTTCACCTCGTCCGGAAGCGCGAAGAAGGCCTTCGCCTTGTCTTCGGCGCGCCTGATCAGCGAGTCGGAAATGCCATGGTCGGCAATGATGGCGAAGCCGAAATCCTCGAAGCTTCTGCCGATCCGTTCGGCAAAGTTTTCCGGATCGCGATCGGAGTCGCGAAGGGAAACGGAGGCGATTTCCGGTCGCCCGGAGGTGGCAGGATCGTTCATCGCGCTCCTCTACTTCCAAGAAAAGCGGCCGTCACTACGGTCTTGCGCGGATCGGTGGTCAGCGAAGCATGATTCCGGCCAGGGCCGCGCTCATCAGATTGGCGAGGCTTCCGGCGATAAGGGCCTTGATCCCGAGTTTGGCAATCATCGGCCGCTGGTTCGGTGCAAGGCCTCCGGTGACGGCCATCTGGATCGCGATCGAGCTGAAATTGGCGAAACCGCAAAGAGCGAAGGTGACGATCGCGACGCTTCTCGGGCTCAGCGCACCCGGAGCAAGGGCCCCCAGGTCGATGAAGGCGACGAATTCGTTCAACACCATCTTGGTCCCGAACAGGCCGCCGGCAGTCCCGGCCTCCGCCCACGGGATTCCGATCAGGAACATGATCGGCTGGAAGACATAGCCGACCAGGCTCTGGAAGGTCAGGCCTTCAAGTCCAATCCAGGAACCGAAGCCGGAGAGAAGGCCGTTGAGAAGGGCTACCAGGGCCACGAAGGCAAGAACCATCGCGCCGACCGCGACGGCAAGCCTGACTCCGGTCTGCGCACCCTGGGCCGCGGCCATGATGACATTGGCCGGGCGCTCGCCCTCCTCGAATGTCTCGGCCAGTTCGACTTTCTGTTCGGTCGGATTCGCCTGCCCCTCCAGGGGCAGCGTCTCCTGCCTTGCCGGTTCGTCAGGCATCATGATCTTGGCCATCAGGATACCGCCCGGCGCTGACATGAAGGCGGCGGCCAGGAGATAGGGCAGAGCCTGTGGTCCGAGGAGAGCGGCATAAGCGGCAAGGATCGTCCCGGCGACGCCCGCCATCCCGACCGTCATGATGGTGAACAGCTGCGACGGTGTCAGTGCAGCCAGATAGGGGCGCACCACGAGCGGAGATTCGCTCTGACCGACAAAGATGTTGGCTGCAGCGGCAAGCGATTCGACCCTGCTGATCCCGGTGACCCAGCCGATTGCTCCGCCGACCCAGCGAACGACCCGCTGCATGATTCCCAGATGATAGAGAATGGCGACCAGTGCAGCGAAGAAGATGATCACCGGCAGTGCGGCGATGGCGAACGTATTGGCCAGCGGATTGGTCTCGGCCGGTCCGAACAGGAACTGGGTTCCGGCATTGGCATAGCCGAGAAGGTTCGACACGCCAGTCGAAAGCCCGTCGAGAACGGTCGCACCGCCTTCGGTGGCCAGAACGAGGAAGGCAATGCCCGCCTGGAGCGCGAAGGCTGCACCGACCACCCGCAAACGGATTGCCCGGCGATTGGAGGAAAGCAGGAAGGCGATGGCCAGGATGACCAGGATCCCGGCACCCGACATGGCGAAATTCATTTTCTCGAGGCCCCCGCCCTTGTTCTTCCGGTTTTCCGTCTGCCTACCAGACCATCTGTCTTTCACGAGTTGAAGCGGCGCTGTCCAGCATGTCGATCACCTCGTCGATGGACTCGCCGACAAGAAGCTGCTCGCGGCGGGATTGCGACATGAAGCCGCTTCGGGTGACATGATCCAGAAAGTCGATCATCCCGTCCCAGAATCCGTTGACGTTGAGCAGGGCGAAGGGCTTGGCATGATAGCCCAGCGCATTCCAGCTCCAGGCTTCGAACAGTTCATCCAGAGTGCCGATTCCACCGGGAATGGCAACGAAGGCGTCGGTCAGATCTGTCATCCGGGCCTTCCGTTCGTGCATCGTCTGGACGATGTGAAGTTCGGTGAGCCCGGTATGCGCCACTTCGAGGTCGATCAGCGCCTGGGGGATCACTCCATAGGCCTCGCCGCCGGCCTTCAGGGCCGAATCGGCAACCACCCCCATCAGTCCCAGCCGACCGCCGCCATAGACGAGGCCGATTCCCCTGCAGGCCAGCGTTTCGCCAATAAGCCGCGCCGTGTCTGCAAAGACCGGATCGGTTCCGATGCTGGATCCGCAATAGACTGCGAGCCGATTCATTCTTCTGCCTTCATGTCCGGTTGGAGCGAACGATCATGCCGATTCGATCAACGTCCGGAGATCGGCCTCGGGCCGGGCTCCGAAATGGGAAATGACCTCGGCTGCGGCAATCGCGCCCATTCGCAAACTGCGTTCGAGTGAACGCCCCTTCGCCTGTCCGACCAGAAAGCCCGCCGCGAACAGATCGCCGGCGCCGGTCGTATCGATGACCGTCTTTCCGATCCTTGCGATCGGAACCCGCACTTCGCGTCCGCCTTCGAGCGCGATCGCGCCCCGTTCCCCGCAGGTCGCGACGATCAGCTGAACCTTGTCCTTCAACTCGAACAGGGCCGAATCCAGGTCGCCTGTCCCGGCAAGGGCGACGATCTCGGCTTCGTTGCCGAAGAGCAGGTCGATCGACCCCGAATCGAGCATGGCCAGCATCTCCGATCGATGCGGGTTGATGCAGGCGATGTCGGACAGGGTGAAGGCAATCTTGCGCTTCGCCTCACGGGCGATCTCCATCGCCTTTGTCATTGCGGCCCTCGGCCCTTCCGATCGCCACAGATAGGCTTCCAGATAGAGGATCGAAGAGCCGCGGATCTGCTCCGTGTCGAGGGCATCCGAGGTCAGCTCATGCGCTGCGCCGCGGAAGGTGTTCATCGTTCGCTGGGCGTCGGGGGTGACCAGGATCAGGCAGCGCCCGGTCGGCTCGCCCCCCCGCCTCGGCTCAGTCAGGAATTCGACTCCGAGAGCGCGTATATCGTGGCTGAAAATCTCGCCGAGCTGGTCGTCGGCCACCTGGCCGATGAAGCCCGCCCGCCCGCCCAGGGCGGCAACGCCGGCCATCGTATTGGCTGCCGATCCGCCGCTGGTTTCCCGGGCCTGCCTCATCCGGGCATAAAGACGGGAAGCGCCGGCCGAATCGAGCACCTGCATCGACCCTTTCACGAGCTTCTCGTCGGCAAGAAAGGAATCGTCGGCCGTGGCGATCACGTCGACCACGGCGTCACCGATTGCCAATACATCCAGACGGGTCTCGCTCACGCCGGCCTGATGGCCGCTTAAATGCGGAACGGAAAGCCCTTTTTGCGTCGCGACAAACGGGCTAGGATCGTCCATCGTTCCTCTTCCCGGCCGCACGAGCGCCCGGGCGAACTTCACTCACTTCAGGTCACGCAATGACGATTCCCAATCCGGCTGGCGCACCCGCCATTCCACGGTCCCTGTTTGCACTCTCCATCTTCTATGGCGGAATGGTCTGCATCGCTGGGGTCCTTGCCAACAAACAGGTCGCACTCGGCCCGCTTGCAGTGGAAGCCGGAATCTTCGCTTTCCTGTTGCTGGTCGTGACGTCGAGCGCGGTCGCCGAACTGTTCGGCCGAAGCCTTGCGAACCGACTGGTCGTTATCGGCTTCGTGCCCCTCATCGCCTCGATGTTTCTGGCCTTTCTGGTTCTTGCGCTGCCGGCCTCGAACGAAATGCCGCCCGAACGGCTCGCCGCCTTCGAAATGATGATGGGGTCGACGCCGCGGATCTGGCTTGGCGGGTTGATCGCTTATGGAATCTCGCAACTGCTCAACGTCACCATCTTCACCTATCTCAGGCGCGGGGAAGGAAGCCTGCTGTGGCTTCGGGCAGCCATCGCCGGAATCCTGTCGCAGATCGTCGATACCCTGCTCTTCATCACCATTTCCTTCTACGGCGTCTTCCCGATCGGCAATCTTCTGATCGGCCAGATGATCGCCAAGATCGTCCTTTCCGCCTTGCTCATCGCGCCGCTCGTTCATCTTTTCGTCGTCGTCGCACGCCGGCTCGACCAGCAGCCGGCGCCGTCAGTGCAAAGCTGACCCGGATGACTGGGCTGATCGGGCCCGGGCTCGATCCCGATGAAAGAGGGTGAGCAGCCGAAGATAGAGTCGCGATGCCTCGCTGGAGTCGAGGTCGACGATCTCAGGCACCGGAAAGGGCACGGCGCCCGCCGTATCGACCAGAAGGGTCGCGAGTGAAAGCCGCCGTTGAAGCGGGCCCTGGGTCAGACTGACCGACTGCAATTTCCCGAACGGGATGATCCAGGTCCGACGTTTCAGGAAGCCCCGCCTGACGGTCAGTGCCCCTTCCCCGACCGACCAGTGCTGCTTTCGCCACCGAAGCACCGCCGCGAGCGCGCACATAAGAAGAAGCCCGGCGGCGAGGGCGATCCGGCCGTCGACATACGGCGCAAGTGCGGCCGCCGCGGCCGCGAGCAGCAGCCAGGGCAGTAACCAGCGAACCAGCGCTCGCCTCGGAACCCGGCGATAGTCGACCGTGGCCGGCGGCGCCGGGAAACCGGCTTCATCGAGGATCGGCGCAATCTCCCCCATTCTGGCAAAGGGTGCTGCGACCTGAACGCCGCCTTCCGAGCGACTGGCGCCAAGAGTCTGGAAGGAGAGGCCATGCCAGCCGAGTCTTCGGACGATGAATCCGCTCTGGACCAGGGCCACCTGGATCCGAAGCCGTGGAATGACCACTTCGGACAGGGTGAACAATCCCCGACTCCGCCGGAAGCCGGAACCGGTCCGGCGAAGTCGAAAGGCGAAATCACGGGCAAGCGTTCGTGCCACGCCTGCGACAAGGCCAAGCGCAAGGACCAGCCCGGCAAAAGCGAGCGTTTCCGCGATCGAGACACTGTCCCTCGCCTCCTGCGCCCGCTCTCGGCTGATCCAGTCTTCAGGGTCGAAGAGGCCGAAATCGACCAGATATTGAAGGCCTGCGAACAGGATGGCGAGGAAGACGAGAGAGAAGTTGAAAAGGCCGAAATAGAGGACTCGCGAAAGCGGCATCGCGAACAGCAGGGGTTCGTCCTCAACGTCGCCGGTCGAGCTGTGCGGTCCCTCCATCCCGGTGGGGCTGGTGCCATGGAAGCGGCGAAGGCGATCGCGAAGGGCAAAAGCCTCGGCAAGAGCGATCATCTCCAGGTCGCCCTCGTCGCTGGAAGCGCCTCCGGTTTCGATCCTCACCTGAGCAGTTCCAAGCAGTCGGGCGATCAACGGGCGGTCGATGGCGATGTCCTGGACCCGAACGAAGGGAATCACCCGCCGCTGGCGGTGGAAGACTCCGCTTTCGATGACGATCTCGTCGTCCCGGACGGTATAGCGGAACCGCCACCATCGAAGGAGTGCAGCGACCAGGCCGAAAGCCGCGGCGATGAGGGCGAACATCAGGATCCGGGCAAAACCCTCGCGCTGGATGATTGCGGCATAGCCGGCCCCTCCGGCGAGCATCTGCGGGAGAATCCTGAGCGATCCGAGGACCAGGCTGGCCGGATGAAGCCGGCGCGGCTCGGCCTCCGGCTCCAGCGAAAGCTCGTTGGCGGGATCGGCAGGCGGCTGGATCACAGGAGATCCAGGCGGATCCTGGCCCGTATCCGGTCGCGCATCTTTTCCGCTTCCGATTGAGTCAGGCCCGGAAGAGGGAGTTGGGCGCTTCGGGTCCCGGCGGTGTGAAGAATCAGCCGGGCAAGGCCGAACCGTCGCTCGATCGGGCCCTGGGCGACATCGATGTGCTGGACCCGCCCGAACGGAACCGCGGTTCGAACCCGGATCCAGACTCCATGGCGGATATGGAGTTCGTCTTCTTCCTCCCGATATCCCCAGGCGCGATAGCGTCGCCCGGGAAGTACGATCAGCCCCGCAAGCCCGATCAGTGCGGTCGCCCCGGTCAGGAGGCCAGCCGGGACCTCGGTTTCCGGGAGGAGTCCGAAGTCGATCAGAAGGGCGGCGACCAGAAGGAAAAGGCCAAGGATCAGAAAGCGGATCCGGAGCACCCAAATCTGATCGGGATGAAGCGGCCTCATTTCCGGACTTTGCCCGACGCCATCGGCGGTCGGGTTCGAATTCTCGGCTCCTGCCCCCATCTCCATTCTTTTCTCTCCCGCTCTTTTTCGATTAGGCCCTGATGACTTTCCTGGAAAGACCGGGAAAGAGGGCCTCGAAAGGTTGGCGAATGGGTTCTGGATCGAAAAGGCTCGTGATCATTGCCGTGGTTGCGGCCATTCTGATCGCCGGTGCACTGGCTTACGGGTTCCGAACGCCCCCGCCCCCGCCTGCCGCACCCGCCGATTTCGACCCGGCCGATTTCGTTGCCGGCCGGGCGAAGCTCGATGCACCCTATGTTGCCACCGGCTATGAAGTGGTCGACGCGATGCTCGCTTTGGCCGAGGTCGAGCCCGACGATTATGTCGTCGATCTCGGCTCCGGCGACGGTCGAATATTGATCGCCGCCGCTCGCAGCCATGGCGCCCGCGGGCTCGGGGTCGATATCGATCCCGAGCGAATCCGGGAATCCAACGCCAATGCGCGCGCTGCCGGCGTTTCCCATCGGGTGACCTTTCGCCGCCAGGACCTTTTCGACACCGAGCTCCAGGAGGCAGATGTGCTCACCTTGTATCTGCTTCCCGAAATCAACCTTCAGTTGCGGCCGCGGATACTGGCCGAAATGCGCCCCGGGACGCGGGTCGTGAGCAACATGTACGACATGGGCGAATGGCGGCCTGATCAGAGGCAGCGAATCGGTACCGCCACAGTCCACATGTGGATCGTGCCTGCACGAATAGGTGGGCGCTGGCTGCTTACCGATGGCGACCGCCAGGCGGAACTGCAGATAGAGCAGAGCTTCCAGACCCTGAATGGAACGGTCATCGTGAACGGACGCCAATCGCGCCTTGAGCAGGGGCAGGTGAATGGCACTCGCCTTCGCTTCATCGCGGATCTCGGCGGCGGCCGTCGCACCTATGAAGGACGGGTCGACGGCGATTCGATCGTTCCTCGTCGAGATTCCGAACGGCGCTGGCAGGCCAGCCGAATCTCCTGATGCCGATCGCGCTGCTCGCGCTCGCCATCGTCTGGGGCGTGATGCTCCTCTTCGGAGGAATGGAGCTGGATCGCGCTCTGGCCCTGCTCTTCCACGTCGGATCCGACCCAACTCTGACGAAAGCCGCTCGCTGGCTGACGGAAATGGGCGGCTATCGAGTCCTGATCCCGGCAACCCTGATCGGCGCGATCCTTCTCCTGATTCGCCGCCGATGGCGATCCGCCTTCGCACTGATCGGGATCACCCTTGCCGGACGCCTGTTCATAGAATGGCAGAAGATCGAGACCGCTCGGCTAAGACCCGAGGCGCAGGTTCACCTCGTCCAGGTCGATTCGCTTTCCTTTCCCAGCGGCCATGCCGGAAACGCCACCATCGTCTGGCTTTGCCTCGCCTTCCTGCTCCCGAGCAGCGGGCGAATGCGGACCGTCGCCGTCTGGAGCGCGGTCTGGCTTTCGCTGGCGGTCGGACTCAGCCGGGTGATGCTGGGTGTCCACTGGTTCAGCGACGTGATTGGCGGCTGGGCGTTCGGCCTCTTCTGGACGCTGCTTCTTCTCCGCCTGTCCGGCCACGATGTCGGCGATGGAACGGGCCGCTTCGTCGCTCATTCATCGACTGCGAAAGCAGGAGAAGAATGATGGCAGACAAGACCCGCCCCGACGACAGCGAGCTGATCGAGGACATGGAAGACTCACCGAGCCACGGCGGCGCTTCGGGCGGCAATCTCCAGCGCGAGATTGGTGCTCGTGCCGAGGAGGACCTTGACCCTGGCGAAGACAAGGGCGTGACCCGGGTCCGTGGCAGCGACAAGCCTGAAGGCGCCGATCTGCCCCGGTTCAACGAGCGCTAGAGCCTCCGTTCCCTGCCCGGCCGGGAAGGTCCGCCGTTCTAAGCGCTCAGGCCTTTCGAAGAATGACCGAGAGGTTGTTGGCCGGCATCGGGACGAGGGCTTCGAGGACGAATCCCTGACCTCGTGCCTCTTCGGCGACGGTTTCGACCTTGCGCAGGCCCCATTGCGGGTCGCGCGCCCTGAGGTCGGAATCGAAGTCGAGATTGCTCTGAGCGGTCTCGACGCCATCCTGAAGGAAGGGCCCGTACAGGAAGAGCGGCGAGCCGCTCTGGAGCAGCCGCCCGGCACCGCGAATCAGCCCCGTCGTCGCAGCCCAGGGGCTGATATGAATCATGTTGATGCACAACAAGGCGTCGGCCTGGGCGACCGGCCACTGCGCCGCCCGAGCATCGAGCGCAATGGCGGGCAGCAGGTTGAACAGGCCTGCGGCGCTCCGCCAGGCTTCGATCGACCGGAGCGCCGAAGGCTCCGGATCGCTCGGCTGCCAGAGCAGCTTCGGGAAGGCGCGGGCAAGGTGAACGGCATGTTCCCCGGTCCCGCTGGCGATCTCGAGGACCAGGCCACGGCTCGGAAGTCTGTCCCGGATCACATTCACGATTGGCTCGGCATTGCGAGCGACGTGCGGAGCCGAACGCCGTTCGTCGCTCATTCGCTGTCTTCCAGTGGAGCGGAACGGCTTCCGTCCCAGTCATAGCGCCAGGAAAACAGCCCGATGGTGACGATCAGGGTCGGATAGGCGAGAGGAGCGAATTGATCGGTCGCCTCGAAAGTCGTCATGAGGATCGAAACCAGTCCGGTTCCGCCCAGGATCAGCCAGATGAAGAATTCGCCGCGCACCTGGCTTCGATTCGCCGTTTCGAGATCCGGGTTTCGAAGAGTCTCGAGAAACAGTGCGGCGACGGTCAGGGCCATTGCAACGAAGCCTGCGCCATAGACAAGGAAGAGATCTCCGACATCGCCCTGGAAGGGCGTTCCCGAGCCGCCGAGAAAGGTGCTGAACGAACGGGCCATCGCTCGCAGAGGCTGGACATAGATCAGGACCAGAAAGACGAGCAGGACCGTCAGAAGGACGGACAGCCAGTCGCCCTGGCCGCGAAACCCCCGCCACCGGACGTGGGTGATCCAGAACATGGTGATGATCGCGAAGCCGATCGCAAAGGCCGGAACTTCGGCCACCGCCTGTCGGAGTTGCTCATTGCTGATCGGCGCCTCGTTGCCGCCGATGACCAGCAAGGTCACGGCAAAGGCAAAGGCCGCGTCGGTGAAATTGTCCAGCCGCGACCTGTCCATCCGATCCCCCGCTCAGACTGCAAGATCGAACTATCGCTCCAACTTGGCTGGACGGCAAGCTAGTCGGAAGCTTCCGCCGGATCGGGGTCTCGATGAACCAGTTTCGGCTTCCGCGCGGCAAGGGTTTCGTCCAGCCGCCGCCTCGGAGCGAAGACCGGAGCGGCCTTGAGGCTGCGGTCCCCGGCCTTGGCCCGTTCGGCAACGCTCCGAAGAGCGCCGATGAACTGGTCCAGCGCAGCCTTGCTCTCGGTCTCGGTCGGCTCCACCAGCATCGCTCCGTGAACGACGAGCGGGAAGTACATCGTCATCGGATGATAGCCTTCGTCGATCAGCGCCTTGGCGAGGTCCAGGGTTGTGACGCCCTCGGCGAATCCCCTGTCGCTGAACAGGGCTTCATGCATGCACGGGCCGCTGCCTGCGAACGGGGCGTCGAGCACGTCCTCGAGATTTCGAAGCATGTAATTGGCATTGAGAACGGCGTCTTCGGCGACCTGGCGAAGTCCATCCACACCATGGCTGAGCATGTAGCTCATCGCACGGGTGAACATTCCCATCTGGCCGTGAAAGGCCGTCATCCGGCCAAAGCTTCGTCCGTGATGCTCGCCGACCGTCTCTTCCTCGACGAGGACATAATGGCCGTCCTTCTGCTCGACGAAGGGAAGAGGGGCGAAGGCCGACAAGGCCTCGGAGAAGACGACGGGCCCCGAGCCGGGACCGCCGCCCCCGTGCGGAGTGGAGAAGGTCTTGTGGAGATTGATGTGCATCGCATCGATCCCAAGGTCGCCCGGCCTCACCCGGCCGACGATCGCGTTGAAGTTCGCGCCGTCGCAATAGACCAGGCCGCCAACGTCATGAACGGCCCTCGAAATCTCGCTCATGTCAGGCTCGAACAGGCCGCATGTATTGGGATTGGTGATCATCACTCCGGCGATGTCGGGCCCGAGCCTGGCCTTGAGCGCGGCCAGATCGACCCGCCCGGCTGTCGTCGCCGGAATATTCTCGACCCGGTAGCCGGCAAAGGCAGCCGTGGCCGGATTGGTGCCATGCGCGCTTTCGGGGACCAGGATCACTTCGCGAGCATCGCCCCGCGCTTCGAGCGCCGATCGTATCGCCAGCAGTCCGCACAGCTCGCCATGCGCTCCGGCCTTCGGGCTCATCGCCACGCTGTGCATTCCAGTAAGCCGGATCAGCCATTCGCCGAGATCGGCAATCAGCTTCAGAGCTCCCTGGACGGTGTCGATCGGCTGGAGCGGGTGGATGTCGGCGAAGCCGGGCAGCCTCGCCACTTTCTCGTTGAGCCGGGGATTATGCTTCATCGTGCACGACCCCAGCGGGAACAGCCCCAGATCGATCGCATAATTCTGGCGCGACAGCCGGGTATAGTGGCGGACCATTTCCGGTTCCGACAGGCCCGGCAGGCCGATGGCCCGTTCCCGATGGAGAGATCCGAGCCGATCCTTGAGTGAGTCTCCTCCGGCCAGTGGGTGGCTCTCGAAATCGACTCCGGTCCGACCGGAATCGCCGATTTCGAACAGCAACGGTTCCTCGAGCATGAGCGCCCGATTTCCGGTCCAGGTATCGACGGCCGCCTCGGCGGCCTCGGGACGGGTCGGTCGTCCTTCGCGGTTCATGCTCATGCCAATGCCTCCCCGAGCGCTTCCGCAAGCGCTTCCAGATCCTCTTCGGTCACTGTTTCGGTGACGGCCACGACGAGGCCGTTGGCGAGGCTTTCCTCTCCCGGATAGAGCCTTCCGAGCGAAACTCCGCCGAGCACGTTCCTGTCCGCCATCGCCCTCACCACCGGCCGGGCCTCGATCGGAAGCCGAAGCGTGAACTCGTTGAAGAAGCTGTCATTGACGAGGCTGACCCCGGGAAGCTGAGCAAGCCGCTCCGCAGCGGCGACGGCCTTTCCATGGTTGATCGCTGCAAGCTGCCTCAGCCCTGCCTCGCCAAGGAGGCTCATATGCGCGCTCCAGGCCAAAGCGCACAGGACTGAACTGGTGCAGATGTTCGACGTCGCCTTTTCACGCCTGATATGCTGCTCGCGAGTGGAAAGGGTGAGGACGAAGCCCCTCTTACCCTCGGCATCCACGGTCTCGCCGCAAAGTCGGCCGGGCATCTGGCGAACCAGTTTCTCCGAACAGGCGAACAAGCCGACATAGGGGCCTCCGAACTGGAGCCCGACTCCGATCGACTGGCCTTCGCCAACGACGATGTCTGCACCCATTTCGCCCGGCGATCGCAGCGCTCCAAGGGCCACCGGTTCGGTAACCACCGCAATCAGCAGCGCCTTTCGCGAATGCGCAGCCTCGGCAAGCTCGGAAAGATCGTCGATCCGCCCCAATATGTCCGGGAACTGAACGACGACACAGGAAGTGTCGTCGTCAATCGCCTCGATCAGGGCCTGGATGTCGGTCTCGGGCTCGAGCGCCGGACGGGACGTGACCAGAGTGTCACCGGTGAAGCGTGCCATCGTCCTTGCAACGGAGACATAGTGAGGATGAAGCCCGGCCGAGAGGATGGCCTTGTCCCGCCGGGTAACCCGGCCAGCCATGGCGATCGCTTCCCAGCAGGCCGTCGAGCCGTCATACATCGAGGCATTGGCGATCTCGCAGCCGTAGAGCCGGGCCACCTGGGTCTGGAACTCGAACAGCATCTGCAAAGTGCCCTGGGCGATTTCCGGCTGATAGGGCGTGTAGCTGGTGAGAAATTCGCCCCTCTGGATCAGATGGTCGACACTGGCCGGCACGTGATGACGATAGGCGCCGCAGCCGAGGAAGAAGGGCACCTGGCCCGCAGCCATGTTGCGGCCGGCAAGGGCCGAAAGCTGGCGCTCGACCGCCATTTCGCTGGCATGGTCGGGCAGACCGGAGATCCGCTCGGTAAGCCGTGCGGCCTCGGGGACGTCGACGAACAGATCGTCGATCGAGCTGGCGCCGATCCTTTCCAGCATCTGCTGGCGATCGGATATAGTCAAAGGCAGATAACGCATGTCATGCTCCCCCCGCCGCTTCCATCATGGAAGGGCGGCCTTCATCCCGGTTTCCTCATCGAAAATCTCAGCCGTACATGATCGGCATAATATCGGCCGTCCGAACGGCGAAGCTGGTCAGTCAGCCTGCGCTCGACCGTTTCGGCAATCTCCTGACGCTCCCATTGCGGCACCATCGCGATATCGAGAATGTCGGACCGGGCGGTCATCACCCAGCCGCGGACCCCGTCGGCAAGGGCGACTGGATGATCGACGAGTTCAGCCTCGACCTCGGTGAAGCCGGCGACATGATGGAGCCGGGCGAACTCCTCCACGTCCGGATTCCATGAGGAAGCCGGCTCCGGCAGCGAATGGCCGCGCTCGGCAAGCTCTTCGAGAAGGGCGCCCCGGAGCCGTTCGAGGTCGCCGGCCCCGCCCATTTCGCCGACGAACCGGCCGCCGTCCTTCAGGGCGAGGAAGATGCCGCTTGCAACGGCGTCGGGATCAAGCATCCATTGCAAGGCCGAGTTGGAGAAAACGGCGTCGAACTGACCGAACCGTTCCGCCTGGGCCGGCAGATCGAGCACTTCCGGGTCAGCGATGAACGCGTCCACGCCCCTCGCCCGGGTGGCCTCGACCATCGCTTCCGAGGAATCGATCCCGATCACCTTGGCCCCCGCCTCGGCAATCTTCGCGGTCAGCGCGCCGTCGCCGCAGCCGACATCGAGGATCAATTCGCCAGGCTGCGGATCGAGCCGCCCGATCGCTGCCGGATCAGGCTCCAGCCGGAAATTAGAGTGCTGCGGACAGTCGTTCGCGGACAAGCCTGTGTCAGCATTCATCATTCGGACGGCTCCTTGCCCAATGTCATGGAGACGCAACCCGCGAGACGCCCGACGGGTCCGACGGATCCAGCCGAATCAGCCCGGTCGAGGACGCCGTCGAATCCGGTCCGATCAAAGGCTTGCACAATATTCCTTGTACTGGTCCGAGTTCAGAAGGCCGTTGAGTTCCTGAGTGTCGGCGAGACTCAGCTTGAAGAACCAGCCTTCGCCTTCGGGATCGGAATTGATCAGCGCCGGATTGTCGACCAGCGCCTGATTGCCTTCGATGACCTCGCCGCCGACCGGCGAATAGACGTCAGACGCGGCTTTCACCGATTCCACGACCGCTGCATCGCCACCCTTGCTGAGCGTTCGGCCCGGCTCCGGCACTTCGACGAAGACGACATCGCCGAGTTGGCCCTGCGCATAATCCGTGATCCCGATCGTCGCGACATCGCCCTCGACCCGGACCCATTCATGCTCCCTTGTATAATAGAGGCTCATTGCGACGCTCCCTTGCGATGATAGCGGTGAGGAACGAACGGCATCGGCACCTGCCGCCCGCTGAAGATCTTCCCGCGCTGGGCGATGGAAAAGCGCGCGCCTTCCCCGGCCATGGCTGGCGGGACATATGCCATGGCGATCGGCGCCTCCAGCGTTGGCGAGAAGCCGCCGCTCGTCACCTTGCCGACGTCATTGCCGTCTTCATCGACGATCAACGCGCCTTCCCGCACCGGCTGGCGACCCTCGATGGCGAGTCCGACCCGCTTGCGCACCGGGCCTTCGGCCAGCTCCTTCGCGATCCGATGCCAGCCCGGGAAGCCGCCTTCCTCGCGCCGGCGTTTGGACAAAGCGAAGACGAGCCCCGCCTCGACCGGGGTCGTCGTTCGATCGACATCATGGCCGTAAAGCGGGAGACCGGCCTCCAGTCGAAGCGAGTCGCGCGCTCCAAGGCCGATCGGCTTCACTTCCTCCTGTTCCACCAGGCGGGCGGCAATCGTCTCTGCCGAAGCGGCCGGGAGCGAAATTTCGAACCCATCCTCCCCGGTATAGCCAGACCGGCTGATCCAGGCCCGGGCGCCGAGAATATCGAAGGCCGCGCCGGTCATGAAAGTCAGATCGGAAACGCCCGGGGCCAGTCTTTCAAGAACCTCGACGGCCTTGGGCCCCTGAAGCGCAAGCAGAGCCTGGGCCTTCATCGGTTCGAGAACGGCGCCACGGGGAAGCCGGCTTTCGAGATGCTCGATATCCCCCTGCCTGGTGGCGCCATTGACGACGAGATAGAAATGCTCGCCGCGCCGGGTGATCATGAGATCATCGATGATCCCGCCATCGTCGCTCAGCAGGAGCGAATATTTGGGCCGCCCATCCCTGAGGAGCTGGAAGTCCGTGGGAGTGAGCGCTTCGAGCCCCTTTTCGGCCTCGCTTCCGCCGACCAGGAGCTGACCCATGTGCGATACGTCGAACAAGCCTGCATTCTGCCGAGTCCAGAGATGCTCGGCGATTATGCCCTCATATTGTATCGGCATCGAATAGCCGGCGAAGCTCACCATCCGGGCGCCCATCAGGCGATGCCAGCTGTCGAGGGGGAGGGTCAGATCGGATTCACTCATGGCTCAGCTCCGGTGCGCGCCGGATCGGCCGAGATGGCCGATCGACCTGGGCGCCCCCTCTGTCACTGAACCTGAGAGCTTTCGCCGCCGGCCAGAAGCCGGCAAGCTTACCCCTTCGGTGGTGCCAGCCGCGACAAGCGGGCAGCACGCTTTCCAGAGTGTCCGGACAACGCGGTCCTTCTGCCTGAGAGATTCCGGGGCGGTTGC
>CAYOJN010000003.1:0-39026 GCA_964404245.1 uncultured Sphingosinicella sp. | reverse complement strand
GAGATCGCGACCTGCGACCCGGCTTATTACGGCCACGAACAGGCCTTGTTCCTCGACCTGTTCGAAGCCGGACTGGTCTATCGCAAGCAGAGCGAAGTGAATTGGGATCCGGTCGACATGACCGTCCTTGCCAATGAGCAGGTCATCGACGGCCGTGGCTGGCGCTCGGGCGCCCTGGTGGAGCGGAGGAAGCTCAGCCAGTGGTTCCTGAAGATTACCGAGTTCGCCGAGGACCTGCTCGAGGGGCTCGGCGACCTCAAGGATTGGCCGGAGAAGGTTCGGCTGATGCAGGAAAACTGGATCGGCCGGAGCCGGGGCATGCGTTTCCGATTCCAGCTCGTCGAAGGCAAGGCCGGTTTCGACGGGTTCGAGGTGTTTACGACCCGGCCGGACACGATCTTCGGTTCCAGCTTCACCGCCCTCTCACCCGATCATCCGCTGGCACTGGCGCTGGCAGCGGAGGTTCCGGCACTCGCCGCCTTCATCGCGCAGTGCAAGAAAGGCGGAACCACTGCAGCACAGCTGGAAACCCAGGAGAAGATTGGCTTCGACACCGGTCTGGAAGTCATTCACCCGCTCGATCCGGAGTGGCGCCTGCCGGTTTATGTCGCCAATTTCGTGCTGATGGATTACGGCTCCGGCGCCATCTTCGGTGTCCCTGGCCACGACCAGCGGGATTTCGAATTCGCCACCAAATATGGCCTTCCGATCCGGCGGGTCGTTGCCGAAAACGCCGAAGCCGCTGACCAGCCGATCGGCGACGAGGCCGAATCTGGTGGTGGAGTCTTGGTGAATTCCCGTTTCCTCGACGGCCTTTCGGCCGAGCAGGGCAAGGCGGAGGTGATCGAGCGCGCCGAAGCGGAAGGTTGGGGCCAAGGGACCACCGCCTGGCGGCTTCGCGACTGGGGCGTTTCCCGGCAGCGTTACTGGGGCACGCCGATCCCGATCATCCACTGCAGCGCGTGCGGCCCGGTTCCGGTGCCGCGCGATCAGCTCCCTGTCCTTCTTCCTGACGACGTGACCTTCGACGTTCCTGGCAATCCGCTGGAGCGTCATGGGGAATGGAAGAATGTCGCCTGCCCGACCTGTGGCGGCGATGCCGTCCGGGAGACCGACACGCTCGACACTTTCGTCGATTCCTCCTGGTATTTCATCCGGTTCGCGAGTCAGCCCAAGGACCGCCCATTCGACAGGCAGGTCGTCGAAAGCTGGCTCCCCGTGGATCAGTATATCGGCGGCGTGGAGCATGCGATCCTTCACCTGCTCTATGCCCGTTTCTGGACAAGAGCGCTTCAGCGACTCGGCAAGCTCGACATTGCCGAACCCTTTGCGGGACTCTTCACTCAGGGGATGGTCACTCATCTCACCTATCAGGATTCGGACGGCCGCTGGCTCAGTCCCGAGGAAGCGTCTTCTCATGACGGTCCGGTGTCCACCGGCCGGGTCGAAAAGATGTCCAAGTCCAAGAAGAATACGGTCGACCCTGAACCCATCGTCGATCAATATGGCGCCGACGCGGTGCGCTGGTTCATGCTGTCCGACAGTCCGCCAGAGCGCGACCTGGAATGGAGCGAGGAAGGGATTAGCGGCGCCTGGCGTTTCATCCAGAGACTGTGGCGGCTCACAGGCGAAGGCAGCGCTTCGTCAGCGGGAGAGGCCGACAGCCACGCTGACAGGGCGCTCAGGCGCAAGCTCCATCAGACCATCGCCTCGGTCGGAGCGAATATCGAGGCACTCGCCTTCAACAAGGCGGTCGCCAATCTCTATGAACTGGCGAACGTCATCGAGAAGTCGCCGCCCTCCGCGGCTCGCTCCGAAGCTGTCGAGATACTGACCAGGCTGGTGGCGCCGATGGTGCCCCATGTCGCCGAGGAGGCGTGGGCGGCGGCGGGCCGGCCGGGGTTGATCGCCGATGCTCCCTGGCCACAGGCTGACCCGGCACTGATCGTCGAGGACGAGGTGACGATTGCCGTCCAGGTCAATGGCAAGCTCCGTGACACCCTCGCTGTTCCGAGGGATCTGGACAAGGAAGGACTGGAGGCCCGGGCGCTTCAGTTGGAAAAGATCGTCCGGGCGCTGGAGGGCAGGCCGCCGCGCAAGGTCATCGTCGTCCCTGGCCGGCTGGTCAATGTGGTGGCATGAGCAAGGCGGCGCTCCTGATTGCTCTAGGTCTTTGCCTGTCCGGCTGCACCCTTCGCCCGCTTTATTCTGGCGGCTCCACGGGCACGGTGGCGCGATCGCTCGAGGTGGTCGAGGTCGCGCCCATCCAGGGCCGGGCCGGTTGGCTGGTCCGAACTGCTCTTGAGGACCGGCTGGGCCAGGCCGGAACCCCTGCCCGCTACCTGCTCGAGGTCGAGCTTGACGACAGCATAACAGGCTTTGGCATCCGGGCGGACAACAGCGTTACCCGAGAGCGGCGGATGCTTCGAGCCCGCTACCGCCTGGTCGAAATCGAACGAGGTCTCGTCGTCCTCGATGCGACGGCCGGATCCGATGCCGGCATTGATGTCGTTTCGTCCGAATATGCGACGGTTGCTGCCGAGCAGACGGCGCTCGAGCGACTGTCGGTGGAGGTGGCGGACCAGATCGTGTCCCGGCTCGCGCTCTATGCGGCGCGCACTTTGCCGCAGTGATCGTCAAGGCGCCGCAGCTCAACCGCGCACTCGCCGACCCCGGCCAGACCCGTCTCTTTCTCTTTTACGGGCCGGACGAAGCGGGATCTCGCGCCCTCATGGCAAGGGTTGCGGAGACGGTGGGCGCTGATTCCGAACGGGTCGAACTCACCCCTTCCGAATTGAAGAGTGATCCGGCGCGGCTGTCTGACGAGGCGGCGGCCATCTCGATGTTCGGGGGTTCACGCTACGTCCTTGTCGAGCAGGCCGGAGACGAACTTCTCGCAGCAGTCTCGGCACTGCTGGAAGCGCCGGTCGCAGGCAACCCGGTGGTGGTTCTCGCGGGCGAGCTCAAGAAGAGTTCGCGTTTGCTGAAGCTGGTGGCGGATTCGAAGGTGGCCGTCGCCTTTGCAAGCTATGTCCCCGATGGTGGCAAGGCCGATCAACTGGTCCTGGGACAGGCGGGCGCTCATGGCTTGATCGTTCAGCGGGACGTGGCTGCCAGGATTGCCGAAGCGTGCGGTGGCCATCGGGCAGTGATTGGGCAGGAGCTGACCAAATATGCACTGTTTCTTGGCGCTTCCCCCGAGGCGGTCAAGCCCCTCGAGCATGAAACGGTTGATGCGATCGGCGCTGGCGCGGATGTCGGCGACCTTAGCCGGTTGGTCGACAGCGTCGCCGAAGGCGACGCAGGCGTACTGGAAGCGGAGCTGGTCCGTCTTCGCTCCGAAGGGATTGTGGGGATCAGCCTGATCCGCGCAATGCTTCGCCGGATGCTGCTCCTCGCCCGGCTGCGGTCCGAGGTGGAGCAGGGCAACAGCCCGGCTGCAGTCATGGCGTCATCTGGCAAGTCACTCTTTTGGAAGGAGAAAGACGCCGTGGCCAGGCAGTTGGGGCGATGGCGTTCGACCCTTGTCGCAAAGGCCGTCGCTCGGCTTGTCGAAGCGGAGCGACAGGTGAAGGCGTCGGGCGGAATCGGCGACAATGCCGCGGATGCCGAATTGTTCGCCATCTGCCGCCAGGCGGCCCGGCTCCGCTAGGTCCCGACAGCGCATCCGACCGGCCGGCTGTCCCTTGGATCCAGCTCAGCCGATGAATCTCGGTTAGCCGCTTCGGAGCCCTAGAATTTATCTCCGCTGAGGCGCTGGCAGATCATGTCGAGCTGATCGAGGCTCGAATAAGCCAGGGTGACGCTCCCGCCCTTCGGGCTATGCTTGATGGCAACTTTCAGACCGAGCATGTCGCCAAGCTGTCGTTCCAGCGCCGCAATATCGGCATTCGCGCCTTTGTAGCCGATTGGAAGCGGCCGCTGCCGGGTTGGCTTGCCGCCGCGGGCCAGTGCCTCCGTTTCACGAACCGAAAGCCCCTTCTGAACCACCTCGTCGGCCAGGGCTTCGGGGTCTTCGGCGGTCACCAGGGCGCGGGCATGGCCCATGCTGAGCTCGCCAGTGCCAACCATCACCTGGACCTTTGCTGGAAGATCGAGTAATCTCAATAAGTTAGCAACATGGCTCCGGGATTTGTGAACGATCCGGGCAAGCTCTTCCTGGGTATGGGCATATTCGTCGACGAGCCTCTTATAGGCTTGGGCCTCCTCGATCGCGTTGAGATCCTCACGCTGGATGTTCTCAATCAGAGCGACTTCGAGGGTTTCCTCCTCGGAGAAAGATCGAACGATAGCCGGGATTTCATGAAGCCGGGCCTTCTGTGCCGCTCGCCAGCGCCTCTCGCCCGCGACGATCTGAAACCGGTGACCATGCGGCCTGACGATGATCGGCTGAATGACTCCGCGTGTCTGGATTGACTGCGCCAGTTCCGAGAGCGCCTCTTCCTCGAAGATCCGCCGCGGCTGTCCTGGATGGGGTTCGATGCTCGCAATCGGGATCAATTGGACTGAAGCATTCCCACCGGACGTTCCCCTGACCGGCGTTTCCTGGGCGACCTCGCCCAGAAGCGAGGACAAGCCGCGGCCGAGTCCGGACGGCCGCTTCTTCGGAGAGCCCGAATCGCTCATGCTGCCTCCGCCTTTTGCAGTGGAAGACGACGGATCAGTTCGCGTGCCAGCGCCATATAGGCTTCGGATCCCGGACAGCGATGATCGTAAATCAAGGCAGGCACGCCATGGCTTGGCGCTTCGGACAATCGAACATTACGTGGGATGACGGTCTCGAACACAACTTGGCCCAGGCACGCCCGGACATCTTCCGCCACCTGGGCGGACAGGTTGTTGCGACGGTCGTACATCGTCAAGGCGACGCCGAGGATTGAGAGTTCCGGATTGAAGCGGGCACGAATACGTTCCACCGTCTGAAGCAATTGGCTCAGGCCTTCGAGGGCGAAGAATTCGGTTTGCAGCGGAACCAGGAGCGCGTTGGCGGCAATCAGCGCATTGACCGTGAGCAGGCCCAGCGATGGCGGACAATCGATCAGGCAAATGTCCCACCTGGTTTCTGCCAGCCCTTCAAGTGCCCGGTCGAGCCTGTGGGTTCTTTCTGGAAGATCAATGAGTTCGATCTCGGCTCCAGAAAGGTCCACCTTGCCCGGAACGATGTCGAGCCTTGGGACGCGAGTGGGAACGACGGAGTCTTCGAGACTGCATTGGCCGGTCAGCAGCTCGTAACTCGAACATTCGCGAAGCGCGTGGGAGATGCCCAGCCCGGTTGAGGCATTGCCCTGGGGATCGAGGTCGATCAGGAGCACACGCAATCCGGTCGCTGCCAGTCCGGTGGCGAGATTGATGGCGGTCGTGGTCTTGCCGACCCCCCCCTTCTGGTTCGCGACCGCAATCCGGATCATTCGCGCTTCCTCTTGCTCCCCCGCCGGACCCCTTGAGCGACGATGATTCGAGCATCGACGTCGGTCAGGCTTTCCTCTAGCCGGAACTCACCCTGCCACGAACTCCCAAGGGCTTCCAGTTCCGACTGCGCATTGCGACCTTTGGGAAGGACCCAAAGGCTTTTTGCTGTGGAGAAAGGAGAGGCGAGGTCAAGCAATCTTCCCAGCGGTGCAAAGGCGCGGGCGCTAATCACGTCAAACGAACGCGGTTCGAGGCGTTCCGCCTTGGCTCCGAGGATCTCCACATTCACCCCGAGCAACTGGGCCGTCTCGCAGAGAAAATCGATGCGCAGTCGCCGTTCTTCGACCAGGGTGACCGGGCCAGGATGGAGTAGGGCAATGACCAGGCCAGGAAGGCCAGCGCCGCTACCCAGGTCGACCCAGCTTGAATCGGAGCGACTTACAAATCTGAGGAGCTGGGCCGAGTCGAGTAAGTGCCGGCGCCAAATCTGGTCCAAGGACGTCGCAGAGACGAGGTTCTGCTGCTCGTTGGCTCGCCGGATCAACTCTGCGAACAGGTCGAGTTTGGCCATTGTTTCACGTGAAACACTGAATCTTTCGGCGATGATGGTTCTTGCCGCCTGCTCGTCCATCAGACCGCCCGCCTGCGGGCATGAACCAATATTGCGGCGAGCGCAGCAGGGGTCACACCGCCGATTCGGCCCGCTGCCCCAAGCGTTGCCGGTCGCGCCATCGTAAGCCGCTCGACCATTTCGCTAGAGAGGCCCGGTATGGCTCGATAATCAAGCGACGGCGGGAGGTTGAGCCGCTCATCCGCACGCAACCGGGCAATCTCCGCAGACTGTCGCTGGATATAAGGGGCATAGCGATGGTCTTGGACCGATTCCTCGACGAGCTGCCGCGGCAGGGCGCACAGGTCCGGCGCCAGCCGAAACAAAGCTGCCAAATCCAGTTCCGGGAAGCGCAGGCACTCGGCAAGGGTTCGCGAACCATCACCACGAATAGCGAGGCCGGCACTACGGAGAAACGTTGCTGATACTTCAGTGCTCAAAAGAGCGTCGATCTGGGCCCTGCCCCGTTCCCTCTCCTCGAAATGGCGTCGGCGCTCGGCCGAGACGCAACCGACCGCGATCGCCCTTGGTGTGAGGCGGGCTTCGGCATTGTCCGAGCGCAACCGAAGGCGATATTCCGCCCGAGCAGTCAGCATTCGATAGGGTTCGGTCACCCCCTGAAGCACGAGATCGTCGATCATCACCCCGATGTAGGACTCGGCTCGGTCGAGTAGGATTGGCGCCGACCCCCCGGCAGCCGCGGCCGCGTTCAGGCCCGCAACGAGGCCCTGGGCGGCGGCTTCCTCATAACCGGTTGTCCCGTTGATCTGACCGGCAAGATAGAGGCCTCCGACCGTTCGCGCCGCGAGAGTCGGCTCCAATATTCGAGGGTCGACATGGTCATATTCAACCGCATAGCCGGGCTGAACAATCTCCGCCCTTTCGAGGCCTGCTATCGTTCGGACGAGATCCCGCTGAACGTCCTCGGGAAGCGACGTCGAAATTCCGTTGGGGTAGATCAGAGGGTCATCCAACCCCTCGGGCTCGAGGAAGATCTGATGACCGTCCCGATCGGCAAAGCGATGAACCTTGTCCTCGATTGACGGGCAGTAGCGAGGGCCGACCCCGCTAATTTCACCGGCGAACAGCGGGGACCGGTCCAGATTGGCCTTGATCAGGGCATGAGTTCGCTCGTTCGTTCGGGTAATGGCGCAGAAGAGCTGTGGGAGTAAGCGGGCCCGACTCAACGAGGACATTGTCCAGTCATCCTCATCGGAGGGCTGCCGTTCCAGAGCGGCCCAGTCGATCGTCCTTCCGTCGAGACGAGGCGGGGTGCCCGTCTTCAGGCGAGCCATGGGCAGGTCGAGTGAGCGCAGCTGGTGCGCCAGTTCTGTTGCCGCGCGCTCCCCTACACGGCCGCCTGCGCACCCTCGCATACCGAAATGGAGCTTGCCGCCCAGGAAGGTGCCAGTGGCAAGAATGACCGAATGTGAGGAAAGCGAGCGGCCATCGCGAAGCGTGAGGCCGGTGACCTTCCGCCCGACCAGGTTCAGACGGGTGACTTCCCCTTCGATCGTCTCGACCCCGGGCTGCTCATCAAGCATCCTATGGATGGCTTGCCTGTACAGGCGTCGGTCCGCCTGGATCCTCGGACCCCGCACGGCTGCGCCCTTGCTGGCATTGAGCATGCGATAGTGAATGGCCGCGGCGTCGGACGCGAGTCCGATAAGTCCGTCAAAGGCATCAACCTCGCGAACCAGATGCCCCTTGCCAAGCCCTCCAATGGCAGGGTTGCAGGACATGGCCCCGATCTGATCGCGGCTGAAGCTGATCAGCCCAACCCGGGCCCCCATGCGGGCGGCAGCGGCGGCGGCCTCGGTTCCCGAATGGCCACCCCCGACCACAAGAATGTCATAAGTATAACGCACGCCGCCCATCTAGGCGTCCGTTCCACGTGGAACAACTATTTGCCGATGCAGAACCGACCAAAGAGCATGTCGAGCATATGCTCCACCCCAGCACGCCCCGTCAGCTGGTCCAGTGAAAGGCGGCAGAGGCGGAGAGCTTCGGCAGCAAGGATCGGGTCGTCATTCCGGGCTTCATCGAGACCGTCGGCGACTTGCGCGAGGACGCCCCGGTGTCGGGCATGAAGCGCCACTTCAGTCTCTTTCGGAAGCAGAGCAGCGGCTCGGTCGAGGAGAAGCCGAACGAGTGTATCGACATTATGACCGGTCCTCGGCGAGACGGCGAGATCCACAGGACCGGTCGGCGGTCCGAGATCCGACTTGGAATGGATCCGAATTGCACCGGACGGCGCGTCTTCGGGTGCTCCGAGCCACAGGAGCAGGTCGGCATTGCGGGCCGCCGCCTGCCCGCGTTCGACCCCGATAGCCTCGATCTCGTCTGACGAGGACCGGATTCCCGCCGTGTCCACCATGAGGAACGGCCGGCCTGCAATAGCCACGGGCGCCTCGATAATGTCCCGGGTAGTGCCCGGCTGCGGAGCCGTAATCGCTGCATCTCGGCCTACCAAAGCATTGAGAAGTGTAGACTTTCCAGTGTTGGGAGGGCCCGCGATGACGACCCGAAAACCGTCCCTCAACCGGTCGGCAGATGGCCGGTCGAGCCACGCATTGATCTCGTCGCGAAGGGCTTCGAGCCTTGTGCTGAAAGCCTCTCCGAGCGGCCCGACGTCGTCCTCGTCTGCGAAATCCAGGCTGGCCTCGACCGTGGCTGCCAGTGACAGCAGCTGATCCTGCCATTCTGCCACCTGGCGACTGAGCGCCCCTCCGGCAAGCAACTGGGCATTACGCCGTTGGGACTCGGTCTCGGCTTGCAGCAGATCGGCAAGGCCCTCCGCCTCGGCGAGGTCGATCCGCCCCTCCTCGAACGCCCTTCGAGTGAATTCCCCCGGCTTTGCAGGCCTGAGCCCGGGAAGGCGCGACAAGGCGGCGAGCACCCTCGCGACAACGGCCCGTCCACCGTGCAGGTGGAGTTCAGCCGAATCTTCGCCGGTGGCGCTTCGAGGTGCCTTGAAACGAAGGATCAACGCACGGTCGAGAACCTCACCATTCTCGCAAAGTTCACTCAGCGTTGCGTGCCTTGGCTCCGGAAGCTTGCCAGCGAGCGCTTCGAGTGCCGAATCGCTGTCCGGGCCACTGATCCGTATGACGGCGATCGCGGCCGGCGGAGTGCCGGATGACAACGCGAAAATGGTCTTGCTCAGTTTTGCGACTTTCCGCTCAACTGGTCCAACATCTGCCGCCACAGGCCCATTCCAGCCTCGCTCATCGGCCCCCAGGCCTTCGTCATTTCGGCGTAAAGCTCGGGCGAAGGGCCCTCGCTTACCGCCTTCTGGAGCTTCTCGACATAGGCCTGATGGACCGGGCCGAGATCGGGAAGCCCCAGAAATTGCCGGGCTTCCTCCGGAGTGCAGTCCACATTCACGGTGACTTTCATCCGCCTCTCTCCCGCATCCTCTTTTGTCTTCCCGGTCGCCTCGGTCGAGCGGTGGCCGTCCGAGTCCATCTTTGCGCGCCTTGCTCTATGTCTATAGTCCGACGCTTCGCAAGTGGAGGAGAATGAAGTGACGAGGATCGACGTACCGACGCTCGAGGGCGGAAACACTTTCACTGCCTATCTGGCCGAGCCGGAGAACCGACCGCGCGGGGCCATCATCGTCATCCAGGAGATATTCGGGGTCAATGAAGGTATTCGCCGGAAATGTGATCGATGGGCCGAGCTCGGCTATCTTGCTCTTGCACCCGATCTGTTCTGGAGGCTGGAACCTGGAGTCGAACTCGATCCCGACATCGAGAGCCAGTTCAAGCGCGCTCTCGGGTTGATGGGGGAGTTCGACCAGGATCAGGGCATTGGCGATATCGAGGCGGCAATCCGCGAGGCCCGAAACCGGATTCCGGAGGGTCGGAAGGTCGGCTGCGTTGGTTATTGTCTCGGTGGGCGTCTCGCCTTCATGACGTCAGCTCGAACCGATGTGGATGCCAGTGTCGGCTATTATGGGGTCGGACTGGACACTCTCCTGAACGAGAAGAATGCCATCGCGCGACCGCTCATGCTTCACATCGCCGAGGAGGATCACTTTGTCCCCAAGGACCAGCAGCGCGCCATCCACGAGGGGCTGGATGATCATCCGCGAGTGATGATCCACGATTATCCGGGCGAAGATCATGGCTTTGCGGCCGAGATGGGTCAGCGGCGGAGCGAATCCTCGGCACAGCTTGCCGATCAGCGGACCGAGCGGTTCTTTGAAGAGCATGTCGCCTCCTGAGGCGAGAGCTGACAGGACCCGAGGTCCGAGAACCGTCAATCTCTGATTGTACGGCCCCCGGATCTAAACGCGAGGTGAACGCGGTGTCGTTCCCGGTTCAGCCAGGATCGGGCATTCTGCAGGGGTTTCACTTGGGACGAGTGAAGTGACCAGAATGAGTCAGGAGAAGTGTGATGCATAAACTCCTCATCGCCGCCCTCGCTGCGGCTACCTTGGTTCCGATCAGTTCCGTCTCGGCGCAATATCGCGCCGGTTATGACCGCGGCTATGCCTATGGCCATTACGATCGCAAAGTGGCGCGTGAAATGCGCGAATGCCGAAGGGAACTGCGCCGCGCCGACAGCCGGCGTGAGTATCGCCGCGAACTTCGTGAATGCCGCCGCGAACTTCGGCAGGCGCGGCGGGACAACCGCCGGGACTGGCGATATGACCGCCGCTATCGCAGCCATTATCGCGGCTGGTAGGCGAACGGGCTGACAAGCGTCAGGCGGCTGGCCGAACCGGCCGGCTCATCTTCTCGAAGGGGCACCCGGCCCGCCATTGCGCGGCGCGGGTGCCTGCGCCCTTCCCCGTTCGACTCTGGCTTGCTAGAGCCCGCGGAAATCGGGTCGGGTCGCGTCTGACGCCGGCTCGAGCCACCCTATTCGAGACGAGGTAGCCATGACAGCCGTCGGTCACGACACTTTGCAGACCCGTACCACCCTGGAATCGAGTGGCAGGCGCTATGCCTATTATTCGCTCGACAAGGCGGCGGAGAAGCTTGGCGACCTTTCGCGCCTTCCCTTCTCGATGAAGGTCCTGCTGGAAAACCTCCTTCGTTTCGAAGACGGGGTGACGGTCACCCGCGAGGACGTCCAGGCGCTGATCGACTGGCAGAAGGAGCGCACGTCAACCCGGGAGATCCAGTATCGCCCGGCGCGGGTGCTGATGCAGGATTTCACCGGCGTACCTGCCGTCGTCGACCTCGCCGCGATGCGTGACGCCATGGCGTCGCTGGGCGGCGATCCCCAGAAGATCAATCCGCAGGTTCCGGTCCATCTCGTCATCGACCATAGCGTCATGGTCGACGAATTCGGCACGCCCCAGGCCTTTGATCGCAATGTCGAGCTGGAATATGACCGCAATTTCGAGCGCTATCAGTTCCTGAAATGGGGCCAGAGCGCGTTCCGCAATTTCGAGGTCGTCCCTCCGGGCACCGGCATCTGTCACCAGGTCAATCTGGAATATATCGCTCGCGGCGTCTGGTCCTCGCCCGGAACCGAAGGGGCGAATGACGAGATCGCCTATCCCGATACCCTGGTTGGAACAGACAGCCATACCACCATGGTCAACGGCCTAGGTGTTCTCGGCTGGGGCGTCGGCGGGATCGAGGCGGAAGCAGCGATGCTCGGCCAGCCGGTGAGCATGATCATCCCCGAAGTGGTCGGGTTCCGGCTGACCGGTGCTCTGAAGGAAGGGATTACCGCCACCGACCTGGTCCTCACCGTCACCCAGATGCTTCGAGCCCATGGAGTCGTTGGCCGTTTCGTCGAGTTCTTCGGCCCCGGCGTTTCAGCGCTCTCCGTTGCAGATCGGGCCACGATCGCGAACATGGCTCCCGAATATGGTGCTACCTGCGGGTTCTTTCCGATTGATTCCAAGACCCTGGACTATATGCGCCTGACGGGTCGGACCGAGGAGCAGATCAGCCTTACCGAGGCTTATTGCCGAGCCCAGGGCCTCTGGCTCGATCCTGACGCCGCGGATCCCTTGTTCACCGACACTCTCCACCTCGACATGTCCAGCGTCGAACCGAGTCTGGCTGGGCCGAAGCGGCCGCAGGATAAAGTCGCTCTGGGAAATGTGGCCGAGGCCTTTGTCGAGGATTTCAACAAGGAGTTCGGCCAGGAGCTCAGCGACCCCATCCGGCGCTGGCCGGTCGATGTGGACGGTGACGGGGCTGTCGAGGCCCCGGAAACACTGGGCCATGGCGATGTCGTCATCGCCGCAATCACCAGCTGCACGAACACGTCCAACCCGGCGGTTCTGATTGCCGCAGGGCTGGTCGCCCGGAAGGCGCGCGAAAAGGGCCTAGATTCCAAGCCCTGGGTGAAAACAAGTCTTGCCCCTGGCTCGCAGGTCGTGACCGATTATCTGGTCAAGTCGGGCCTCCAGGAGGATCTCGATGCCCTCGGCTTCAACCTGGCCGGCTATGGCTGCACCACCTGCATCGGCAATTCCGGGCCACTGCCCGAGCCGATCAGCCAGGCGATTCACAAGAATGACCTTGTCGCGGCTTCCGTTCTCTCCGGAAACCGCAATTTCGAAGGCCGGGTCAGTCCCGACGTTCGCGCCAATTACCTGGCTTCGCCGCCGCTGGTCGTCGCTTATGCAATCAAGGGCACGGTGGCGGAGAATATGGTCACTTCGCCGATCGGCACCGGCCGCGACGGCGTCGACGTCTACCTGAAGGACATTTGGCCCAGCAATGAGGAGGTTCGCCGGCTGATTGACACCCATGTCCACGGCGAGATGTTCCGGAGCCGTTATGCGGATGTCTACAAGGGTGACGCGCGCTGGCGCGAAATCCCGGTCAGCGGCGGCGCCACCTATGCCTGGCCTGCCGGGTCGACCTATATCGCCAATCCGCCCTATTTTACCGGGATGTCGATGTCCCCGACGGCGCCATCCGACATCATCGACGCTCGTCCGCTCGCGCTGCTCGGCGATTCCATCACTACCGACCATATTTCACCGGCCGGTGCGATCAAGCTGGACAGCCCGGCTGGCCACTATCTCGTCGAGAATGGAGTCCAGCGTCCGGAATTCAATTCCTACGGCGCCCGCCGCGGCAATCATGAAGTGATGATGCGGGGCACCTTCGCCAACATCCGGATCCGGAACAAGCTGGTGCCGGGTGTCGAGGGCGGGGTCACTCGCCATATTCCGAGCGGCGAGCAGATGCCGATCTACGATGCGGCAATGCGCTACCAGGCCGAAGGGACCCCGCTCGTCGTCATCGCCGGCAAGGAATATGGCACGGGCTCATCGCGAGACTGGGCCGCCAAGGGCACGAACCTTCTTGGGGTAAGGGCGGTGATTGCCGAAACCTACGAACGGATCCACCGGTCTAACCTGGTTGGAATGGGCGTCGTGCCGCTCCAGTTCATCGGCACCCCGCCCGAATTCGACGGCACCGAGACCTTTACTGTCACTGGCATCGCCGACCTCCAGCCGCGCCAGGAGATTCAGGTCGAGGTGTTGAAGACGGACGGAAGTCGCACCAACTTCACCGCCCGGGTCCGGATCGATACCGCCAACGAACTCGAATATTTCCGTCACGGTGGAATCCTCCACTACGTGCTTCGGAACCTGGCCCGCTGAGCCCGATCGGAAACCGCCGGCGGTCCGAAGTCCGCTGTCGCGGTCAGAGAGCGAGGGCCTGGGCCAGCCAATCCGGGATCCGGGCGCTGCCGAGATCGTCTACCCGGCGATGTTCGACGGCCAGGCCAAGCTGTGGATAGTGAACCCGGCTGCGTTCGCCAGCGGCTTCGCTTGGAACGACGACGAGCCTTCGGTTGACCTTGTTTCGCCAGTTCATCCGGGCGGTATTTTCCTGGCCGACATAGCAGCCCTTGTCGAAGCTGACTCCGTTCAGTTCGGCCGCATTGCATTCCAGCCAGAGAGTCTTGTCCGACCCAAGTTCGGCGACACCTTCCGTCACGCCCTTCGACAACCGGTGGGCAAGCCAATCTTCATCGGCGCCCAAATCGCTCACCGGGCCAGTCGGGCCGATCCAGCGATGGCCGAGCTCGCTCAGTCGCGGATCGAGCGGGCCATCGCCGACAAGCGACCAGTGAACCCCAAGACCTTCTTCAGGAGCAATCGTGATTGGCCGCCGGAGGCGGTAGAGCGCAAGGCGTCTGGCCAGTGCTTCGGCCGATACGCGTTCGCAATCGAGGAGTATATCTTTGCCCTCCGCCCACAGGAGGAAGTCGAACAGGACCTTGCCCTGGGGGGTCAGGAGTCCGGCCCAGAGCGGCCGGTCGGGCGCCAGACGATCGACATCCTGGGTGATGAGCCCCTGGATGAAGCCGCAAACGTCTTCGCCGGACAGTCGAACCAAAGAGCGCGCGTTGAGGGTGGTCCCGGTCATGCTGACCAGTTAGGGAGTGCCAGGCGCGAAGGGAAGTGACGGCATGGCGAGCTATGATCTCATCCTGCGGAACGGCACGGTGTGGACGCCCGGTGGTCCCGAAGATGTGGATGTCGCCGTCCGCGATGGCCGAATCGCAGCTATCGGTGCGCAGGGCAGCGCCGGCAAAATCATCGACTGTACCGGCCTCACGATCCTTCCTGGAGTGATCGACACCCAGGTGCATTTCCGCGAGCCGGGCCTGGAGGCAAAGGAAGACCTGGAAAGCGGAAGCCGGGCGGCGGTCCTGGGGGGAGTCACGGCCGTGTTCGAAATGCCGAACACCAACCCCAATACGGACAGCGCCGAGGCGCTCGAAGACAAGCTGGACCGGGCCGATGGCCGGATGTGGTGCGACCATGCCTTCTATGTCGGAGCTACCGCAGGCAATGCCGAAAGCCTCGGCGAACTGGAGCGTCATCGCGGCTGTGCCGGGGTGAAGATCTTCATGGGGGCATCGACCGGCAACCTTCTGGTCGCCGGCGATTCAGATCTTCGCCGAGTGCTTTCCTCGGGCCGGCGAAGGGTCGCCGTTCATGCCGAAGACGAGGCGCGGATGAATGAGAGGTCCGGCGAACGGGTCGACGGCGATCCGTCAAGCCACCCGGTCTGGCGCGACGACGAAAGCGCGCTCCTTGCGACCAAGCGGATCCTTGCTCTTGCGCGGGAAACGGGCCGGCGAATCCACATCCTCCATGTTACCACTCCGGCCGAGCTAGAGCTCATCGCCAGGCACAAGGACGTGGCAAGCTGCGAAGTCACTCCTCAGCATCTCACCCTGGCTTCGGAGGAAGCCTATGGCCGGCTTGGCACCTTCGCGCAGATGAACCCGCCGATACGCTCCGGTGCCCATCGCGATGGATTGTGGCACTGGTTGAACCAGGGAGTCCCCGACGTGATTGGTTCCGATCACGCACCCCACACCAGGGCGGAAAAGGACCGGCCTTATCCGGCGAGCCCTAGCGGGATGCCCGGCGTGCAGACCCTGCTTCCGCTGATGCTTGATCATGTCGCCCGGGGCCGGACGAGCCTCGCGCGCCTGGTCGACCTGACCTCCGCGGGCGCCCAGCGCCTCTTTGGGTTGATCGGCAAGGGGAGGGTCGCGGTTGGCTGGGATGCCGATTTCACCATCGTTGACCTCAAGGCCGAATGGACGATCGAATCGGACTGGCTGGCCTCGAAATGCGGCTGGTCGCCGTTCGAAGGCGTGATGCTTAAGGGCAGGCCGAGGGGAACGATGATCCGTGGCCAGTTGGTCATGTGGGAGGATGAACTTTGCGGCAACGCGATCGGTGCGCCGCTTCGATTCGAAAGCGTGGAGGAACGACATTGAGGAACCGCTGGACCGCCGCCTCCTTGATCCTGCTTGCAGCCGCCTGCTCGTCACCGCAGTCCGAGAACCAGGCTCAGCCGGATGAGCCTGCGCCGAATGGGCCGGGGTCCGGTTCAGAGGCCAAAGGCGATGGAAAGGCAGGCGAAATTGCCTGTCCCTTCCGCCAATTGCAGGATCTCAGGGCCTCGATATCGGGGGGCCGGCTGCTCGTGACCGGGCGCGTCGATTTCATGATGGCAGGGTTCAAGCCTCAGCTCAGTCCGCGCCCGGGATCATCTGGACCGGCTATTCTTGACTTGGACCTCGTTCCAGAGCCGCAGGCACCGATCAGCGACACATTGCGGTTTGAGCGGAGCGGTGTTTCAGCCGCGAGAAGCGGCGAAATCTGGTGCGGCGGTGAGAAGTTGACCGATTTCAGCATCATGCTCGCGGGCTGACCACCGATGGGGCGCGCTCGCGAGGCCGGCCCCTGAATGAGCAAAGCCGCAGCGAAGACAAAAAAATAGCGGCCCGAAGGCCGCTATCCTTTAGCGCTTCCGACAGCTTTACGGGCTGGTCGGGCGATCATCATCACCACCAGTGGCGGCGAGAATGCCAAGGATGATGGCAACGACCGCGAGCAGCGGAATGACAAAACCGCCACGGAGTTCGTTGGCGTCCTCCATTTGCGCGCCGCTGCGCTGGACTGGCGCTGCCTGGGTCTGCGCCAAAACTGGCGCGCTGACCGTAGAGACCGCGAGAGCCGCAGCCAAAGATGCCTTCCGTAGACTCATCTCGAACTCCCTGTTGAGCTGTTCACGACGCAAGTGCCACAGCCTTAGTTTGTTGACAACCCCAAAATTCCGCCGCTCCCGACGTCGAATGCCGGCGGCGGCAATCGCTCAAGAAGCCGCCCTGGAGCGGACCGGATAAGCGATGCCGATCCGACTTGGAATATAGCGCAAGGACCGCGTAATAGTTGCTTCGAGAGGCTCCTGTTCCCCTTGCCACGTGAGAAGTTCTTGAAGCGTAACATTTTTATCACGTCCCTGGCTGCTTTCCTCTTGCTTGCTTCATCGGGGGGGATGGCAGCCGGCCGAGGCCCGGAGTCAGGCCAGCTTCGCTCTTTCGACGCTCGCGTAGAGACGATCGGCCATCGGCTCGCGGTTGCCAGTCACGATCTCTGTGCGGACCGGCAATGGAGGCCTGGAATCGTTCTTCATTCGCTGGCCCAATATGAAGGGTCATCGCGCGATGCCGCGATCCATGTCTTCGGCCTGGACAAGGGGCCCGCCATTCTCGCCGTGGCAGCGGGTGGGCCGGCCGAAAGTGCCGGGCTTGCTGCCGACGACATCCTTCTCGGCGTCGACGGAGAAGCCTTGCCGAAGCCGAAGGGTTCCGGCTTCGCGGCGACCGAGGTCATTCTTGATGCGTTCGAACGAGCCTTTGCCGACGGCTACGCGACGATCGACCTTCTTCGAAGAGGAGAGAGGTTCACGATACCTGTCCCGGCCGAACTGGGATGTGCGACCCGCTTTCAGGTCGTCCCGAAGCGGAGCCCTGATGCCCGGGCCGATGGCGTTTATGTTCAGCTACACCTGGGCCTTGCGGACCATGTCGAGGACGATGACGAGCTTGCAGCCGTCATCGCGCACGAATTCGCCCACAATATTCTCCGTCACAAGGCGAGGCTTTCACAATCGGGTCGAAGTTCTGGCCGGGTCAGGAAAACCGAGATCGAGGCCGAGCGAATGAGCGTCCATCTGCTCCACCGGGCAGGCTTCGATCCTGAGGCTGCAATCCGCTTCTGGACGCGCTTCCGCCGTCATGGCCTCAATTTCCTTACCAGCCCCACTCATCCAGGCTGGCGGCGGCGGATCGCCTTGTTCACAGAGGAAATCGCTGCGATCCGGGCGGCCGAAGCCGCTGGAATCCGGCCCGTGCCTTCCTTCCTGTCCGCCCAGGCAACTGGTTCGGACGCTGATCCGGAGCTTCGATGACCCGCTCGCTCAGAACTTTCCCGGTGCGCCTCTGCTTGCTGATGACCTTCCTGCTGGGTTTCCACGGGGTCGCCGCAGCCGCGGTCGAGATCAGTTTCTATTCGCGCGAACTCGGAGGCAACAATTTCCCGCATGCCTTCATCGCCCTTCGCGGAACGCTCGATTCAACCGGAGAAAAGGTCGATACCAGTTTTGGATTCACCGCCAAGGCGGTTACTCCGGCAATCCTGTTCGGATCGGTGGCGGGGGAGATCGTTGTCGAAGGCGAAAACCAGATCAGCCGAAGCAATCGCCAGTTCACCCTGAGGCTGACGGATTCCCAGTATGGAGCCGTTCTCGAAGTCGTCGAACGCTGGCGAAACCGGCCTCAGCCTTCCTACAATCTCAACCGGCGCAATTGCGTGCACTTCGTCGGCGAAATGGCCCAGGCGATCGGTCTTCGGGTCGAATTCCCCAAGCAACTGATGAAGAAGCCCCGTTCTTATCTGCAATATCTTGTAACCCTCAATCCGCGCCTATCTTCCTGACGCCCACGGACATGGTTAGTGGGTTGAACCTAATCGGAAATGGGGCGTTTGTTACGCGTCCGTCCGGACCGTCGAGAGCAGAGCGGGGCTATTTGAGCAAGACACGCATATTGATGGCTGCGCTGGCCGGCGTCATCGCGACGCCGCTGGCAGCCCAGTCGCGCCCCGCGCCCGCACCCGGCCAGGACGAGCCGATCATCCCCGATTCGGCTTTCGAGGAGGCGCTTCCGCCGCTCGATCCCGCGCTTTATGAACCGCTCGAGCCGCTGGATCCGCCGTCCTCGCCCTTTCCGCCCGTGCCGGGTCCGGTCGAGGACGTGCCACTCGGCGACCCGGCATTGTCGGAGCCGCTTCCGCCTCTCGCCACGTTCGATGTCCAGCCGGTCGACGAAGCGGCGCTCGCAGCCGACGAATCCGAGCAGGCGGCGATCCGCTACACCCTCGTCGTCGAGGGTCTCGACGAGATCGGGCTGGAAGGACGGTTCCGGAGCCTGTCAGCGCTGGAAGACGCGCGCGGCGAGGCCGTCAACGGCGCGATGATCGAGGCGCGTGCTGACGAAGACGAGATACTTGCAATCAGGCTACTTCGCTCCGAAGGCTATTATGACGCGGTCGCGAGCGCCTCGATCCTGTCTCTTCCAGAACCGGGTCAGTTGCGAATCACGCTGACCGCCGTCCCTGGCGAGCGCTATCATCTGGGACAGATCGCGATCAGCGGGCCGGAGACCGAGCCGGCCGGACTGGTCCGCGAAGCCCTGCGGCTCGAAACCGGGGAGCCAATTGTCGCCGAACGGGTCGAAGCCGCCGAGGCGAACGTCCTCCTCCGCCTTCCACAGCAGGGTTATCCCTTCCCCGAAATCGGTCTTCGGGACGTGGTTCTCGATCCCGAGACCCATGTCGGCGACTACATGCTTCCGGTCGAACCCGGGCCCCGGTCCAGGTTCGGCGGCTTCACGACCGAGGGCGATCTTGCCTTCGATTCCGATCATGTCGAAGTCCTTTCGAGGTTCGATCGCGGCGAGCTTTATGACCGCCGACTGGTCGACGACCTTCGCGAGGCGATGGTCGCCACCCGATTGTTCGACAGCGTTTCGGCCGAGGCCGTCCGGACCGGGGAAATCGCGCCCGACGGTAGCGAATATGTGAACATCCTCGTCCGCCAGGATGCCGGGCCCGCCCGCTCCATCGACGGCAATGTCGGCTTTGCGACCGGCGAAGGCCTTCGGGCCGAGGTCGCCTGGGAGCATCGCAACCTGTTTCCACCTGAAGGCGCGCTTCGGGTCGCGGCGGTTGCCGGAACGGCGGAACAGAACCTTTCACTGCGGTTCCGGCGCAACAATTGGGGCCAGCGGGACCGCGCCCTGCTGCTTCAGGCTGAAGCCGGCCAGCGCGACTATGCCGCCTTCCAGGGCTATACGGCCCGGCTCTACGGGCTGATCACGCGCGAATCGACGCCGATCTGGCAGAAGCGCTGGACCTATGCCTATGGCGCCGAACTGATCGCTTCGAACGAATCCCGCGATCGCCAGGCCCGCCTTTCGCTGAGCGACGCCTATTTCATCACCGGGCTGATCGGTCAGCTCGGCTATGACCGGTCGAACAACCTGCTCGATCCGACGAGAGGCTATCGATTGCTTGGCCGGATCAACCCGGAGGCCACTTTCGGCAATAGCGGGACGTTCTATTATGCCCGCAACCTGGTTGAGGGCAGCCTCTACCATCCCGTGTCGGACCAGTTGGTCGTCGCCGGCAGGGCCCGCTTCGGGTCGATCTACGGAATTCCGCGCGATTCGCTTGCTCCGTCCCGGCGTTTCTATGCCGGCGGAGGGGGATCGGTTCGCGGCTTCGGCTTCCAGCAACTGGGCCCGAAGGAAGAATTGCCGAACCCGCGCTTCGATCCAGAGGACGAGGATTCCGAGCCAACCATCCTGGTCCCGATCGGCGGCCGGAGCCTCGCCGAGTTTGCGATCGAGGCCCGCTACCGGTTCGGCGATTATGGCGTGGTCGGATTCGTCGATGCAGGCCAGGTCTATGAAAGTCAGTTCCCGACCCTCGACCGACTGCGCTTCGGGGTGGGAATCGGCGGCCGGCTCTACACAAATTTCGGCCCGATCCGGGTCGATGTCGCGACCCCGATCAATCGCCAGAAGGGCGAATCGCGTATCTCGGTCTACGTCTCGATCGGCCAGGCCTTCTGATGGCGAGCGAACCACCTCCGGCCCCGGTCGCGCAAGCGGCTTCAGAAGAAACGACTATCGTCGTTCGCCGGTCGAACCCGGTTCGCACTGTGGCCAAATGGGTCGCCATCATCGTGGCTGCCCTGCTGGTCCTCGCGCTTGCTTTCCTGGTCTGGCTCAACAGCGACCCGGGCCGCCGCTTTGTCGTTCGCCAGATCAACAATATCGAAATGGCTTCCGGGCTTCAGGTTCATGTCGACCGGATCGAAGGATCGATCTTCAGCGAGCTGACCCTTCACGGCCTAAGGCTGAGCGATCCCGAAGGGGTGTTCTTCCAAGTCCCCGAGGCGCAAGTCGATTATCGCCCACTCGCCTACCTGCGCAATCATATCGACATCCGGTCCCTGCTCATCCCGCAGGCAAGGCTCTACCGGCTCCCGCAACTGATCAGCACGGATCCGGACGCGCCCCTGCTTCCGGACATCGAAATCGACATCGGCCGGCTCAAGATCGATCGCCTAGCCGTCGACCCCACAATCACCGGCCGTCCCCACCTGCTCGCGCTCGACAGCCGCTTGCGGATTGACGAGGGGCGAGCCGAGCTGGCGCTCCAGGGGGCAACGATTGCCGCGCCCGGATTGCCCGGCGGCGATCGTCTTGCGCTTCGGCTCGACGCCGTGCCGGAGGCGAACAAGCTCGACATCGCGCTTCGGCTCCAGGGTCCGGGTGACGGTTTAATCGCCGGGCTTGCTGGCGTCGACGAGGCGATCGATGCCCGAATCGCCGGGAATGGCGACTGGCAAAGGTGGGCCGGCCGGGCCCGAGCCACGCTCGGCGGCCAGGCCCTTGCCGATCTTGCCATCGAAGCCAGGGACGGCACCTTCAACGTAACCGGTCCAATCCGGCCCGGCCTGGTGGTCGCGGGGTCGATGGCGCAGTTGCTGGCGCCTCAGGTCCAGCTCAATCTCTCGAGCAGCTTCGAGAACCGTCGGGCCGATCTTCGGCTGCGCCTTGGAAGCCGGGCCATCGCCCTTGCTGCCGACGGAATCGTCGACCTTGGACAGAATCGCTTCGAAGGCCTGGAGGTCGCGGCCCGGATCACCCAGCCCGGTGCGCTCGCGCCCAATCTTTCCGGCCGCGACCTCCAGGTTGCAATGATCCTGGACGGACCGTTTGCGACGCCGGCCGTCGCTTACGACCTTCGCGCCCGAAGCCTCAGTTTCGGAACGACCGTGGTCGAGGGACTGAGGGCCGTCGGACGGGCACGGGTCAGAAGCGATGACATCGTCATCCCGGTTTCGGCCCGCGCCGACCGGATCCTTGGTTTCGACGCCGTTGCAGGCGGGACCCTCGCCAATGTCAGGCTCGACGGCGAACTCGGGGTCACCGGGGCCCGAATCGTTTCTGACAATCTTCGGCTCCGGTCCGATCGGATCGATGCGTTGCTCGCGCTCGCACTCGACTTCAATACCGGCCGCTACCTTGCCGCATTGCAGGGGCGGGTGAACCAGTATCTCGTCCAGAGCGTCGGACTGTTCGACCTCAATCTCGATGTCGACATGACCAGTCAGGCCGGCGGCTTCGGGCTCAATGGCCGAGTCGCCGCACGGAGCAGGCGGATCGACAATAGCGCCATACGCGACCTTCTGGGTGGCACTGCAACGGCAAGCGCACGCTTCGACATGAATCCGGCCGGGCTGGTCCGGATCCGGGACGTCAGGCTCGTTTCACCGCTTCTTCGGGTGAATGACGGCGGCGGCGTCTATCGACCCGACGGCGGGATCGACCTTCGGCTGAGCGGGGTGAGCGAAGCCTATGGTCAGCTCAACGTCCATGTCACCGGGTCGGTGTCGAGCCCTCAGGTGGCGCTGGAGGCCGCCAATCCGGGCTTCGGAATCGGCCTCAGCAATATTTCGGCGCGGGTTCGGGCCATAAGCGGAGGTTGGGCGATCGAGGCGACGGGACAGTCCGATTACGGGCCGTTCAGCGCCGATGTCGTCATTCGTAGCGGCAGCGGCCCGATGGTGATCGACATCAACCGGCTGACCCTTGCCGGAATCGACTTCAATGGAACCGTAAGACAGTCACCAGCCGGACCCTTTGTCGGATCGCTGGAACTGGCCGGCCAGGGGCTGAACGGGCGCGTGACCCTGAGCGCCGAGGGCCGTTATCAACGGATCGAGGTCGCTGCTCGCGCCGATGGCGCCCGAATTCCGGGCGAGGTGCCGATCCTTCTTCAGCGCGGCCTCATCCAGGCGACGGCGATTCTCTATCCAGACGGGCCGGCAATCACGGGCGATGCCCAGCTTGCCGGACTGAGCAGCGGCGACCTTTCTATCGAGCGTGCCCGTGCCCGGGTGGATTATCGCGGCGGCAGCGGATCGGCCCAGATCTTCGCCGAAGGCCAGAGGGGCGTGCCGTTCCGGCTGGCGGTCAATGCGGCGCTGACGCCCGAATTGATCCGTGCTGCAGCCGATGGCCATGTCAACAATATCGGCATTCGCTTTGCCCAGCCGGCGCAGATCCGCCGGTCCGGAAGCGAGTGGATCCTGGATCCCGTCACCCTGCTGCTTGATCAGGGACGGGTAAGGCTTGCGGGGCGCTACGGCGACGGCCTTATCATCCAGTCTCGCCTCGACGGTCTTGATCTGTCCGTTCTCAATCCCTTCTCGCCCGGGCTTGGACTTGGCGGCCGGGCAACTGGAAGCCTCGATTTCGCGCAGCCGTCGGATGGCTCCTTCCCGCGGGCCGAAGCCAGGCTCAACATTGCCGGTTTTACCCGCACCGGAATCGCGACCCGATCGGTTCCTGTCGATTTGGCGCTGGCCGGTGCGCTTCGGCCGGAAGGTGGCCGGATGGGGGCCGTGATCCGCCGTGGGGGGGCGATAATCGGCCGCCTTCAGGCTCAGCTCCAGCCGCTGGGCCCGGCGGCGGGCAGCTGGACCGATCGCTTGCTCGCCGCGCCCTTGTCGGGCGGGATCCGTTACAATGGCCCGGCCAATGTGCTGATGTCCTTCGCCAACCTGCCCGAACATGAGCTGACCGGTCCGATCGGAGCCGCAGCCGACTTCAGCGGCCGGGTCCAGGCACCGACCTTCAACGGCGTGCTCCGGGCCAATGCCCTGACCTATACCAATGTCCGCTACGGCACTCGGATAAACCAGCTTGCCATCGATGGCAGGTTCAATGCTTCGCAACTGGAGATCGTGCAGCTTAGCGGACGGGCAGGCGAGGGAAGCCTTTCCGGGTCCGGCAGGATCGGTCTTTCCTCCGAAGCGGGCTTTCCGATGGATATCCAACTCCAGTTCGCCAACGCCCAGCTGGCAAGAAGTGACGATCTCGCCGGAAGCGCCACCGGCACCCTGTCCATCACCAACAGCCGCGAGCGCGGCGCTCTTATCGCCGGCGAGCTCGAACTGGGCGAGGCGCGTTATCGGATCGTTCGCCAGGCGGCGGCGGAAGTTCGCCAGCTTGCCGGAGTCCGCCGCCGGGGCGAGCCGGTGGCTTCACCCGACGATGTCACCGAGGACGGCGCGATTCCGAGCATCTGGAATCTCGACATCAGGGCGCGGGCGGATAACCGAGTCTTCGTTTCGGGAATGGGCCTGGAATCCGAATGGGCCGCCGACCTGCGGGTCGAAGGAACGACCGCGACTCCCCGGATCCGTGGCGAAGTGGATCTCGTCCGGGGCGAATTGAGCCTCGCAGGTCGGCGCTTCGAGGTCACGAGGGGACATATCGATTTTACCGGCTCAAGACCGCCCAACCCTCTTCTCGACCTTGTCGCATCGACCGAGATAGAGGATGTCGAGGTGGCCGTGACCCTGTCGGGTACGGCCTCCAATCCGCAGATCGCTTTCGCTTCGTCGCCCAGCCTTCCGCAGGACGAGGTCGTATCCAGGATTCTGTTCGGAAGCTCGGTCTCGGAAATCTCGGCCCTTCAGGCAGTGCAGCTGGCGGCATCCCTGAACACGCTGCGCGGGAGCAGCGGCGGGCTGAATCCGCTCGGCCAACTGCGTTCGGCGACCGGTATCGACCGAATCCGGATTCTGGGAGCGGACGAAACGACCGGTCGGGGCACGGCGGTCGCGGCCGGAATGTATCTGAGCGACGATATCTATATCGAGATCATCACCGACGCCCGCGGTTTCACTGCGACCCAGCTCGAAATCGCACTTTCAAGGGCGCTGAGCCTGCTGTCGCAATTCGGCTCGACCAGCGGCAACCACGTCAACCTTCGCTATTCGAAGGATTATTGATCGCCGTCCCGCTGCAGCAGGTCATCAGTGACTGTCATTGTGAAGACAGGCCGGTTGCCTGGCGGCACTTCGCAGACTGCGTCCACGAACATCGCCCGCGCCTCGGAATCGTCATAGACCATCCTGGCGTCGAACGCCTTCTGCCAGCTCTCCTCGTCGGGCCACTCCGCATAGCCCACGAAGCGGCCGTCTCGGTCCTGGTGAAGCCTTGATCCATAGCTGCCATAAGTTCGGGTGATCGCTTCGGTCCCGCGCCGCCAGGCCTCGCGAAACTGCTCTTCCTTGCCGGGGTGAACCCGCCACCAATAGACAGCGACGAACATGTCACTGCAGTCCGGACGCTGGGTCGAGTCGTATCAGATACAGGTTCGGCCAGTTCTTCCCGGTCACGAACAAACGGTCAGTCGCCGGATCATAAGCGATCCCGTTGAGCACGTCGTCAGGCCCGCGGCGGGGGATCCGGTCGGCGAGACCAGAAAGATCGACAAGCCCCTTCACCACACCGGAATCGGGATCGATCCGGACGATATGATCGGTCAGCCACACATTGGCGAACAGTTCGCCTTTCACCCATTCAAGCTCGTTGAGATTGGGCAATGGCCGCCCCCGAAGCGTAACCGTCACTCGATTCCTCTCCTGGAAGGTGTCGGGATCGAGGAAACGGATTATGGGCGAACCGTCGCTCATCGCCAGCCGCCGCCCGTCCGCCGCCAACCCCCAGCCTTCGCCTGGATAACGGAACTCTCCCGTTCGGCTCAAAGTGTCGAGATCCCAGCGATAGGCGACCCCTTCGCGCCAGGTGAGTGTGATCAGTTCGTCGCCCAGCAAGGCGAGCCCCTCACCGAACACTTCGGCCGGGAGCGGCACCGATTGAAGCACTTCGCCATCCTCCAGCCTGACCTTCCGAAGCGTGGATTCGCCATATTGTCCCGTGCTCTCGTAGAGAAAGCCGCCCTCATAGATGAGGCCCTGGGTGAATGCGCGCGGGTCGTGCGGGTAGACCTGTTCGACGCTGAAGCTGTGGTTGATAACGGGCTGCGGCTCCGCCGCCGTCGGTTCGGCCGGGGGCGAGGCGGTGCAGGCGACGAGCCCGAAGAAAATCAACATGAGGCGCATGAGCGATACTCCCGACGGCCCCGACTAGCACGGGGCGGCATGCCGGGAAATGAATGGGACAGCTCGAGGCCCCTGGCAGGACCAGAAAATGCAGAAATGGACTTGCGCGACTAGTCGTGAACCCCGGGGGGGCAAGGGCAGCGGAGCGGTTCGCTGACAGTGCTGATGGATGCAAATTCCGAAGCCAGGAAGCCTGGAACGGGCTTTCTTGGGAGCCGCGTTCCTGGCCAGTCGCGTGTCTCCGCCTTCAGGGTGAGGGCGGCGTGGGTTGGACCCGACCCGAGTGGATCGAAAGGCTGGTCGGGCAGAGCCTGACGCCTGATTCCTCCATCTGGGCGAGGATATCGAGCAGAAGCCGTTCCTGGATTTCAAGAAAGTCGTCGAAATCCGGCGCCGCGACATAAGCAAAGATCTCGATCGGTAGCCGGCCCTCGTCCGGTGGCAGCAATCTCACCCGGGCACGTCCCTCGACCAGGTCTGGATGGCCGTCGAGCCTGGACCTGACTGACTCCATCAGGGCTCTGATTGCGCTGGACCGGCTTGCGCTGTCCAGGTGAAAGGTTGGGTGAAACCAATATTGCGAGCGGGCCGACAGATTCTCGATCCGCGACTGGGCGAGGAGACTGTTCGGGATCGTCACCCGCGTATGGTCCAGGCTTCGGATCCGAGTCGATCGCATGCCGACATCCTCGACCGTTCCGACAAGATCGCCGAAACGGCAGGTATCGCCAACCTTGAAGGGCCGGTCGGAGATGATCGAAAGGCTGGCGATAAGGTTCTCGACAGTTTTCTGAGCGCCCAGGGCGAATGCGATTCCGCCGATGCCGAGCGCCGCCAGAGCCGCCGTGACCTGGAAGCCGAACACGTCCAGGATGGCGAGCAGGCCCAGGATGACGATCATGATCTTGGCCGCCCTGCTTGCCATCCTGACGATGGCCGTCGCACTTGCCCGACCGCGCCGTGCAAAGCCGGCCAGCGCCTTGTGCGCGACGAGATCGACCAGGTTCCAGAGCAGCCATGAAAAGGCCACCGAACCGACAATCAGGATCACCCAGGCGAAATGCTCCCTGGCGACGATTGAAACGCCGAGTTGGGGAGCGACCCAGTGACCGGCGACGACCGCGGACAACAAGGTCAAGGGCGGTACGGCGGCGCGAAGGAAGGGTAGCGGCGCCCGTGAACGGGTCATAGAGAGTTCGACAAGAAGCAGAACCAGGCGGATGGCGATCCAGCTGAGGATGAAGGCGATCGTGCTGAGTGCAGCAAGGGTCAGCCAGTGAGAAAGAGGCGCGCCGCCGACCTGCACGTCCGACAGAAACTGTGGAAGCCATTGTTCCGCGGGGACCTGAGTCTCCACGTCGAGCGGCAGGGCGCTCTGGATCGTTTCCCGAGAGAAGAGCCAGATGGGCGCCTCATCGTCGAGCGCGAGGCGCTTCAGAAGAATTGGCCGGGTCGTCTCGCCCCGACCGATGGTGCCGACCTGTTCCAGGTCTGCTTCGAGAGCATCATCGAGGGATCCGTCCGCTTCCCGGCTGAGCTCGTTGCGGGGACGGAACTCGCCTTCCCGATCAAGCGCGGCCTGAAACCGCCGGGCCGTTGTTGCATCTCGCTGGGTTCCGCCGGGGCTGTCCAGATAGCGCCCGGCAAGTTCATAATCGCCGGTTGAGACGGCCTGGAGAAACCCGGTCACGGTTCCGGACGGCGTCCCTCGGCCAAAAGGATCGGCCGGTGCTGCGGGTTCGGCTGTCACATTTCCCGTGGCCGGCGGCCCGATCTGGCCCGAAGCCGGCGAGATCGCCAGGAAGACGGCCAGAAAGAAAACGAGAATGGGGATCGCGAGAGCCTTGAGCCGCCCGGACGAAGGGGCCCGTGCGCCTGCCTGGCCGGTTGAGAAGTCGTTGACCATCTTGCGGTGTACGCAAAGGCCGACGGGATCGTTCCTCGTCGAACGGGCCCTCTCCTCCTCGCACCGCCGTTCGACACGCCCCTGCACCTGGACTAGGCTGGCCGGAATGATGACCGGAGCTTCCAGGGGCAACCGCCGGAAAAGCCGGGGCGGCCGTCCCTCGGCGGAGGAGGCGGCGCTGATTTCCGACCGGATCCTGGATGCCGCCTGGTCGATCGCGGTCGACCAGGGTCCCGAGGCGCTCAGTTATGACCGGCTGGCGGAAGAGGCGATGGCCGGCAAGGCGACCCTCTATGCGCGCTTTCCCAACAAGATCGTGCTCGGCCGCGCAATGCTCGAACGACGGATCAGCCTTCTCGAGCAGGATTTCGAGGCCGATCTTCCGAAAGGCAGGAGCTTCGAAGCCGAGCTCGCCTCGCTCGCCGAACGCGTTTCCGGCCTGATGTCGGCACCGGCAGGGCGGACGGTGGAGCGGTTCGTGGACTGGCTGACGCTGGCCGATGCCGACTCAGGGCAGCAGGCGCGAAGCTGGCTCTATGGTCGGTCTACTCGCCTCATTGCCGGGCGGCTGACAAGCCTGGCCGAACGATGGGGCGAAAAGTGGTCCGACCCGGAAATGGGCGCGCGATTCTGGCTCGAAAGCGTCTTCGGCCATGCCCGGATGAGTGAGTCCGGCGAAACACTCGCCGACTGGCCCGCCCGGCACGCCCGAGCTTTCGCTCGGGCCTTCGCCTCGTCCAGCGAGGATTGAACCACGGCCTCCGTGCCGTCTTCCTTAACCTCGTGTTAGGCCATTAACTTTACCAATCATCGCCTGCTTTCGGTCCGTCGATCGAGGGACGGACACATGCGGGGCGATCGATGGGCGTTGCAAACTGGAATCCTCACAAGCTCACTCTTGTCGTGGACCTGGACGATAGTCTCATCCGGACGGATTCGCTGTTCGAGAATTTCTGGCTGGCCTGTGCAAGAAAATGGTACGCGCCCCTGGTCGCTGCGCTGGCGCTGCTTCAGGGCCCGCTCGCATTGAAGCAGAGACTCGCTGGCCTGGCCGCTCTCGATCCGGCGCACCTGCCCTATAATGAGGAGGTGCTGGCAGTGATCCGCGACTGGCGCTCGCGCGGAGGCCGCCTTGCCCTCGTCACCGCGTCCCTTCAGTCGACTGCCGACGCCGTGGCAGCTCATCTCGGCCTGTTCGACGAAGCTCACGGCTCCGGGAATGGAGTGAATCTCAAGGGTGCTCACAAGGCGCGCTTCCTCGAGACCCGGTTCGGCACGCAGGGCTACACCTATATCGGTGACTGCGCAGCCGATATCCCGATCTGGGAGCAGGCGGCCTGTGCGTTCACCGTCAATCCCAGCAGGACCTTTCGGGCCAGAGTCGACGCGATCGGCAGGGAGACTGAGCACCTCCACGTAGAACCGGCGAGTGCCCGCGATTATCTGCGCGCTCTGCGTCCGCATCAATGGCTGAAGAATCTGCTGGTGTTCGCGCCGATGTTCGCAGCGCACCAGCTGACGATGTCGACTTTCCTCCATTCGCTGCTCGCCTTCGTGGCGTTCAGTCTCGTCGCGTCCAGCACATACATATTCAACGATCTGCTCGACCTTCCGGCCGACCGCGCGCATCCGCGCAAGCGCAACCGCCCCTTCGCGTCCGGGGCTGTGTCCGTGCGACATGGAACCTTGATGGCCCCGGTACTCGGCCTTGCGGGAGCTGGCGTCGCTTCGCTGTCGGGCTTGCCGCTCCTGGCGCTGCTTGTTGCCTATTTCACGGTGACGACTCTCTATTCCTTATGGCTGAAGCGCATCGTCGCGCTCGACATCTGCGTGCTCGCGATCCTCTATACCCTGCGCATTCTGGCCGGATCGGTCGCATCGGGAATTGCGGCATCGGTCTGGTTGCTTGGCTTCTCGACCTTCTTCTTCTTCATGCTAGCCGGAATCAAACGGCAGGCGGAGCTGGTTGACGGGATCGCGTCCGGGACGGTTCGGCCCCATGGTCGAAGCTATCAGGTCGGCGATCTTGCCATTGTGAGCAACCTGGCGGCGTCTTCGGGCATGGTCTCGGTTCTGGTTCTTGCCCTCTACGCCAATTCCGAACCGGTCCAGCTGCTCTATCGAACTCCGGAAGTCCTCTGGGGCATCTGCCCGGTGGTCCTGTTCTGGTGCAGCCGGATCTCGATCCTGACCCAGCGCGGGCAGATGCACGACGACCCGCTTGTGTTCGCCGCCCGCGATCCGGTCAGCTATGTCTGCCTCACAGCGATCGGTGGGCTGGCTCTGATGGGGACCTGGCTATGAGGGGCGGAACAGTTGTGGTGCTGCTCTATACCGCATTCGCCATTGTCGCGACCGCCGGTAATCTCGCTACCCAGCGGCTGGCCTTGAGCCTCGTCGAGGGGGGCTGGGCCTTTCCGTTCGCTCTGATCGTCGGCACCTTTGTCGGTCTTGTCATCAAATATGGCCTGGACAAGCGCTTGATCTTTGAAGACCGGTCGACGGGCCTGGCGGCCCACGGGCGTCGATTCTCTCTCTACACGCTGATGGGTATCGCGACGACGGCGATCTTCTGGGGCACCGAAACCCTGTTCTGGTTCTTCTGGAACAGTCATTCCGCGCGGGAGATCGGCGCCGTCCTGGGCCTGTCCGTGGGCTATGTCATCAAATATCGCCTCGATCGACGCTACGTGTTCCATGGCGGCGCAATGGCCGCGCGGCCGGCATGATGATCTCCGGCTGGGGCCGCTATCCGCGGCAGGATTGCACCGTGAATCGTCCGCGCAGCGTGAACGGCTTGAGGGGCCTTCTCGACCAGGGCCCGCTCATCGCTCGAGGCAATGGGCGCTCCTATGGTGATTGCGCCCAATATCCCGCGAATACGGTAGACATGCGCGCCTTCAACCGGATGCTCGAATTCGATTCGCAATCCGGCCAGCTTACCGCGGAAGCCGGTGTTCTGCTGAAGGACGTGATCGAATCCTTTCTTCCGCGCGGCTGGTTTCCCGCCGTCACTCCAGGAACGAAGTTCGTCACCCTGGGCGGGATGGTTGCCGCCGATGTCCATGGCAAGAACCATCATGTCGATGGGTCGTTCGGCGCCTTCGTCGACTGGATCGACCTGCTTGGGGCCGATGGCGAAGTCCAGCGCTGCAGTCGATCGGAAAATTCAGAACTCTTTGCCTGGACCCTTGGGGGAATGGGGCTCACCGGGGTGATCCTGAGGCTTGGCTTCCGCCTTCGGCGAGTCGAAAGCGGCTGGATCCGGCAAACGATCCTGCCGGCCCGCAACCTGGACGAGGCGATGCGCCTGTTCGAGGTGAACGACCAGGCGACCTATTCCGTGGCCTGGATCGACTGTTTGGCGAGCGGCCCGGCGCTTGGGCGATCGGCTGTCATGCTGGGTGAGCATGCGACGGCGGCGGACTTGCCTGACCGGCTTCGAAAGGCGCCTTTCGATGCGCCAAGAAGAAAGGCGCTTCGAGTGCCTTTCGATGCGCCGTCGGCCCTTCTCAATCGGTTGCTCGTCAAGGCGTTCAACGCCGCTTATTATAGACGGCAGACCGTTCGGCGAAGCGAGGATCTCGTCGGCTGGGACAGTTATTTTTACCCGCTCGACGCCGTCGCGGACTGGAATCGGATCTACGGTCGGCGCGGCTTCATGCAATTCCAGTGCGCGCTCCCGATTGCCGCTGCGCGCGAGGGGCTTACCGCACTGCTGAGCACCATTTCGGCGACCGGCCAGGGATCGTTCCTCGCCGTCCTGAAGCGACTTGGTGCAAGGAAAAGCGGTGCCTTTTCCTTTCCGCTCGACGGCTACACGCTGGCGCTGGACTTCCCGGTGACCCCAGAGACGCTCGATCTCATGGACCGTCTCGACGAGATCGTCGTCGCTCATGGCGGCCGCCTCTATCTGGCGAAGGACAGCCGGATGAAGGCCGAAACCCTGCGTGCCTGCGATGAGCGTGTGTCCGATTTCGTCGCCTTGCGAACGAACATGAGCACGGCCTTCAGGTCGAGCCAATCCGAAAGGCTGAATCTGTGAACAAGGATCCCATACTCATCATCGGCGGCAGGTCTGACATCGGTCTTGCGCTTGCCCATCGTTTCGCGGCCGCCGGGCATGCCGTTCAGCTGGCCGCGCGCAACAGCGGATCGCTGGACTCGGATCGGTCCGATATCGAACTTCGCCACGGCGTTGCAGCGAGCCTGCACGAACTGGACATACTAGACACCTCAACGCTGGAATCCTTCATCGACAGCCTGCCCGTCCTTCCAGCGGTCGCGATCTGCGTCGTTGGATTGCTTGGTGACCAGGCCGGCTCGGAACGCGACATGGTGGCGGCCGCATTGACGCTGCGAAGCAACTTCGAAGGACCCGCCCTGCTGCTGGGCCTTCTTGCGAACAGCTTTGAACAGCGCGGCAGCGGAACCCTGGTCGGGATCAGTTCGGTGGCTGGAGAGCGGGGACGGGCGAGCAACTATGTCTACGGATCGGCAAAGGCCGGGTTCACGACCTTTCTGTCCGGCCTGCGCAACCGGTTGTCCGGATCCGGAGTCCATGTCCTGACTGTCCTGCCCGGCTTCGTTGCAACCCGAATGACCGAAGGCATGAAGCTGCCGCCACGGCTCACGGCCTCACCGACGGAGGTTGCCGACGCGATCTTCAGGGCTGTGTCGTCGAGCCGGGACATTCTCTATGTGAAGCCGGTCTGGCGGCTCGTCATGGCCGCGATCCGAACCCTGCCGGAGCGGATCTTCAAGCGGACCCGTCTGTGAGTGTGAGGCCGGACCAGAGTTCGCGAGTGGCTACCAGCCGGCTGATCCTGGCCGCGATCCTGACCGTCTCAGCCGTGCTTGCGATGGTTTCGGCGATCCTGTTCGAGGCACCCCAGACTTTCGGCCGGGACAAGATACTGACCGATTTCGACGCCTTCCATATTGCGGGGGAAATGGCGAGGCAGGGTCGCGCCGGGGAGGCCTATCAGGCTACCGAGATGTTTCGCGCCCAGAAGGCGCTCACTGGCACGACCTCATTCATGCCCTGGACCTATCCGCCGCCCTACACCCTGGCCATGGAAGGCTTGGCCCGTCTGCCCATCGGTCTCGCCTATCTGCTTTTCATTACAGCAAGCTTCGCTTTCTATCTGCTGGTACTTCGGCGCATTGCCGGCTCATATCTGCCCGGGGTGCTGATCGGCATCCTGCCCGTCATCATCCTGGTTGTCCGGACCGGCCAGAACGGCTTCCTCATCGCCGGCCTGGTCGGTTGGTTCCTGCTGGCCTGGATCGACCGGCGGCCCGGCGCGGGAATTCCACTGGGTCTGATGGTGGTCAAGCCGCACCTGGCTGCCGGGATCGCCCTGCTCTCACTGCTCAGCCGACGCTGGGCAGCAATGGTGATCGCGGCCCTTGTCGTTTCAACAGCGCTCGCCACGGCAACTCTGGTCTATGGGACCGACATCTGGCCTGCTTTCCTGGGCGGCGTGGACGAGGCCGGAGAGTTTCTGGCTGCCGGCTATTACCCGCTCTTCCGGATGACGTCGATCTACGCCACGGTCCGAAGTCTTGGAGCGCCGCCGTCCCTTGCGATCAGCCTGCACGCTCTGGGTGCCCTCGCAGCCGTGATCCTGCTGGTTCGACTGTGGTACCGCGGAACCTCTCCGCACGTTGTCGCTGCTGCGGCCTGCGCGTCTTCAATGTTCGTCAGCCCCTATAATTACGATTACGATCTTGCGATCCTCGGACTTGCCGCCGCCTTCCTGCTTCCTGACCTGATCGAACGCGCGCGCCGGTGGGAGCTGCAGGGTCTGCTGGCCCTGTCCTGGCTGGTCACAGGCTACGGAATCGCGAGCGAGGCTCTGTGGGGTGAGCAAGGCGAAGCGATAACAGATCAACCCCCGGGATTGATCTCGCCCTTCCTCATCCTCCTGCTCGGCTATGCGCTCATCATCCTTCGACGAGGCCAGGAGCCGACCTGGTCTCAGTCCGATCAGACCCCGCTCATCCAGAAGTTTCGGGCCACTTAGGCGATTCTTAGCCATTGACCCTTAACGGCGAGGCGGGGAGCAAGCCGTGTACGAAGGTTCAATCAGCAGGGATACGGGTATCCGGGTCGAGATCGTGAAGGGTTTTCCGACCTCGCTGGACTGTCTCGCCCGCCGCTCGCCAGATGGGCGCTGCTTTCTTCGAGCCGCCTGGTACGAAGCGTCAGCCTCGGGCAATCCGATGACCATCATCGCCACTCGCGAGGATGGCGTTCCATTCGCCGCAATTCCGACCGACGATATCGGGCCGCCCCTGATTGGCGCCCGTTCGGTTCCGGGAAGCTACTGGCCCTTCCGGTCGATCCTTGTCGCGGCCGATATCGAGCATGACGAATTACGGGCAATGCTTGCCGAACCTTCGGTGCGCAGGGCGCTTGCGCCAGTCTGGCGCGTCGGCCCGGTGCTTCAGTCCGATCCTGCCACCCAAATGCTCAAGAAAGCCGCCGCAGCCGCCGGCTGGACCGTCCTGATCCGACGGCTCGGGGAATCCTGGGAGCTCGATCTTGGCGTTCAGGGGGAAGGGGGACCCTGGCCGCGCAAGTCGACCCGCCGCCGGATCGCGAATTACCAGCGCCGGCTGGAACGGGAAGGGGAAGTCCAGTTTCGCTTCGTGACCGGAAGCGACTGGGACGGAAGCGTGTTCGAGGCACTCGGGGAAATCGAGGCCAATAGCTGGATCGCACGCAATACCGATGGAAGCGGAGCCAAATTTCTCACGCCCGAAAAACGGGCCTTGTGGCACCGAGCGATCCGGGATCCGTACATCGCGGCAGCCTTGTCGGCGACGCTTCTCATCGCTGACGGAAAACCTGTTGCCTTCTCGTTCGATCTGCGGACAGGCGATCGGCAGTACAGCATCGCAAGCAGCTATGACGAAGGCTTCGCTGCACTTCGAGTGGGCCGAATCGTCACCTGCCGGCAGCTTGAATGGGCCGCTGCATCAGGAGTGAAGACGGTTGATCTTGGTGCGGGAGACAGCGGCTACAAGCGGGAAATGGGTGCCGAGCCGGGATCGGAGATCGTGGACCTGCTGATCGTCGCGAGTCGTTCGCTCGGCCATCTTCTCAGCCTCAAATGGGGCTCCGAATCCGAGCTTGCCCGAACCGCTTTCCTGGTGAGCGGCCACGCCTCCGCCCGGCGTAATCGGATCGTTAGCCATCTCGTCGCCGCGGGCGCGGTTGCGGGGACGGTGCTCGCCGCCTCGGAATGAGCAAGGGGGCAAGCCTCGCGGCCCATTCGCCGATGCTCCAGCGGGTGAAGAACGCCGTGGCCTGGCGCTCGGGAAGCCAGCTCGTCGCCCAGCTGATCGCCTGGGGAACGACGTTCCTGGTCATCCGGCTACTCGACCCGGCCGATTATGGTCTGTTCGCGATGACGCAGGTCATCCTCGTCCTGCTCAATGTCATGAACGGCTATGGGATGGCCGGCGCACTGATCCGGGCGAAATCGGTCTCACGACGCCAATATGCCCAGGTCCTTGGCCTTCTTCTCCTGATGAACCTGACGCTCGGAGCGACCCAGTTTGCACTCGCTCCGCTAGTCGCCGATTATTATCGCCAGCCCATGGTGGCGGACCTGCTTCGAGTCCAGTCCCTGCTTTACCTTGCGACGCCGTTCCTGGCCGTCCCCCATGCGATATTGAGCCGGGAGATGGATTTCAAACGGCCGGCCCAGATCCGGCTCGTCGCTGCTCTGTCAGGTGCCGCGACCGCCCTTGCCTGCGCCTGGTCGGGCTTTGGCGTCTGGACCCTCGTCGCCGCGCCGATGGTGATCTTCGGTGTCGAAGCGATCGGGATGACGCTGGCATCGCGAGCGCCGATCGTGCCGATCTTCAGATTCGACGGAATGAGGGGGTTCGTTCGCTTCGGCGGCACCCTTACGCTCGTCCAGTTCTTCTGGTTTCTCCAGAGTCAGGCCGACATCCTGTTTGCGGGCCGGCTGCTGGAGCCTCACCAACTGGGCCTCTACTCGACGGCGCTGTTCGTCACCATGATCTTCGCTTCGAAATTCGTCCCGCCCCTCAACGAGGTGGCCTTTGCAGCCTATTCCAGGATCCCGAACGAGAATGGCGAACTCGCGGAAGCCTTCCTGCGGACGGTCAGGCTGATCCTCCTCCTCGCCTTGCCCTTCCATGCCGGGCTCGCCGCCCTGGCCTCGCCTTTTGTCGAGATCGTCCTCGGCCCCAAATGGCTGCAAGCTGCGTCATTGATGCCAATCCTCGCCATCGCCATGTCGATGCTGACCCTGCAGGTCCTGTTCGCGCCGGCGACCAATGCCCTCGATCGACCTGGAATTGCGCTTCGGGCCGCAATCGCTGGCGGTCTGATCTTCCCCGCCGCCTTCCTCGTCGGCCTGAACTGGGGAACCACCGGGCTGGCCTGGGCCTGGACCGGCGCAATGGCGCTGCTCGTCACGACCACGGCCCGGCTCTCGCTGCCGGTGATCGGGCTTGGTTTCGAGCGGCTGGCTCATGCCATAGCGCCGCCATTGTTCGCTGCGCTTATGATGGCCCTGATGGTGAGAATGGCCGACAATTGGCTCGAGGGGATGGACGCCATGCTGCGGCTGTCTCTCCTCGTCCCGACCGGAGCCGCCCTCTATGCCGCATCCCTTGCAGCGGTTGCCCCATCGCGCCTCGCCGAAGCCTGGCGGCTCGTTAGCGACAGGGGTGATCTGAGAGCGTAGGCCCGCAAGAGATGGTGCCCAGGGACGGAATCGAACCGCCGACACCGTGATTTTCAGTCACGTGCTCTACCAACTGAGCTACCTGGGCATCGCGCTCGCCGAGCGGAAGCAGCGCCTATAGAGGGGCCTAGCGGCCGCTGTCCAGCCTGTCTTCGTCGCTGACCAGCGCCTCGGGATCGACCGGTTCCCCAGCCACGCGATAGGCATCGCCAAGCCAGTTCAGAAGATCCCGGTCCCGGCAGCCCTGGCTGCAGAATGGCTTGCTCGATTCTGCGCTCGGCCTTCCGCACAAGGGGCAGGATTCGCGCCGGTCATGGGCTTTGGCGGTGGACATGGCCAGCCGATATGGCGAGGCCGGGCTTCCGGTGCAAGGCGACGTCGGCACCGGTTCTGCGACGAAGCGTCTCTATCCAGCCAGCCTCGCCCTCGATCCGGTCGATCACCGCGCCTGCGGCTTCAATGGTGAGGGGGCCGCGGCCCGGGCAGCGTTCCGCACGGCGCAGGATCGCTCGTGCGGACGCTCCGACCGGATCGGCAAGGAGCAATTCCGGGAGCGATGGTCGGTCGCGACGTCGGACGATCTGGAGAAAGCCAAACCCGTTGACTGCCGTCCGCTCGAACGGTTGAGGGAGGACCGAATCCACGGCCGCCGCCGCTGCCTGGCGAGCGCCGCGTTCGCTCAGCGTCGGCAGGTCGATGCCGATCGACCCCCCGATCCCGAACCGGCGGATCGCTCGGGCTGCAGCCGCAGCGCCGGCTTCGGCCAGTTCGGCTGCAGGAAGATCGCCGTCGACGTCGAACAGGGTCATGGCCGGGGTCAGGCTCATCCGAAGCGCTCCACCCTGAAAGGCGATCTCGCCGCTCATCGCCTCCTCGAGAAGCTCTGACCAGCCCGATTCCTCGAACCGATCGGGGCCGATCGCCGGCTGGAGCCGATGCTGGCCGATTCGTTCCTTCAGCGTCGGTCCCCGGCCAGGGCTCGCCGCCGTCGAGCGAACCCTGGCTAGCTTGGTTCGCCCGGGTTCGGCGAGCGGTTCGCGAACCACTTCAGCACGAAAGGCCGAGCCTTCGGTGAGGCCAATGCCGACCGGCTCGATGATCGCCTCTTCGCCGCCCTCGAGGGAGACAAGGCCGCGTCGGCCGGGTGCGAATATTCGGACCAGACGGGCCGGGAGGACCGTTCCGAGCGCGAGCCTGCCCGGGAGTTCGATAATGGCTTCCAGGATGGTGCCGGCCTGGACCAGCGCCGAGCGGCTTTCGCCAATCCCTTCCTCGTACAGCCACTCAGTCAAGCGGATAGCCGGCCGAACGAAGCAGGGCGCGGGTTTCGAACAAGGGCAGTCCGATCACTCCGGAATGGCTACCCGAAAGGCCCCGGATCAGGGCCTCGGCCCGACCCTGGATGGCATAGCCGCCGGCTTTGCCCAGCCATTCGCCACTATCGAGATAGGAGTCCATTTCATGCGCCGACAGGCGCTTGAAAGTGACCAGCGTCACCGACAGCCGGTGGCTGGCCCTGCCCCCCGAGTCGACGAGCGTCACCGCCGAGAATACCCGGTGGCGCCGGCCCGATAGAAGCAGAAGCGAGTCGCGCGCCTCCTCCTTGCTTTCGGTCTTCGGAAGAATTCGCCGGCCGGCAGCGACGACGGTGTCGGCTGCAAGGGTGAGCATCCCGGGCGACGCGACGGCCATCGCCTTTTCGGCCGCAAGACGAGCGGCGTGGTGGCGCGGAAGCTCAGCCTTGAGCGGAGACTCGTCGATCTCGGCCGGGATGACGCTGTCGGGAATGACTCCGATCCGGGCGAGCAGATCGAGCCGTCGCGGTGACGCCGAGGCGAGGGTCAGTCGGAGCGGCTGACTCAGGGTCGCCTTCGGGCCGACGGCGAGACCTGTTCCGGCCATTTCCACCTATTTGAAGCGGTAGGTAATCCGACCCTTGGTCAGATCATAAGGGGTGAGTTCCACCAGCACTTCATCGCCGGTTAGAACCCGGATCCTGTTCTTGCGCATCTTGCCTGCGGTGTGACCAAGAATCTCGTGGCCGTTCTCCAGCTGCACCCGGAACATGGCATTGGGCAGCAGCTCGACGACCTGGCCGCGCATCTCGAGAAGTTCTTCCTTCGCCATTCGCTTTCCTGCTTCGAAAAGGCCGGCTGCCCTTAGCGATTCGAACGCAAGATGGGAACCCCGCGGGCGGGACAGACCGCCCGCGGGGTTTCGTTCATTCTGTTCAGGCAGCGCCGCCCGCTGCAAGTGCGGCGAGCAGCAGAAGCGCGACGATGTTCGTGATCTTGATCATCGGGTTCACCGCGGGGCCGGCCGTATCCTTGTAAGGATCGCCGACCGTGTCGCCGGTCACCGCCGCCTTGTGGGCCTCGGATCCCTTACCGCCGTGATGGCCGTCCTCGATATACTTCTTGGCGTTGTCCCATGCGCCGCCGCCCGCGGTCATGCTGAGCGCGACGAACAGCCCGCCCACGATCACGCCGAGGAGCAGCGCGCCCAAAGCCGCGAAACCGTTCTGCTGGCCTGCGATGGCAGTGATCACGAAGTACACCACGATCGGGGCGAGCACC
>CAYOJN010000002.1:10069-45043 GCA_964404245.1 uncultured Sphingosinicella sp. | reverse complement strand
TCACCCGAATGTTCGTGTCGTTCTGGCTGCGCAAGCGCCCGAAGGAACTGGTGATCTAAGGAACTTCCATGCGTCTGCTGAAACTGGTTCCCGACAATACGAATATCGATTTCCTGCGCTGGCGCGGGTTCGCCTTCGCTGTATCGGCTCTGCTCATCGCCGCCTCGATCGGACTGCTGGTCACCAAGGGACTGAATTTCGGTGTCGACTTCGCCGGCGGCCAGATGATCCGGGCGACGTTCCAGGAGTCCCCCGAACTCGAGGGGCTCCGTGAGCGGATCAATGAACTCGGCCATGGTGACGCTGCGGTTCAGGAGAGCCGCTCCGGCCCGGCCGGAATCGGCGTTCAGGACGGCGAACATGAAATCCTGATCCGAATGGGACTGCCCGAAGGCGGCGAGGAAGCGGCCAGCGTTGCCGCCAGTGACGTTCGCAGTGCGCTCGTCGAGGCCTATCCCGGTGTCCGGATCGACGCGGTCGAAACCGTTTCGGGCAAGGTTTCCGAGGAACTGGTCCAGTCGGGTGCGCTTGCTCTTCTCTTCGCGATGATCGGAGTCTCGATCTACATCTGGTTTCGATTCGAATGGCAGTTTGGAGTGGGCGCCCTCTTCTCCCTGTTCCACGACGTCATCATCACCCTGGGCGTCTTCGCGCTCACTCAGATGGAGTTCGACCTCAACGTCGTTGCAGCGCTTCTGACCCTGATCGGCTATTCCCTCAACGACACCATCGTCATCTATGACCGGATTCGCGAGAATCTGCGGAAATTCCGGAAGATGGAGATCACTCCGCTGATCAACCTGTCGGTGAACGAGACCCTGTCGCGAACGGTCGCAACCAACTTCACGATGCTGCTTGCGCTGGGCTCCCTTTTCTTCTTCGGCCCGGACGTAATCTTCAGCTTCACCACCGCGCTTCTGATCAGCGTTCTCGTCGGCACCTACTCGACCATGTATATCGCTTCGCCGTGGCTGATCTGGCTCAAGGTGGCCCCCGACAGCTTCCTTCCCAAGGATCCGGTGAGCCGGGCCTCGCGGGGCCCTCGAAACGAAGTCGACGGTGCCCAGGTTTGACCGCGATGCACCGGCTCCAGGGCCGCTGATCCAGGGTTTTTCCGGGACCGCCTTGCGGGTCGACGGTCAGCTTTATGAAGGCGTCAAACTCACTCCGGTAGCGGCCCGCCGGTGGACCCCGGCTCGGATCGATGCACTCACCGTCACCGATTTCGAGGACCTGCTGGACCTCGACCCCGCCCCCGAATTCGTCCTGCTCGGAACCGGGCCGACGATGATATTCCCACCGCGAATGCTGGTGAGCCACCTGGACCAGCGAGGAATCGGACTCGAAGCCATGGACAGTCGGGCGGCCGCCAGGACCTGGGGAATGCTTCGAAGCGAGGGTCGCTGGATCGTCGCCGCGATCATGCCGCTCTGAGACGAGCGCTCCTGTTCACTCCATGGCTGGCAACGAGGGCGGCGAGATGATCGACGAGTTCGGCGCTGTTGCGATCCCAGCTGAACTTTTCTGCCCCCTGCCGAACCGCGGCCGGGTCGGGCGGGTCGGCCAGCAAGGCTGCCACTGCCGATCGAGCGTCCGGGACGGATCGCGGAATCAGTCTTGAAGCCGCGGACCCTGAAAACACTTCCCTTGCGCCGGGAATGTCGGTGGTGACGACCGGGGTTCCGCAAGCGAGCGATTCGACCCAGACATTGGCAAGTCCTTCCGAGCGGGTCGGGAGAAGCATCACGTCCGAAGCCGCCAGAAGCTTCGGCATTTCTTCATGGGGCCTGCTGCCGAGAAATCGAACTCGCGGCCGGATCTCGAGCCAATCCGACAGCCGCTCGAGCTGATTTCGGTCCGGGCCATCACCCACCAGCAGCAGGGTCACGTCCGGGAGACCGGCAATGGCTTCGATCGCGATGGCCTGGCCCTTCCTCGGGATCAGGGCACCTGGCGTTATGACGACTGGCCCCTTCAGGCCAAGCTCGGCTCGGGCCTCGTCCCGGTCACGGGGCCGGAAGCGATCGAGATCGATCCCGGTATGGTGGACCCGGATCTTGTCGGCCGGGAAGCCGAGCGCGACCATATCCGCTTTGATCCCCGAACTCACTGCCAGCATTCCATCGGCCGCCTTAGCGGCCTCCAGAAGTTGATCAGCGCTTGCCGGATGGTGACCCCAGTAATGAATATCTGCGCCGCGCGCCTTGACCGAGAAGGGCACGTCGAATTCTGCCGCGAGGAACATCGCAGCGGGACCGTCCGGCCAGAAGAATTCGGCGTCGATGACGTCGAAAGGAAAGGTCTGGCGTATCCTCTGGAGCACCGGCCGAAGCGCCATTGCCAGGTTTCGGGCTGTCCTGGCCGTGCCGAGACGAGGCCAGACGAGGTAGCGGGGCCGGTGCAGGGTCAGGCCCTTCCACGTTTCGGCCCGGTCGAGCTTTCCCAAGGGCTGATAATGGGGGTGGCGCGACAAGGGCCAGACCGGCAGTCCGATTGGCGCAACCACCTGAAGCTCGATCTCGTCGAGTGCGGCCAGGCCGAGCGTCTGGCGTTCGACGAACACGCCCAGATTGGGCTGGACGACATTCGGAAACAGGGTCGAGAGAGTGAGCACTCGAAGCATCGCCTTCGAGTAGCAGGCGCAGCCTATTTTCGGGTTAAAGCTGGTGTTAAAGGCCGGTTCATCGCCCATGCTCCCAGATGATCGAAGGCCGCTTGGACTTCCCCCAACGCTCAGCTAAGAAGCCCGCCATGCAAAGACTCCCCCGTCCGATCCTGATCCTGGCTGTCGGCACCGCCTTGATCCCGCTCGCTGCCTGCAGCACCTTCAGCGGGAACCGGACTCAATCCGACACGCTCTATGTCGCCCGCGACGTGAACACGCTCTACAATGCGGCCTGGGATCGGCTTCAGCGGGGCCAATATCAGCAGGCTGCACTGATCTTTGACGAAGTCGAGCGCCAGCATCCGTATTCGGTCTGGGCCCGGCGCGCCCAGCTGATGAGCGCTTTTTCCTATTATGCCTTTGGCCAGAACACCAAGTCGATCGAATCGGCACGGCGGTTCCTGGCCATTCATCCGGGCAATCGCGATGCGCCCTACGCCCTCTATCTGATCGCCCTCAACTATTACGAGCAGATCAGTGACGTCACCCGCGACCAGGGCATCACCCGCCAGGCACTCGATGCCCTGGGCGAAGTCGTTCGCCGCTATCCAGACACGTCCTATGCCGCCGATTCGCGAATCAAGCTCGACCTGGTGAACGACCACCTGGCCGGCAAGGAAATGGAAGTCGGGCGCTTCTACCAGCGGCGGCGCGAATGGCTCGCTGCGGTCACCCGGTTCCGTCAGGTGGTCGACGAATATCAGACGACCAGCCATACGCCGGAAGCGCTCATGCGTCTGACCGAATCCTATCTTGCGCTGGGCGTGCCCGAGGAGGCGCGAAAGGCGGCGGCGGTGCTCGGCGCCAATTATCCCGGCACCCGCTGGTACCAGCGAGCCTATGAGCTGATCCAGCGCCATGCGCCGCAGCAGACGGCGGCGTCGACCGCGGCTTGATCTGCTGAACCGCGGGGTGGCACAGACTGGGCCGTCATGCTGACCGCCCTGTCCATTCGCGACCTGGTACTGATCGAGTCACTCGATCTCGATTTCGGAGCCGGGCTCAGCGTCCTCACCGGCGAGACGGGTGCCGGAAAGTCCATTCTCCTCGACGCCCTGGGCCTCGCTCTTGGCACCCGCGCCGACAGCGGGCTGGTCCGGGCCGGGCGTCCGCAGGCCTCGGTCAGTGTCAGCTTCGACGTTCCCGCCGATCATCCAGCCTTGGCTCTGATCGCCGAGAACGGCCTCGACCAGGAGGCGGGCGAGGCCCTGATCATAAGGCGGCTGGTCCGGGCCGATGGCGGGAGCCGCGCCTATATCAACGATCAATCGGTGTCGGCCGGACTACTTCGGGACCTGGGATCCAGTCTCGTGGAGATACATGGCCAGCATGACGACCGCGGACTCCTCAACCCACGCGGCCATCGCGGGCTCCTCGACCTTTTCGGTGGCATCGACACGGCTTCGACCGCCGCCGCCTGGGAAGAGCTGGCCAGAGCCGAGCAGGCGCTCGAGCAGGCTCGGTCGAGATTGGCCGGTGAGCAGAGCGATCGCGAATGGCTGATCCACGCCGTCGATGAGCTTCGCCGGACCGATCCACAGGCCGGCGAGGAACAGATCCTAGCAGATCGGCGGTCGGCCATGCAGGCCGGCGCTCGGCTGGGCGAGGAGCTTGCGGCTATCGAGGGCCTCCTCCAGGGTTCGGAAGGTGGCTTTGCACGCCTCCGGCTTGCCGCTCGAAGGCTGGACCGGATCGCCGGCGAACATGACAGCCTGGAATCGACGCTGGAGGCACTCGACCGCGCGATCATCGAAGCCTCGGAAGCCGAACGAGCGCTCGATCATGCCCGCGATTCACTGGCCTTCGATCCGGCCCGCCTCGACGAAGCGGAAACGCGGCTCTTCGAGCTTCGAGCGCTGAGCCGAAAGCATCAGGTCGAAACCGATGCGCTACCAGCACTGCTTGAGCGCCTTAAGGCGCGCCTCACCGCGCTCGACTCGGGCGAGGAGGGACTTTCGGAACTGGAACGGACGGTGGAATCGATGCGACGCGATTATGATCGCGCTGCTTCGGCGCTGACCGAGGCCCGGCGCAAAGCGGCGGAGCGGCTCGATTCCGCAGTCGCGGCCGAACTTGGCCCGCTCAAGCTCGAACAGGCGAAGTTCCAGACCGAGATCAAGGGGTCGGAAGCCTCCGCGCTCGGCCGCGACAGGGTCGAATTCCTGGTTTCCACCAATGCCGGCGCGCCCTTCGCACCCCTGATACGGATTGCCAGCGGCGGCGAACTCTCGCGCTTCATCCTCGCACTCAAGGTTGCGCTTCATGAGCAGGGCGCCGCCCGGACCATCATCTTCGATGAAGTGGACCGCGGCGTCGGCGGCGCGGTCGCGAGCGCGGTTGGCGAGCGACTTCACCGGCTTGCCGCGACCGGCCAGGTCCTCGTCGTCACCCACAGCCCGCAGGTTGCGGCCCGGGGTGCCACCCACTGGCTGATCGAGAAGAATCATGACGGCGCAGTCACGAGAACCAGCGTTCGAGCACTCGATCCCGAACTGCGGCGGGAGGAAATTGCCCGGATGCTTTCAGGTGCGAAGGTGACGGAGGAAGCGCGCGCCCAGGCCCGTCGGCTGCTGGAGGCGGCATGATGTCGGAGGAGCCGGACGAGCGCGAAGCCGCGGAGGAACTGGGATGGCTGGCGAAGGAGATCGCTCGCCATAATCGCCTTTACCACGGCGAGGATTCGCCGGAGATTTCCGATTCGGACTATGACGCTCTGGTCCGGCGCAACGCTCAGCTTGAGGGGCGTTTCCCGCACCTTGTACGCGACGACAGCCCTTCCAACCGGGTGGGAGCGGCGCCGGCCGCTCACCTTTCCAAGGTCCGGCATTCCCGGCCGATGCTCAGCCTGGAAAATGCGTTTAGCGAAGAGGAGGTGAAGGACTTTCTCGACCGGGTGCGGCGTTTCCTGAATCTTGCCCCGGACGAGCCCGTGGCATTGACCGCGGAGCCGAAGATCGACGGCCTTTCCTGTGCGCTGCGTTATGAAAAGGGGAAGCTCGTCCTCGCTGCGACCCGCGGTGACGGGACGACCGGCGAGGTCGTGACGGACAATGTCCGAACGATCGCCGACGTCCCGCAACAGCTGCCTGGCAATGCTCCCGATCTGTTCGAAGTGCGCGGCGAGATCTACATGTCGAAGGCGGATTTCGCAGCGCTCAACCTGCGCCAGGGGGAGGAGGGCGGAAAGATCTTCGCCAACCCGCGCAATGCAGCGGCGGGCTCTCTTCGCCAGAAGGACCCGGCAATCACGGCTGCCCGGCCCTTGCGCTTCTATGCCCATGGTTGGGGCGAGGCGTCGGTCGTTCCTGAGGACAGCCAGTTTGCAGTCATGAAGACGATCGAACACTGGGGGATCCCGGTCGCCAAGGATCTGCGGTTCGTCACCGGGCTGGAGGCCGTGCTTGGCCATTATCGGGCGATCGAGGCGAAAAGGGCGGACCTGGCGTTCGACATTGACGGTGTCGTCTACAAGGTCGATCGCCTCGACTGGCAGCGCCGCCTCGGCCAGGTCGCAAAGGCGCCGCGCTGGGCGCTCGCACACAAGTTCCCGGCCGAGCGGGCAGAGACCGGGCTCAATGCCATCCACATCCAGGTCGGGAGAACCGGAAAGCTGACTCCGGTCGCCCGGCTCGAACCGGTCAATGTCGGCGGGGTCGTGGTGACCAATGCCACCCTTCACAATGCCGACGAGATCGCCCGCCTCGATGTCCGGGTCGGAGACCGAGTTCGTCTCCAGCGAGCCGGCGACGTCATTCCCCAGATCGTCGGAGTGACCACTGAGGCGCAGGCACATTCGAGGCTTGCTCCCTTCCGTTTCCCCGAACGCTGTCCAGAGTGCGGATCGGAAGCCGTCAGGGCGAATGACGAAGTGGACATACGCTGTACCGGCGGCCTCATCTGCCCGGCCCAGCGGGTGGAGCGCCTCCGCCACTTCGTTTCCAGGGCGGCACTTGACATCGAGGGGCTTGGTGGGACCCATATCGAGGCTTTCTTCCGCGACCGGCTGATCCAGTCGCCCGCCGATATCTTCCGGATCACCGTCGAGGATCTTCTGAAGCGCGAACGCTGGGCAGTGATTTCGGCGCAGAACCTCATTGCCGCCATCGATGCCAGGCGGGAGCCGCCGCTGGACCGTCTGCTGTTTGCACTCGGGATTCGCCATGTCGGCCAGGTCACCGCCCGCGATCTCGCCAGATGCTTCGGGACTCTGGAAGCGCTTCGGGATACCGCTCTTCGGGCGGCCGGGGACGAAGAGGCCTTTGCCGAGCTCCAGGGTATCGAAGGGATCGGGCCCGTGGTCGCCCAGGCGGTGGTCGACTTCTTTGCCGAGCCCCATAATCTCGAGGTGGTCGACGAGCTGTTGAAGGAAGTTTCGCCGCCGCCATTCAGGGTCGAAACACTCCAGTCGCCGGTCAGCGGCAAGACGCTCGTCTTTACCGGCAGCCTCGAAAGCCTGTCCCGGGACGAAGCCAAGGCACAGGCGGAATCGCTCGGCGCCAAGGTGGCGGGATCGGTTTCGGCCCGAACCGACCTCATCGTCGCCGGACCGGGAGCCGGCTCTAAGCTCAAGAAGGCGACCGAACTCGGAATCGAGGTGATCGACGAAGGCGCCTGGCTGGAGATCGTCAGGCTCGCTTCGAGCTGATGTTGCGCAGCCGGCCCGCCTCACCCACATGGATTCAAAGCGGAGGTGAAATGGAAAGCTGGCACGGAACGACGATCGTTGGCGTACGAAAGAATGGAAAGGCGGTGATCGCCGGCGATGGCCAGGTCTCGCTTCAGTCGACGGTGATAAAGCCCAATGCGCGCAAGGTCCGAAGGCTTGGCGAAGGCAAGGTGATCGGTGGCTTTGCCGGTGCGACGGCAGACGCCTTCACTTTGTTCGACCGACTGGAGCGCAAGCTGGAGCAGCATTCGGGCCAGCTGATGAGAGCCGCGGTCGAACTGGCCAAGGACTGGCGGACCGACAAATATCTTCGCAACCTCGAGGCGATGATGATTGTCGCGGACCGGGACGTGACCCTGATCCTGACCGGCAATGGCGACGTGCTCGAACCCGCTTCGGGCGTCGCCGCAATCGGGTCAGGCGGGAATTTCGCTCTCGCGGCGGCCAGCGCCTTGTTCGACTATGAGGATGAGGCGGAAACCATCGCCCGCAAGGCAATGAAGATCGCCGCGGATATCTGCGTCTATACCAATGACCAGCTGACCCTGCAGGTGATCGAGGACGCGGCCTGAGAGGCGCTTCGCCCTTTCCTCTTCACGGGTAAGGGCGATCGGCCTAGATCCCGATCATGGACCGCCGCTTCTTTTTGGGATCCGCCACTTCGGCGCTTGTCCTTCCTGGCTGTGCAACTCCATTGGCTCGTCCCGACCCTGGCTCGGGCTGCCTTCCACCGGTCAATGTGTCGGACGATCGGGTGATCCGGACGGTCGCGGGCCTCAGGCCGTATCGCGCCTCGGGCTTCGTCGTTCGAGCCGAGCCAGTGGGCGACAAGAGGCTGGTTCACAATTACGGCCATGGAGGCGCTGGAATTACCTTGAGCTGGGGATCGTCGCGACTGGCGGTCGACCTCGGTGTCCCTGGCCATGAGGGGCCCGTGGCCGTCATCGGGGCCGGGATCATGGGGCTGACGACGGCAAGGCTGGTCCAGGAAGCGGGCTTTCCGGTCACCCTCTACGCGAAGGCCCTTCCGCCCGAGACGACTTCGAACATCGCCGGGGGTCAGATTTCTCCGTTCGGTCACTATCGCAACGACCAGGTGACGCCTCAATGGCGGGCTCAGTTCGAGAAAGCGATGGAGTATAGCTGGCGCCGCTTCCAGATCATGGTCGGCGACGATTATGGGATCAGATGGGTCCCGACCTACGAGCAATCGAGCGGGGACGGCCCACGGACGTCCTTTCTCTCGCGCTACCGGCCTGGCGAAGCCGACCTCGCATCCGGCGATCATCCATTCCCGGTCCCGCACCTGGTCCGGTTCAACACCCTCTATGCGGAAACCGGCCGCCTTTTGCGTCAACTCGCGCGTGACATTCACCTGGCCGGCGGAACCATGACTCGCCGGTCATTCGATTCACCCGTCGACCTTGCTGCACTGGACGAAAGGCTGATCTTCAACTGCACGGGACTCGGCGCTCGCGAGCTGTTCGGAGATAGCGAGCTTCATCCGGTTCGAGGCCAGCTCGCAATCCTCCTCCCGCAACCGGAAATAGGCTACGCCTTTTCCGGTGAAGCCGGCTACATGTTCCCGCGCGCCGACGGGATCCTTCTCGGCGGGACGTTCGAGCGGGACATCTGGGACCCCAACCCCCAGCCGGCCGACATCGAGCGGATCATCGCTTCGCACCGCCGCCTGTTCGGCAGCTTCCGCTGCACGGCTTGAACTGCAGGGGTTGCGGTCCAATCTCCGGCTCATGGAGTATCAGCCGACTTCTGGGTCGCCCGACCCGGCCCCCGCCCCGCGCAGCGAACGCAGAATTGCAGGACAGATGAACGACAGTCTCACTCCCAAGGCGGTTGTCGCCGCGCTCGACTCGCACATCATCGGCCAGAACGATGCGAAACGGGCGGTCGCGGTTGCGCTTCGCAACCGCTGGCGTCGTCAGCAGCTTCCGGATTCGCTTCGTGACGAGGTGACTCCGAAGAATATCCTGATGATCGGCCCGACCGGCTGCGGAAAGACCGAGATCAGCCGGCGGCTGGCGAAGCTTGCCGATGCGCCTTTCGTCAAGGTCGAGGCGACCAAGTTCACCGAGGTCGGCTATGTTGGCCGTGACGTCGAGCAGATCGCCCGCGACCTTGCGGAGGAAGCAGTTCGGCTGGAACGCGAGCGTCGCCGGAGCGCCGTCCGCGGTGCAGCGAATGCGGCCGCGATCGAGCGTCTCCTGGATGCACTCACCGGCAAGGACAGCAGTGCCGCCACCCGCGAGAGCTTTCGCCGAATGCTGGACGACGGGCATTTGAACGATCGCGAGGTCGAGATCGACGTCGTTGATCAGCCCAACACCCCGCTCGAGATCCCGGGCATGGGCGGGCAGGTCGGCATGATCAACCTTAGTGACCTCATGGGCAAGGCGCTCGGCCAGCAGCCGCGCAAGCGGCGCAAGATGAAGGTTCGCGAGGCGCTCGAAAAACTTCTCGACGAGGAATCGGACAAGAGACTTGATCCCGACGATGTCAGCAGGACCGCGCTTCGCGATGCCGAGGCCAATGGCATCGTCTTCCTCGACGAAATCGACAAGATCGCGGTCAGCGACATGCGCGGTGGATCGGTCAGCCGCGAGGGCGTCCAGCGCGATCTTCTTCCGCTGATCGAAGGGACGACCGTAGCCACCAAATATGGGCCGATGAAAACGGATCATATCCTCTTCATCGCATCAGGGGCTTTCCATCTTTCCAAGCCGTCCGACCTGCTTCCCGAACTTCAGGGCCGGCTTCCGATCCGGGTCGAGTTGAAGGCGCTGACGGAAGAGGATTTCGTCCGCATCCTGTCGGACACCCAGGCAAGCCTTACCACCCAGTATCGGGCCCTTCTCGAGACGGAGGGTGTCGAAATCAGCTTCACCGAAGATGGAGTGCGGGCGTTGGCCAGGATCGCTGCCGAGGTGAACGGCCGGGTTGAGAATATCGGCGCAAGGCGGCTCCAGACGGTGATGGAGAAGCTTCTTGAGGATGTCAGCTTCGAGGCTGAGGAGAGGCGCGGCGAAACCGTCGTCGTCGACGCCGCTTATGTCGAGCGCCAGCTTTCTGATATCGCTCGCGACAGCGATCTCAGCAAATATGTGCTCTGACCGGTCCACTGTCCCTTTTTGACGGCCGGTCGGCCCGGGTGAAACCAGGTCCGTCCCGATGCGTCTAACCTTCAGACCCAAATCTGGAGAATTATCATGAACTTGAAAGGCAGCCTTGCCCTCGGCGCGGCGGCGGTCTTCATGTCCGCCTTTCCCGCCATCGCCCAGGAAGCGGAGACGGACTCGAGCACCAGCGTACCAGCCGCCGGCTCGGCGACGACTCGGGTCGTGACCGACGAGGCCGGCCTCGGCGGCAGCGAAGCCGCCCTCACGGACCCCGCCGAAACCGGGGTTGAAGGCACGATATCCAGCGACAACCAGGCCGACGCCGACACCGTCGGCGATGAGGTCGAGCCGGGCCCAGTGACCATGGCCGACGCAACCGACATACTCCAGGGCGTCGAGGTTCGAGGTCCGGAAGGTGAACTGGTCGGGACTATCGAATCGGTCGATTCGGAAGGGGCGGTGGTCTCGACCGGAGAGATCAGGGCCAAGCTCCCCTTTCAAAGCTTCGGCAAGAACGGCCTCGGCCTCGTTATCTCGCTCAATCGATCCGAACTGGAAGCTGCGGCAGCGGCAGCGGATCCGACCTGACGTCAAGCCTTCGGCGGGCTCTCGCCGTAGCCGACTTTTCCTGTAGGGGAGGCAGGTGGACCAAGGGATCATCCTCGCGGCCTTGATCGTCCAGGCCGCTCCAGCGACAGCTGAGGACGTCGAGATCGTCATTACCGGTCGCGGGCTCGATGAGGCCCCTGGCGACCGGGTCTATGACATCGTGACCCTCGGGCGTGAGCGACTCGACTCCTCGCCGTCGAACCGGCTGGAGGAGGTGCTCCGGCAGGTTCCCGGCTTCCAGCAGTTCCGCCGCTCCGATTCCCGCTCGGCCAATCCGACCAGCCAGGGCGCCACCCTCCGGGCGCTGGGCGGCAATGCCTCCAGCCGGGCGCTCCTCATCCTGGACGGAGTGCCGCAGACGGATCCCTTCGGCGGCTGGATCAGCTGGCCGGCTTTCGACCCGCGCCGGCTTGAGCGGATTCGGGTGGTACGGGGCGGTGGCACGGGCGCTCATGGCCCGGGAGCGCTTGCCGGAACGATCGAGCTGGAGAGCAGACCGACAGGCGGATCCTCGTCTGCCGACGCTGCGCTGGCTTATGGAAGCCGCGACAGCGTCGATCTGTTTGCCGGTGCTTCGCTTCCACTCGGTTCGGGCGAATTGAGCCTGTCCGGATCCTGGGCCCGCGGCGACGGCTTCATTCCTGTCGTCGAGGCTGATCGAGGCATCGCGGATCGGCCTGCTCCCTATGAACAGGCCAGTCTCGCCATCCGGGCCGTGGCCCCGATCGGCGGTTCCACCGAGTTGCAGGCCAATCTTTCCGCCTTCACCGACTCGCGCGAGCGAGGAACCGCCTTCAGCGCGATCGAGACAAGAGGTGCCGACAGTTCGCTGAGGATCGTCGGGCGCGGGGCGCTGCCCTTTTCCGCACTGGCCTATGTCCAGCTCCGGGATTTCGCCAATGCCTTCGCTTCGCTGAATGCCGACCGGAGCGACGCGACTCAGGTTCTCGATCAATATTCGGTGCCTTCACTGGCCGTCGGAGCACGGGCCGAGGCGAGACCCGAGTTCGGCGCGTTGGATCTCAGGCTGGGCGGAGACGTCCGGCTGACCGATGGCCGAACGAGAGAATATTACCAGTTTTCGAACGGCGAACCCAATCGCGGGCGGGTTGCCGGCGGCCGGACTGTGACTGCAGGCCTGTTTGCGGAAGGCAGCTGGGACTGGGGTCCGTGGGTCGCGACCGCTGGTGTCCGGATCGATCACTGGCGGCTGTCGGAGGGCCGCCTCCAGGAAAGGCTGCTTGCGACCGGCGCTTCGGTTACCGACACGGCCTTTGGCGATCGAACGGGCTGGGAGCCGACCGGGCGCGCCGGTATCGCCTGGACGGGGAGCGCTCGACTGACCCTTAGAAGCGCCGCCTATCTCGGCTGGAGATTGCCCACTCTGAACGAACTCTACCGGCCCTTCCGCGTCGGACCGGACGCGACCGCCGCCAACGCCTCGCTCAGCCCGGAGCGGCTTCAGGGCATCGAAGCCGGCGCCGACTTCAGACCGGTCGAACAGGCACGGATCGGGGTCACCGTGTTTGCCAACCGTCTTGAACGGGCGATTGCGAACGTCACGCTTGGCCAGGGTCCGGGGCAGTTTCCAGGCGTCGGCTTCGTCGCCGGCGAGTATCGGCAGCGGCAGAATCTGGACGCCGTCGTCAGTCGGGGGATCGAGATCGACGCCGAATGGGCGATCGGCGAGTGGGGCCTCGCCGGCGGCTACAGTTTCGCCCGCTCCGAGGTAGAGGCGAGGGACGTTGCTTTTGCCCTGGACGGCCTCAGGCCGGCCCAGGCACCGCGCCATTCCGCTTCGGCAACCCTGTCCTGGCGAAGGGGCAATGTCTCCGCCGCGATGGATGTGCGTTATGTCGGCCTCCAGTATGAGGATGATCTCAACCTCGTCCGGATCCCTGACTCCTTCACCATTGGCGCAGTGGCATCAATCCCGCTGACGTCGAGTCTTGCCCTGGAGGCCCGGGCGGAGAACCTTCTCGACGAGGAGGTGGTCAGCGCCATTTCCGGATCCGGGATCGTCGAACGCGCAACCCCCAGGACCCTGTGGCTTGGCCTTCGCTGGCGAGGCTGAAGCCTCTCGGAGTCCGAAGCCGAGCCTCTCCTCCATCCAGGAAGCGCCGAACGACACAATATCGGCCGCAGCGATCAGCTCGGCCCGGGCCTCCCCGACCTGCCCCTGGAGATGCCGGCCCAGGCCGAGATAGGATTTGAGGATAAGGGCGAAATAGTCGTCCCCTTCCCATTCGACGATACCGCGATTGTCATCGAGGCATTCGACCCAGACATGGCTTGGGCCCGAATCCGTGCCGATCAGATAATCCCAGCGCGTCCGCCTCTTGCCGGTTAGTCGAGCGACATATTCGGCAAAATGCAGCGCGGTTACCGTATCGGGATCGGCTCCGAGCCGAAGGATTCTTCCGTCCCACTCACAGAGCTTGTCGAGCGGCGAACCGGGCCCGTAATAATCGTTCCAGGGCTGGTCGGCGAGCAGCTCGGAAGAACGCTTTCCGCGGGCCGCGAAGCGGCCGCTGGGACTCGCGCTGAGCCGGGTTCCGGGCCGGGTCCGGAACCGCTCCGCAAGCCAGCCCACGTCCTTCATTGCCGGCGCGCTCCGGACATCGAACAGGGGCGTTCCGGCAAGCAGCCTGGCGCGCTCTTCGACCGGTCGCTCGTTCACCCAGTCCATTTCGTAATGGCTGCCAAGGATCATCAGCAAAGTGCCGTCGGGGCCGACGGCTTCGTCGAGCACGTCCAGAAGCAGATCGGCCCCGCCCTCACCGAAACCGGTGCGGGCGAGGCCGATCTTTCTCAGTGACGCGTGAACCATCAGAAGATCACCGGGCCTGACGCCCAGGATCTTCAGGTCCTCAAGCAGGCGCGCCTTGTTCACTCCGATACTCCGGCATCGGACAGGCTGCCGTCTTTCCGGCCGATGCGGGGTGCCGCACCGGTCGGGAAGGCCCTAGCTGAGGTGGCGCGACAAGTGCTTGTTCATCTCGAACATCGAGACCCGATCCTTGCCGAAAATGGCCCGGAGCTTGTCGTCGGCGACGATCTCGCGCTTGTTCTCGGGATTCTGAAGATTGTTCTTCTTGATATGGTCCCAGATCTTGCTGACGACCTGGCTGCGCGGAAGCGCTTCGGAACCCGTAATCGCCGAAAGCTCCTTCGACGGGGTAACCGGCCGCTGCAAACCGCTCTGCCTACCTTGTGCCATTCGTGCCTCCCTGTGGAATCTGATCCTGATAGAGCGCAAATCGAGAAGCTTGGCAATGGCCTGCCTCTCTGAAGGCCGGCTTTTTCCGGCTCCAGGCGCCTTTTGGGCGGATCAGCCTTGCAGCGGGCCGAACGGGACGATCCGATTTGCCGCATCATGGCCGATATCGGCGCGCCCGAGATAGGGGATCTTGTTCCGCTCACACCAGTGAAGGACCACCTCTTCCTCGTTGTCGCCAAAGTCAGGATCGTTGGGGGTGATATCGGTGCAGCGACCGAGCCGGATACCCGCCACCGCCTGGATGGCGGGATTGGAAGTGAGGTGGAACATGGCGCGATCGGTCCGGTACATCTGCTCCGATACCTCTTCCAGAAGAAGGACGTGGTCGGTGAGGTCCGGCTGAAGCGGGGTTCCGAGCAAAAGTCCCAGAACGGTAAGGTTGAAGGCCGCGTGTTTCCGGTCGGGATCCAGCTTCGGCTCGAGCGTGTCCTGGCTTGCTCTGGCCAGCCAGGAAAGCGCCCTCTGGACGGCTTGCTCCCCGCCCTTGCGAAGGACGTCCTGAGCCATCGGCCCGTGAGCGAGCCGCGGGAATCCCGAGCGGTAGAGTCCGGCAAGAAGATAACCGGCATCGCTATAGCCAAGATAGGCCTTGTCGCGAGCGGCCGGCCTCAGCCGGGTGATCACCGATTCGGCAATCCTGCAGGCGCCATATCCGCCGCGGGCGAACCAGACGGCATCGACGGCCGGGTCGTTGGCGACTTCGACGAAGGCGTCAGCGCGCGCCTGATCGGATCCGGCGAAATGATTGTGGGTCAGGAAGCATTGCGGATGAAAGACAATTTCGGCCTCCGGAACGGACACGGCCGCAACGGCGCGCACTCGCTTCGCTGCCGTCTCGCTGAAGCGGGCGCTGGGCGCCACCACCGCGATCCGCATCGTCTCTCCTCTACCCGTTTGAAATGCCCGAAGCTTCCCAATAGGGCGGCGCCATGCACGAGACCAAATCCTATTTCTTCTGCGGGATCGGCGGCAGCGGAATGCTGCCTTTGGCGCTGATCGTCCAGGGCAGCGGCGCCGAAGTCGCCGGCTCCGACCGGACCCTCGACCAGGGCCGGCTCGGATCCAAGTTCGATTTCCTGGCCGAGCGCGGAATTCGCCTGTTTGCGCAGGATGGAAGCGGGATCACCAGCAGCGACCAGATCCTCGTCACTTCAGCAGCGATCGAGGACAGTGTCCCGGACGTCGCGAAGGCGCGTTCGATCGGCGCTCAGAGGATTACCCGTCCCGAGCTGCTCGCCCAGCTGTTCAATGCTTCGAAGACGGGGATCGCGGTTGGCGGAACCAGCGGAAAGTCCACCGTCACCGGGATGATCGGCTGGATCCTGCACTCGCTCGGCCGCGACCCGACGGTCATGAACGGGGCAGTGATGAAGAATTTCATCAGTCCCGAATTTCCCTTTGCAAGTGCGCTGGTCGGCTCCGGCGAACTGTTCGTCAGCGAAGTTGACGAAAGTGACGGTTCTATCGCGCTCTACCGCCCGGACATTGCCGTGCTCAACAATATCAGCCTTGACCACAAGTCGCTCGACGAGCTTCGTCGCCTGTTCGGCGATTTTGCGGGCAAGGCCCGAACGGTGATCGTCAATCTCGACGATGTCGAGACCCGTTTGCTCGCCTCTGGCCTTCCAAAGGCCAGCTTGCTGACATGCTCGCTCGAGGATCCAGGCGCCGACCTCTACGGCCAGGTCATGGAGGAACAGCCGTTCGCAATCACTCTTTCGGTAGAGGGCGACGGCGAGAAGGTCGACATACATCTGAAGGTTCCAGGACGGCACAACGCCCAGAATGCGATGTCGGCCCTGGCTGCGGTCCGGGCCGCCAATATCCCGCTCCGGGAGGCGGCTGAAGCGATCGAGGGCTTTACGGGCCTTCGTCGCCGGTTCGAACGGGTCGGGGAAGCCGGTGGAGTCAGCCTGATCGACGATTTCGGGCACAATCCGGACAAGATCGCGGCCACGTTGAAGACCCTTCATGCTTTTCCGGGCCGCTTGCTCATCTTTTTCCAGCCCCATGGCTACGGGCCTCTTCGGGTGATGAAGGATGAGTTGATCGCGACCTTCGGTCGTGAAATGGCAGCGGAAGACCGGCTCATCCTTTGCGACCCGGCCTATTTCGGCGGTACCACCGACCGTGGGATCGGAAGCGAAGCGGTCGTTTCCGGGGTAGCCGATCTTGGCCGGAAGGCCGAACATATTGCCGATCGGGAACGGTGTGCGGATCGGCTGGCCGAGCTTGCCCGCCACGGGGACCGGATCATCGTCATGGGCGCGCGCGACGACAGCCTCAGCCTGTTTGCCGAATCCCTGGTGACCCGGCTGGGCAGGCGCTCCGACTAGGCGACAGGCTTCGACCGCCTCTTGATAAGCGGCAAGAAAAAAGGCGGGCCTGGGGCCCGCCTTTTTCCAAGTTGAATTGTGGACTGGTCAGCCAGCGACGGTGACGTCGACCTTCTCCACCCATTCGGGGTAGAAAGCGGGTTCCCGGTTCGACCAGCCGGGCGCCGTTGCCGCCGCTTCGCTGATCGACTGGAGCAGCGTCCGGCGCCGGTCCGGGTGAAGGTGGGGAAGCGCCGAAGCAGCGCAGAAGGCGCCCGGAAGCCACGGCCGGACGGCAGCGCCGATCAGCCGCTCGTAGAGAAAGCGGTAGGAAGCGAAACAGGGCAGCCGGTCCTGGCCAAGATCGAAGGCCGTCATGGTGACGAGCGGCGCCATGAGCGGCTCCATCGCCTCGAGACCGCTATCGTCCGGAACATGGTTTCGGATATGGTCGAGCCGCCGATAGACCCGTTCCTGAGCCCGGATCCCCGCCGCCTCGGCGGGGTCGCGCGACCAGCGCTTTACGGCATCACGGCGATCGAGACCGATGTCGAGCGAACGGCGGATATAACGCTGCGTGCCCTTGCCGAAGCCTGCGAACTCCCGCATTTCCGCCAGTGCTACCGCTCCGCTGGCGGGCCGAGTTCTTGTACTCATGATCCCACTCCTTTTGCCCAGCGGAGATCATGCACTCCAACGGCTTACAATGCCGTTAACCAAGACCCCGCTCCCGGTTAATGAATGAATCAGAGATCGATTCCGCCTGCAATGGTGAATGATGACGTCCCGGTCTTGGAGAGCGCCACTGTCTCTCCCCGGCAACATGCGATCGGAGGTTCCCAAGGAAAACGGCGCTGATTGCAGTTCTGTAACGGAGAATATTTCGGAAGCCTGCTGTGGATAAGTCGGGTGGCCATTCCAGTGGATTGTAGCCTCGGGCAGCCGCTCCCGGCATATTGGCGGGGGGTGGGCCGCAAATGGGGACCGGATTTTCTCGGCAGAACAGGTCGGAATCGGAGCTGGGCGTTGCGGATTCGCTTGGCTATCGCCGTCCGCTACGCGGCTTTTCGACCAATGATGGCCCTGCTTCTGCAAACAGGTGGTGGGGCGACGGCTTTTCCAACCCGGGCGAGCTAGAGCGGGGTATGGACCGGAGACTGACCGAAGGCGACGAGCGTCGCCTGCCCGACCTGGGGCTGGCGCTGAAATCGATCTTCGGAATCTGGCTCGTCTATATTTCGCTGATCACCGTTCGATCACTGATCCTGGAATATCCGCAATTCTGGCAAATGCTCGCCAACCGGATCGTGGTGGTCCTCGTCGGTGCGCTGATCACCTTTCTGATCTATCTGGTGCTTGCCTCCGGCCGCAAACAGAGCCTTTCCACGACTGCTCTCGTCGCAGCCATTCTCTGCCTCCCGGCCTCCCTTCTGTTCTCGGCCTTCAACTATTTCATCTTCTATATCGTTTCGCCGCTCGACAGCGTGAACGCACAAATGAGCATGACCGACTGGAGCGCGACGGAGAAGGCAGCTCGCTCGATCCTCGAGGTCAGCGCCAGCTGGTACTTCCTGTTCGCCGCCTGGGCAGCCTTGTTCGTTGCAATCAGCTTTGCCCGGCAGCTTCGACTCGCCGATCGGCGGGCAGGCGCTCTCGAACGCGAGGCGCAGGACGCCCAACTGCGCGCGTTGAGGTACCAGATCAATCCGCACTTCCTGTTCAATACGCTCAACTCGCTTTCCTCGCTGATCCTGTCGAACCGAACCGAGGTCGCCGAGCGCATGCTGATGAACCTGTCGACCTTTTTTCGTGCGACCCTTTCTGCCGATCCGACCGCCGACATTCCACTCGACGAGGAGATCAGGCTGCAGCGCCTCTATCTCGACATCGAACAGATCAGGTTTCCCGACCGGCTGAACGTCGAGATCGAGATCGTCGAGGCGCTCAGGGATGTCAGGGTCCCGATCCTCATTCTTCAGCCGGTGGTGGAGAATGCAGTCAAATATGGCGTCGCCCGATCACGCAAGCCGGTCACGATCCGGATCAGCGCCTTCGAGGAAGCAGGCCGGATCCATATCAAGGTCAGGGATGATGGCGAAACCGCCGCATTGGCTGACGAAGGGGAAACGGGCACCGGCGTCGGCCTTCGCAATGTCTGCCAGCGCCTCAGGGCCCGCTACGGATCGCTTGCCGGCTGCCTCTATGGCGCAGACGCCGACGGCGGTTATACGGTCCACATGTACATGCCGATTTCGAGCGGTGACTGAGACCCGACTTCGGATCCTCCTGGTCGATGACGAGCCGCTTGCAGTTGAGCGGCTCCGGCTCCTGCTGGACCGTTGCAGCGACATCGAGATTGTCGGCGCCACCAATGATGGCGAAGAGGCGCTTCGGATTGCGACGGCGCTCGACCCGGATCTTGTCCTGCTCGACATCGCCATGCCTGGAATGGACGGGATCGACGTCGCCCGTGCGATGTCCGGATCCGAATCGCGGGCAGCGATCGTTTTCGTCACCGCCTTCGACAATTTTGCGGTTGCAGCCTTCGACCTTGCTGCCGTCGATTATCTGATGAAGCCGGTCCAGTTCGATCGCCTGGAGCGCGCCCTGGAACGGGTCCGGTCGCATGCCGGAACCGGCCGGGACAGCGGCTCGTCGACTTCCGGTCATGTGGAGGAATTCTGGGTCCCCAGTCAAAGCGGCCTGCTCCGGATCTCGGCCCGCGACATCGAACGGGTCACGGCCGAACGCGATTATATGCGACTGCATGTCGGCTCGCGAAGCTGGCTCATTCACCGAACCATCGCCAAGCTTGAGCAGGATCTCGACAAAAGTCTGTTCATCCGGGTCCACCGCTCCGTCATCGTCCGCCGCGATACCATCGTCGGCCTTTATCGCGACGACGGCGGTCACTGGACGGCCCGGCTCGACGGGGGCGGCGAGCAAAGGATCGGCCGTTCCTATATCGACGATGTGAAAAGGCTCGCCGGTCGCGCCTGATCGCGAACCGGCGGCGACCTGGAACGGAAATGGACGACTGTGAGCCAGGCCGCCGGGTGGGCTCGACGGGCGGCCTGGCTCAGGCCCGCTTCGCCTTCGGCCACCGAACGGCGGACCAGCGGCAGCAACAGGCACTCGGCGGCTCGTGCTGGGGAACCCGGGGGGGGATGCGAGAGCCGCCCTTGCCTTCTCGCTCCAGGGGCCCGCCGGCGCTTCGAAGTTTCGACGATGTGCCGACAATCTTCGGCAAAACGCCGTCCTTTCAAGCCGAACCGGCGCTGCCTCGCTGGCAACATCCCGCCCCGCTGGTCGTTGATCGGGGACAGACAAAGGAGAAACTCATGCGCGAACATAGCGGCGCCGAAGGCAAGAATAACAATCGCAACCCGACACTTCGCGATCATGAGAGGGCGAAGGGACAAAGCGGCGAAGCCGTTCACAAGGAGAAGAGCAGCGATCGCAAGCCGAGCCGGGAGTCGACCGTCCGCGCCTGATTCGACGTAACGGATTGCCATCCTTCTGTGCCTGATCGGGACGCTCCGGAATCGAGGGGCGCGAAGGTTGAGGGTTTGGCGCTATGTGCGCTCCGAACGGAAACCGCATGGCGTTGGACAAGGGCATCAGCAACGGGGCTATCGAGAGACTCAGGGGTCAAGGCGCCTGGGCCTGGCTCGCGCTTCCGCTGATCAGCGCCTCCTGCACGCCGATGCTGGCCGAAAGTCCTGCCCCGGCCACCTTCCTCCTCGAAGCTGAACCCGGCCCCTCGCAATTCCTCGCCCAGGCCCAGCAACCGCCGGCAGTCCCGCCTGGCCTCGCGGCGGCTGTTGCCGGTTCTGCAGACCTCGCGCCTGTCGGGGAGACGTTGACCATCGCGTTCCAGGCCCGGACACCGCTCGACCGGCTGAGATCCCATGACTGTCTTGCTCAGGCCATCTTCTACGAAGCCGCCTCCGAGAGCGACGAGGGACAAAAAGCGGTCGCGCAGGTCGTTCTCAACCGGGTCCGCCATCCTTCCTGGCCGAACAGTGTCTGCGGAGTGGTCTATCAGGGCCCGATGAGAGCCGGCGGCGGCTGCCAGTTCAGCTTCACCTGCGACGGATCGCTGGCCCGCCCCGCCAGGGGGCAAGCCTGGGAGAAAGCGCAGCGTCTTGCAGCCGACGCCTTGGCTGGCCGAAGCCGCGACATCGTCGGCCTTGCCACCCATTATCACACCCATGAAGTGTCGCCCGGCTGGGCACCCCGACTGGCGCGGATCGGCGCAATCGGAGCGCACAATTTCTACCGGCTTCCGGGCCCGTGGGGTGAAGCCTCGGCCTTCGCTGCCCGCTATTCCGGAACCGAGCCGATGCCCCGCCCCTCGATACTTCTGAGGCCGTCTTCCGTCCCGGCTGGCGGAGCAGGGTCCCTTTCACTGCTGGCATCCGGACCGGCGCCTTCCTCCGCCTTGGTCGACCCGAAGCCGCTGGCAACCTCCATGCAGGCGGAATCGGCGCCGGTTTCGACGGTCCGCGAGGAATATCGCCATTCCGGCCAGTGGCGCAACGACGCGCCAGCCGCCATTACGGGCCAATCCGCTTCCTGATCCGACTCCCTCTCCTTCCACAGGGACTTGCCCAATGGAGGTCGGGGACTCAGATGGTCAGCCGATCCGGGTGAGCCGGGCCGCCGAAGCGGCAAGCCCCGGTGCCCTGGCAAGGGCAACCAGGAACGCCCTCGACAAGGGGCGTTCCGCTGCACCGCGAAGCCATTCGGCGAGACGGAGCGGGCGTTTCGCCTGACTGGCGAAGGTCGACTGGAACCGGATCGAAGCCTCTGCGCCCTCGGCAAGAAAGGCGTGAGCGGCAAGCTGCCCGCTGGTCAGTGCAATGGCGATTCCATCACCCGCAAGCGAAGCGATCACCGCCGCCTGATCGCCAATCCTGAAGCAGCCCCGTGGCGAGGAAGGCGCGCTCCACCCATAGGGGACCCCAGCCACTGCTTCCCAGGCGGCGTGGCTGGAAGCGCCAAGGCGCCTTTCAAGCGCAGGCAGGCCCCGGGCCAGTCGATTGATCAGGGCTTCGGGTGAACCGGCCTCGGCGATCAGCGATCGTGAAACCGAAAGACAGAGATTGACCGAGCCATCCTCCTGCACAAGCAGGCCGGCATAGCCGCGGTCGAACAGATGAAGTTCGATCGTTCCGGCAAGGTCGCGAAGCAGTTCGGCCTCTCCCTTCAGAGCGGTCCGGAGCCCGACCGACAGGGACGCGCCTCTTGTATCGCGCGCGGCGCCTCGAAGCTCATGCTTGCCTGTGGCCAGAAAGATGGCGTCGGCCGCCATTGCCTCGTCCTCGTTGAAGCGGACTTTATTGCCTTCGACCGAGCGAACGGTGCGGCCGCGCAGAATGACGGCTCCGGCCTCCTCTGCCAGTCTCAACAGGGTCGAATCCAGTCGGCGCCGGGACAGGCCGGCAGCGGCTTCGGGAAGCCCTGTCTCGACGTTCCTTTCACCGGCAGCGATCCTGAGGCGATGAATCGGCTTGGCCCCGAGAGCGTGGACATCGAGACCGAGCCGTTCGAGCGCTGCCAGCGCATCCCAGCCCAGGAAACCGCCGCAAACGACGTCCCTCTCCCCCATGGCGCGATCGATCACGACCGGCATCACACCCGCCCGGGCAAGGATCAGCGCCGCCGCCGACCCCGCCGGGCCTCCGCCGACGATCAGTACAGACGTTCGACGCATAAACGCGACGGGAATCGCCGGACGATCCGGGCCGTTCCCTCCGGAAAGCCGGCTTTTGCCAATATCCTTCGCCATTCGACGGGCCTGAAGGATCGGGCGATCGACAGCTGCCCGTCCTGGCGGACGATCGGATGAACGAACAGCAATCGGGCGAGCAGTGGATAGGAGAGATAGGCGAAGCTGCGGCGATGAAGATCGTTGACCAGCCAGCCTCGGTCGGCCCGAACTTCCATGAAGCGAAGAAAATCCTGAAGCTGATCCTCGTTCATATGATGGGCCACGAGGCTGCTGATTATGAAGTCGAGCCTGCCAGGAATCTTCGAATAGTCGCCGGTCCGGTAGCTGATGCTGAAGCCGTCCGGGGTGGCGGCGGAAGCAGCGGCGGCGCTTCGGGGATTGAGATCGACCCCCACGAGTTCGGCGTCGAGGCCCCGGCATCTTGCCCAGACCGCGATCCGGCGAAGCATGTCGCCCTGTCCGAAGCCGACGTCCAGCAACCGGAAGCCATTCATTCCGCGGGTCGCACGAGCAAGGAAGGAAAGGGTGGGAGCGGCAGCGAAGGTCCAGCGATTGACCCTCGCGAGATCGGCAAGGACACGGTCATACAGGGCCGGAGCCAGCGCAGGATCATCCATCTGCTCCTCGCGCGTGTCCCTGCACTTCAGCAGGATCATTGCGCCCGCTCGAAATGGAATCCCTCTGCAGCGAGGCCGGGGCCGAAGGCGATCGCCACACCCTTCTTGACGTCGGGCCGACCGATCAGGTCTGAAAGGACGAACATCAGGGTCGAGGAAGACATGTTTCCATAACGGGCGAGCACCTCCCGGGAGGCGAACAAGGCCCCCTGGCGAAGTTCGAGCCCCCTTTCCACGGCGTCGAGAATCGAGCGGCCGCCGGCATGGACCGCCCAGCTGTCGATCTCGTCGGGCGTCCAGCCATTGAACAGCCTGGCACGAACCGCCTCGTCCTGGAGGGCCTGCTGGATCCGTCCGGGCACTTCGCCCGAAAGGGTCATTTCGAAGCCGGTATCGCCGATCCGCCACTGGATCAGTTCGCGACTATCCTCCAGCTCGCTCGAAAAGAGATGACTCATCTCGAGTCCCTCCGGCTCGGCACTGACCAGGGCCGCTGCAGCGCCGTCGCTGAACTGGAGCATTGCGAGCAGGGATTCGAGCGCCTGGGTTTCCTGCAGGTGAAGCGAACAGAGCTCGATCGTGACGGTAAGGACCTTCGCGTCCGGCTGCGAGCGGACGATGTGGCAGGCGGTTCGAAGCGCCGAAACGGCGGCATAACAGCCCATGAAGCCGACCAGGGTTCGTTCGACCGCGCCCAGGCCCAGGCGGCGGGCGATGATCTGGTCTATTCCCGGAGCAACGAAGCCGGTGCAACTGGCCACGACGAGATGAGTGATCCCTTCGAGACTGGTGCGGTTCGCCAGATTGGCGATCGCTGCAAGCGCAAGCCCTGGCGCCGCGTCTTCATAGACCTTCATTCGCTCGGACGTGGATGGAGAGTTACCCCGATAGAAAGGCGGCCTCCCGCCTTCCGGCGCCTCCGGAAGCACCGACCATCGATGCTCGATCCCGGACCGCTCCGCCATTCGACGGAACAGCTTCTGGTGCCGTGGGTCCTCGATCTGCTGCTGCGCCCAGTCGATGAAGAGTTGATGCACGTCGTGGCCGGGAACGGCGCCTTCGACGGCGTTGATGTAGGCGCGCCTGCTGTTCACTGGGATCCTTTTCGAAACGGCAATTAAGGGAAGAACGAGCCGCCGGCCCTTTCAGGTCCGCTTTCGCACGTTCATTCCTCGCCGCTCTGACCGGCTTCAGCGGCCGCCAAGTTCAACCGCCAGATTGTGAATATGATCGAGCGCCGAATAGAAGCTTTCGACCGGAATCCGCTCGTTGAGACCGTGAAAGAACATGTCGGAGCTTTTCATGAAGATCCCCGAGGTCGCCCAGGTGGGGATCCCGGCATTGCGATAGACCAGCCCGTCGGTCCCGCCCGACTCCTGATAAGGCGTGATTGGAAGCCCCGGATAGGTCCGATGGATCGAGCGGGCGATCGCCTCCATTACCTCGGCCCGGGGTTCGGAGATAGGGCTTTCGGTCGGGTTCCCCATCACTTCGATCGTGAGGTCCGGATTGGCAACGACTTCGCCAAGAGTCGAACGGACGCTCTCGACGCTGACTCCGGGGAAGATTCGGCAATTGACCGTCGCCTCCGCCCGCTGGGGCAGGGCATTCTCCGCATGACCGGCTTCGACCATGGTCGCGACACAGGTGGTTGCGACCGTTCCGCTTTCGGGAGAAGTTCGCATCGCTGAAGCCACTTGCGGATCCTCGGGATTGTCGATGAAGCGGCGGACCAGTCCGGCCGGTTCGGGGGGAAGGATCGGGATCAGCGATTCGAAATAGCGCAAGGTGAGCGCATTGGTCATGACCGGGAACTGATGAGCCCGGATTTTCAGCAAGGCCTCGGACAACTCGTAAATCGCATTGTCGTCCCTTGGCCGGCTGCTGTGGCCACCGGGATTGCGGACCGCCAGCCGAAAGCTGGCATAGGTCTTTTCGCCGCCCTGCACCGAGTAGAGGAGCGGCTCGCCAGTTTCGGAGAGGCTTCCGCCGCCTGCATCGCTGTTGATCGCATATTCGGCGTTGCTGACCCAGTCGTGGGCAGCGACGAGGCGGGTTGTATCCATCCCGGTTTCCTCGTCGCCGATGAAGGCGAAAACGAGGGTCCGGCGCGGATGATGCCCATCGGCGCGAATCCGCAGGATGGTCGAGACAAGAGCAGTGATTCCCGCCTTGTTGTCGCCGGTTCCGCGGCCAAAGAAATAGCCATTCTCCTCGATCAACTGGAAAGGATTTCGCTCCCAATCCTCGGGGCGCGCGTCGACGACGTCCATATGGCCGGAAAAGAGAATCGGTCGCGCCGCTTCGTCTTTGCCTCTCACCCGGACAAGCATCGCAGCCGTTTCACCATGAGGAAGGATCACGATGTCCTCAGCCAAAACGCCCCCGGCCCGTAGCGTTTCGACGATATAATCCGTCATGGCCGGGACCTGGCCATGGCCCTGTGAGGTCCTGAAACCGATCAGTCGCTCGTAAATCTGAAGCGCCTGCCGGGCGTAGGTCGGACGCTCGGACGCCGTCGGACGGCTATTCTGCGCCTGGGCAGGCGAGCCCAGGGCCACCGCCGCCATCAAAGTCGCTGCCGCTGCCAATACGTGTTTGTGCATCGCTGCCCCCCTCGGTCAGGAAGGAGGCACCATGGAACCGCGCTGGTCGCGACTCAAGCGGGTTGCCGAAGAACGCGTTGAAACGCTGATCCACAGGGGACTCGACGCTCGTCCCAGACGCGTCCGATCAGCCCGTTCGGGCCATGTCACGGGCGGCCTCGCGCATGCCCCTGGCACCCTCACGCATCCCTTCCGCGCCGTCGCGAAGGCCCTCGGCGACTTCGAGAAGGTCTTCATGGGTGAGTGTCTTGCCGCGGGCTCGGGCGCGGGTGATCTGCTCTTCGCGATAGGCGCGGTCGGTCTGAAGACGGCGGGCCTTCTCCTCCATTTCCCGAGCGCCCCGTTCCATTCCCTCGGCACCGCGAAGAAAACCCGCGACTCCGGGCCTATCCGAGAACCGAACCCGCCGATTCGCGTCCTGTCCCGCCTTGTGTGCCTGTCGGACGGCCTGGACTCGGATCCGAGCCGCCTCCCGAAGCGCTTCCTCGCGTATCTCGCTGCTTTCTCGAAGCGCCTCGCGAACCGACTCCTGGATCTGTTCGCGCTCCTTGGGGCTCAGACCTTTCCATTCGACCCCGACGGACGCCGCAGCAAGCGCACTTTCGACGACCCCGGGAATGAGCGGCAAGGTCTCGGCGAGCGCGGAGTCAACAATCGGGCCGATGTCGGGCAGATCGAAGTCCAGCTCGTCGGAAGGCGTCGCCGCCCTGGGGGCTGAGGGAAGAGTCGACGCTTGCCCGCCCTGGAGCATCACCAGCGCGGCGGGCGTCACGGGCGGGGCCGGGGCCCTGGGGAGCCGTTCAACGGCCGGTGACGCCGGGGGTGCCGGCCGGGTGCCTTCGACGAGTTCAGCTGCAGCGACCGGGGCGGCTATTGCAACGCATAGGAGGATCGCGACGGCGGTCCAGGCCGATCCCGACTCGCGCTCTCGGATCTGCCGGTCGAGAACCGCCTGCACTCGGCGGGCCAGGGCGCTTCGGCGTGGAGCGATGCTGTGAGCCGGAAGTGAACAATTGTCAGCCTGAGCCCAGCTCAATAGGGTCTGCGCATAGCGCGCCGGTTCGATCCTCTGCGCCGCTTCGCAATCGGCCGCTTCCTCGGCCTGCTGGACCACCTCCCGCTCGAGCAGCCAGACAAGGGGGTTGAACCAGAACAAGGCGGCGGTGGCCCGGCCCAGCATCAGGGCCGGCCAGTCTCCCCGGCTGATATGAGCGACTTCATGGGCCAGGATGGAATCAGCCTCGTCCGGATCGGAGAGGGAGTCCGGGTCGATCAGGACGACCGGGTTGATCCAGCCCCAGCTCAAGGGCGAGGCGATATGATCCGAAACCAGCAGCCGGAGCCGCTCCGGGCGCCGCGCCGCCCAGCGGGTGCGTTCGAAGGCGGCACGCCATTGGGGACAGGTGACTTCGCGTGCGGTCGACGTCCAGCGACCAAGCATCCACAGTCCGACCAGGATGCGCGAGCCGACCATTGCAAGGCCGCCAAGATAAGCGAGAATGACGAGCGGCGTCGGATCGTCCCAGATGGTCGGCTGCGCCGGAGGCAAGGCGCTCGCTGTAGCCGCGGCGAACTGGAGCTGCGCCGCGGTCAGGGAGAGCGGCAAGGCCGCTTCCGGTGCCTGCCAGGCCTCGATCCGAAGCCCGGGCAGAAGCATGGCGATTGGCGGAAGCAGAAGCAGCATCGCGATTCCGATCCGAAGCACGAGCGCACGGTCGGCGGCCGAACGGGAGCGAAGGAACCAGGCGAGGCTCAAGGCCGCGCCGCTGATCAGCGCAGACTTCCAGGCCATTTCAGCAAAGAATGAGACGTCCATCATTCGCGCTCCTTCGCTTCGTCGATCGCCCGTTGGAGGGCGGCCGCTTCTTCCGGGGAAAGATTCCTGGTCAGGCCGAGCAGGGCCGTCGCAGCGCTGGCCGCGGAGCCGTCAAAGAAGGTCCGGATCATTTGCTTCATCGCGGATTCGCGAACTTTCGCCGGCTGCGGAACGCTGCGATAGACATAGGCTTGATCGACGGTTCGATGCTGGACCAGGCCTCGCTGCTCGAGCCGTGCAAGAAGGGTTCTGACCGCCGAATAACTGGGTGGGTCGGCCATTGCGGAGCGGATTTGCGCGGCAGTCGCCTCATCGAGACTGCAGACGATCTCGAACAGCTCGCGCTCGCGTCGGGGAAGCGAATCGATCATGGCACCCTTTCTTGCTACACCCGTAGCATGCCACAAGAGTAGCAGGACGCAAGCGGTTTTTGTGCCGGTCCGGAAAATTCGTTTCGGCCGCAAAGCCTGAAGGGCGAATGAATGGCTTTGGTGACGAAACTGGTTTGCTAGTCGCGAGTGACGACGGTGGAGTCGGCCAGGGCGGCGCCGGGCTCAACTTTCCTCGGGATAGGCCTCCCGTATGAAATCCAGGCATTTGCGGATCATTTGCTCCAATACCTCGTGGTCGAGCCGGTCCAGCCGCTTCACATACAAGCAGGACTTGGTTGCGCGATGCGGGCCAAGCCGCTCCAGGAGTGATTCCTGGCTATCGAAACCGGCGAGCAGATAGAGAACCAGTTCCCGTGCACGCGGCGAAAAGCCGATCTTGAGCCACACTCCGCTATGCCCGCTTTCATACCGGTACCGATATTGGCCGAAGCCGATGATGGACGATCCCCACATCCGGGCCTCGTGACCCGAAAGCCGCTCCATCATCGCCCTCATCGCCTTGCCGTCCTCGCGCCGGACTGGATCGGCTATGGCGTCCAGAAAATCATCGACGCTTGCACCGGTTGGCTGCATCTTCGCCTCGGCCATGCTTCTCCCTCAGGGTCGGCGTTGGTAGGCGAACCGCACTTCCCTTCCGCCGGAAAGGTCGGAAATGACGGCTTCGAGCCTGTCTCCATCCCTGCGATAGACGATGCGTTGGGGGAAATCATGGTTGGGATTCTCAAAGCGCAGGCCGGAGCCATCCGCCTCGACCAGGTTGAAGGCGACGGCCGGCCCGGCGCCGGGTGACGCGAACAGCACCAGGCGTCCGTCGGGCCCGGGCGCGATCCGCAGATATTCAAAGCCGCTCAGGCTTTCGCCGTCACCGGTGCGTCCGATCGCGAACAGGGTCCCCCCGCGCGGCGGAGTCCAGAACTCCTCGACCCAGACACCAGGCGATTCCTGGACCCAGTGGCCGCTCAGCCAGGCCAGGTCGTCGGCGGTGGCCGGCTTTGGTGCGGACAGCGCGAGCAACAGGCTCAGCAAGGCCACGGACCCGGGAACCATCGTTCAGGAAGGCTTCCGAAAACGATAGACGAACCGATCCGTCCGCCCCCGGATCGAAGGATCGAACACGTTGATCGAGAGATCGTCATCGGGGTTACGAAGAAGATCGCTCTCACCATCGAAGACGAAACCGGCACGCTCGAAATCGCCGCGAACCACCGCCGGGTCGATCCGATGGGTTGCCTCCACTTCGGCACGCGTGTCTCGCCCAGCCGCGGAGACATGATCGATCACAGCCACGATCCCCCCCGGCTTCGTTGCCTGGAACAGGGCGCTCGTCACCGTCGCCGGGTCGATCCGCGGCAGCTCATATTGCTCGCTCTCCCAATAAGCATCGTGATAGACGAGATGGAGCATGACGAAGTCATAGGTTTCCGGTTCGAACTTGAGCTTGGTGGTCGGGCTCGAATGGAATTCGACATTGGGATTGCGCTGACGAAGGCTGGCGAGCTCGCTCTGGATTCGTTCGCTTCGCCCGAAGGCTGGCGGGTTCCAGCCGTCGACCGAACCTTCCGGCCCGACCGCTCTGGCCAGGATCTCCGCATAATAGCCGGAGCCGGTGAACCAATCGAGCACCCGGTCGCCTCGCTCCAGCCCCAGCCAGGTCAACAGCTGCTCCGGCTTTCGAAGCTGGTCCAGCTCAAGCGCCGCCTCGGGGCGGCCAGGGGCAGCGACTGCAGCCGCGACATCGGCCGGTTCGGCCTGGGCCGGGGCAGCCAGGGAAAGGAAAAAAACGAGACCGAAAAAGCCGTGCCAGCGCATCGGATGATCTCCCATATCAAAGGACTCAGACTATCACCCATGGGGAGACCTTCAAAGCCGCTTCGACGGAAGAGCGAGCGAGGTCGACGGATCGCCCTGGATCAGCGCGTCAGCTTGCCGATCGCCGCTCAGCGGAATGTCCGGTCATCAGTCGCATGGCCTCATGGGCCGAAAGTGCAGCGCCTTCCTGCCAGAACAGCAGGTAGGAAAGATGCTCGCCGGCGAAGTAGATCGGGCCTTCGGGGCGGAGCAATTCGTCGTAGCGTGCCGGGCGCGGCGAGGCGAACCAGTCCGGATGGTCGGGCCCGGCCCCTTCCGACCAGGGCGTCAGCGCCCAGGCGACGGTCATTGGCCGGGTCAGTCGGCGCGACTGGCCCGGATGCATCGCCTCCACCACCTCGCGACACAAAGCGAAACGGTCTTCATGGCTCATCGCCGCGAACTCGGCGGGATGGTCCCGCCCGGTCCAGCCGGCGCAATAGGCCGCCACCAATATCCCCTGGTCGTCATTCCAGTCGCCGGACGGATAGATCAGGTTCTCGCTGGCGCGGTCCGTCCAGCCAAGGCCGCCATAGAGGCCTTCTTCCTCCCAGAAGCGGGGAGACTGGAAGGCGACCTTGATCGAGCTGCTATAGGGCGTGTCGGCGATCGCCTCCCTTTTCGCGGTCGAAAAGTCGTTCGCCACCCGGGCCAGCAGGTTCAACGGCAGGGTGCACAGGCAGAAATCGGCCTCGATCATCTGCCTGCCCGGGCCATGTTCGATCCGGACCCCATTTCCGGTCCGTAGGATCGCCGTTACCGGGCTCGACAGGCGAACCTTCGACTGGATCTGCTCGTACAGGGCCGAGGCGATCCGATCCATTCCCCCGACCGGCTGGAACATCGGCGCCTGCTGGTCGAAAAACTCCTCGAAAACGAGTGGCAGGGCCGCAGCGGGACGTTCCATCAGTTCGGAAAGCTGGAACGGCTCCAGCGGCCGCCCCGAGCGGCGATAGCCGCCCGGAAGCTCGGCATAACCGGACATTCCGCCGGGTTGATACTCGCCGCTCCGGCTCAACTCGCCATAGAAAGAAAGGAAGTCACGAAGCGCGCTTCGCTCGCCAGGGGCGAGTTCGGCGTTGAGCGCGCCGCGATCGATCGACTTGGCAAGCAGTTCGGAAAAGCGGCCACGAACACCATTGCGGATTTGCCGGTCGACATAGATCTTGCCCCCAAAGTCCCATTTCGCGGAGCGATTGGAATTGACCATGACCTCGATCGGGACTCCGAACTTCCGGGCATAGCCCAGCATGACCTGGTGAGTGGAAGGAAGCCGGGCCGCTCCAGCGTCAAAATAGAGATCCCCGTCAAATCCGCAGACCTGGTCGGGCCGGCCCATCTGCTCGACCCGGGTGCCTTTGCGCAGAGTCCAGACCCGGCCGCCAATCCGGTCGCGCGCCTCGAGGAGCGTCACGTCCCAGCCTGCACGGTCGAGCTCAAAGGCCCCGACAAGACCCGCAATACCACCGCCGATGACGACCACCGAGCGGCCTCGGCCCGACCCCGGCGGGAGCTGGAAGGAGCGCGCCTGGGTGGGAGCGGCTTCGAGCAGCCCCATGGCCTGCATGCCAAGGAAAACCGCGCCATAACCGCCGACTGCGCCAAGCCGTTCGAGAAAGGCCCGGCGGGAAAGGGTCACGGCGCGATTTCTTCGAGCCGGGCCGCAGTCACTTCGATCTCGACCAGCCAGCCGGGATCGACCAGTCCGGCGACCGCCATTGTGGATCGGGCCGGCCGGTTGGGCTGGGCGCTGGTGCCGAAATATTCGCGATACGCACTCATCATCGCGGCAAAATCCATCGCAGCCTGTCCGGGCGGCGCGACCAGGAAGACACGCATCATGACGACGTCACCCAGGTCCATCTCATGTTGCCGAAGCTGGGCCTCGATCTTCCGGAGGATTGAGCGGGTCTGGGTCGCGGTGTCACCGAAGCGCGCGACCGAACCCTCGGGCGCCGACGGGTCGGCCGAATCCGGGACGGTTCCGCTGACATAGACGATCCGAGAGCCCGGCGGCACTTCGACCGAAGCGGAGATGGGCGATTGGGGCGATCCGATCCGAAGCATTTCCTGAGCCTGTGCCGCCGACGCCAGGAGGAGCAGTGCAGGCAAGATCAGAACACGCATCTTTTTCTCCTTGTCTTGAGCGACTTCTACGCCGGCTTCAGGCCACCGTCATCGACTTTCGAAAGCCGTCACTGGCCCCGGGCATCTTGAGTTCGAAGGTCCAGCAACCCATCTCCCTCGGACCGCGTTGACCTGTCGCGCGACCCTGCCTAACAAGAACAAATCTGGAACGAACGGCTGATGCTGACCCATATTTCCGTCCGCGGCGCGCGCGAACACAACCTCAAGCATGTCGACATCGACATACCGCGCGAAACGCTGACGGTGATCACCGGACTGTCGGGAAGCGGCAAATCGAGCCTTGCCTTCGATACCATCTATGCGGAAGGGCAAAGGCGCTATGTCGAGAGCCTGAGCGCCTATGCGCGCCAGTTCCTCGAAATGATGCAGAAGCCGGACGTCGATCATATCGAGGGTCTGTCACCAGCCATTTCGATCGAGCAGAAGACGACCAGCCGCAACCCGCGATCGACCGTCGCCACGGTCACCGAGATTTACGACTATATGCGCCTGCTCTGGGCTCGGGTCGGAATCCCCTACAGCCCAGTTACCGGGGAGCCGATATCGGCCCAGACGGTCAGTCAGATGGTCGACCGGGTCATGGCTCTGCCGGAAGGAACGAGGCTCTACCTGCTGGCGCCGGTCGTCCGGGGCCGCAAAGGCGAATATCGCAGGGAACTGGCGGAATGGCAGAAAGCCGGCTTCACCCGGGTCCGGATCGACGGCCAGTTCCACGAGATCGAGGAAGCGCCCTCGCTCGACAAGAAATTCAAGCATGACATCGAGGTCGTGGTCGACCGGTTGGTGGTTCGCGAAGGGATCGAGACCAGGCTCGCCGATTCCCTTGAGACAGCGCTGAAGCTTGCCGATGGTCTCGTCTATCTCGACCCGGCCGACAGGCCTGCGCCTTCGGTCGAGGAGGTTTCAGGCCAGGGGGCGGGCGCTCGAGTCCGGGAGGCTCGAAACGCCTTTCTCGTCCCCAGCGAGCTGGACGAGTCAGGCAGACCGCTGTCCGAAGGTCCCAATAGCGGCGCCGTGGAAGGCGCCGATTCAGAGCGCAGCTCGGCGCGGACCGGCGTTGCGAAGGCGCTCGAGCAGGCCCATGAACGAGCCGTGCTCGCCGACAATGCGCCGGCGGGGCGGATCGTCTTCTCCGAGAAATTTGCCTGCCCCGTTTCCGGCTTCACCATTGCCGAGATCGAACCTCGCCTCTTTTCGTTCAACGCGCCGCAGGGCGCCTGCCCCGGCTGTGACGGCCTCGGCGAGAAGCAGCTGTTCGATTCCGAACTGATCGTCCCCAACGAATCGCTCTCGATCAAGAAAGGGGCGATCGTGCCCTGGGCCCGGTCAAACCCGCCCAGCCCCTATTACATGCAGGTACTCGGAAGCCTCGCCCGGGAATACGAATTCTCGATCGAGACGCCCTGGCAGGACCTTTCGGACGAGATTCACGACATCATCCTCAACGGCACGAAGGGCCGTCCGGTTACCTTGCGCTTCGTCGATGGTCGCAAGAGCTATGAGGTGAAAAAGGCCTTCGACGGAGTCATCGGAAATCTCCAGCGGCGCCTGCTTCAGACCGAAAGCGCGTGGATGCGCGAGGAGCTCGCCAAATATCAGTCGGCGGCGCCCTGCGAGACCTGCAATGGCGCACGGCTCCGGCCGGAACCGCTGGCAGTGAAGATTGCCGGCGAGCATATCAGCCAGGCAACCGCGCGTTCCGTCCGCCATGCACTGGAATGGTTTTCGACGCTGGAGGAGAAGCTTACCCCTACCCAGCAGGAGATTGCGCGCGCGATCCTGAAGGAGATCAACGAACGGCTGGGCTTTCTCAACAATGTCGGCCTCGATTATCTCGACCTCAATCGTACGTCCGGGACCCTGTCCGGCGGCGAAAGCCAGCGGATCCGGCTTGCGAGCCAGATCGGGTCTGGGCTGTCCGGTGTTCTTTATGTTCTCGACGAACCCTCGATCGGCCTCCACCAGCGCGACAATGACCGGCTCCTGGTTACCCTCAGAAGGCTTCGGGACCTCGGCAATACGGTCATCGTCGTCGAGCATGACGAGGATGCAATCCGAAGCGCCGATCATGTCATCGACATGGGCCCGGGCGCCGGGGTCCATGGCGGCGAAGTGGTCGCTCAGGGCAAGCTCGACGAGGTGCTCGCCAACGGGCGAAGCCTGACCGCGGATTATCTGACCGGACGACGATCGGTTCCACTTCCGGCCAGGCGCCGCAAGGGCACCGGCAAGAAGCTCGTCGTCCACAAGGCAAGCGCCAACAACCTGAAGTCCGTGACCGCTTCGATCCCGCTCGGCACCTTTTGCTGCATCACCGGCGTGTCGGGCTCCGGAAAGTCGAGCTTCACGATCGACACGCTCTATGCCGCTGCAGCACGCCATCTCAACAACGCCCGGGTCCAGGCCGGGCGGCACGAACGGCTCTCCGGCCTCGAATATCTCGACAAGGTGATCGACATCGACCAGTCGCCGATCGGCCGGACGCCGCGGTCGAACCCGGCCACCTATACCGGCGCCTTCACCAACATACGCGACTGGTTCGCCGGCCTGCCCGAGGCCCAGGCGCGCGGCTACAAGGCCGGACGGTTCAGCTTCAACGTCAAGGGCGGACGGTGCGAGGCCTGCAGTGGCGACGGCCTGATCAAGATCGAGATGCACTTCCTTCCGGACGTCTATGTCACCTGCGACATCTGCAACGGCCAGCGTTACAATCGCGAAACGCTGGAGGTGAAGTTCAAGGGCAAATCGATTGCCGACGTGCTCGACATGACGGTCGAGGATGCGGCCGAATTCTTCAAGGCGGTTCCGGGGATCCGGGACAAGATGCGGATGCTTGAGGAAGTCGGCCTCGGCTATATCAAGGTCGGCCAGCAGGCGACGACCCTGAGCGGGGGCGAGGCGCAGCGGGTGAAGCTTGCGAAGGAGCTGAGTCGTCGGGCGACCGGGCAGACTCTCTACATCCTCGACGAGCCGACGACGGGTCTCCACTTCGAGGATGTCCGCAAGCTTCTGGAAGTGCTCCATGCCCTCGTCGAACAGGGCAACAGCGTCGTCGTGATCGAACATAATCTGGAAGTGATCAAGACCGCCGACTGGATCATCGATCTTGGCCCGGAAGGTGGGGACAAGGGCGGCGAGATC
>CAYOJN010000002.1:0-10059 GCA_964404245.1 uncultured Sphingosinicella sp. | reverse complement strand
AGATCGTCGCCGAAGGCACTCCGGAGCAGGTCATCGACGAACCTCGTTCCTATACCGGCGCCTATCTCAAGCCCCTGCTCGAAGGTCGCCAGGTCGAGGCCGTGCCTTCGCCCCGGAAGAAGAAGGCACGAAAGTCCGGCATAAGGGAAAGCGAAGCCGCCGACTGACCTCGACACCAAAGGGCGAGGGAGCGATCCTCGACAAGGCGATGGGGCTCGCCTATCGCCCGCACAGATCATTCAAATCCGGGGATATCAGGTGACTTCAAGCTCTCTCGATCGTTTGCTGGTTCTGGAAATGGTTCGGGTGACCGAGGCCGCCGCGGTGGCAGCTTCGAAGATGGTCGGTCGCGGCGACGAGAAGGCCGCCGACCAGGCCGCCGTGGAAGGCATGCGCGATGCCCTCAACCAGCTCGAATTCGACGGCACCGTCGTGATCGGCGAGGGCGAACGGGACGAAGCCCCGATGCTCTATATCGGCGAGAAGGTCGGCGCCGCCCAGGGCAGCGGCCCAAGGATCGACATCGCGCTCGACCCGCTCGAAGGGACGACGATCACCGCCAAGGCCGGAGTGAATGCCATGGCAGTGCTCGCCATCGCCGAGGAAGGCCACCTGCTCAACGCGCCCGACGTCTACATGGACAAGCTTGCGGTTGGCCCCGGCTATCCTGAAGGCGTGATCGATCTTGCCAGGTCGCCGACCGAGAATATCCGGTCGATCGCCGCCGCTAAGGGAGTCGACCCGAGCGAGATCATCGCCTGTGTTCTCGATCGCCCTCGACATTCCGATCTGATCGCCGAGCTTCGCTCACTGGGCTGCGGGATCAGCCTCATTTCCGACGGCGATGTCGCGGGCGTGATCGCGGTCACCGACCCGGATACGACGATAGACGTCTATATGGGCCAGGGCGGCGCCCCCGAGGGCGTCCTGGCAGCGGCGGCCCTTCGCTGCGTCGGCGGCCAGTTCCAAGGCCGGCTCATCTTCCGCAACGATGACGAACGCGCCCGCGCCGCCCGCTGGGGAGTGACCGATCTCGACCGAATCTATCATCTCGAGGAGCTGGCGAGCGGGGACGTCATCTTCGCCGCGACCGGAGTCACGGACGGCACCTTGCTGAAGGGCGTGAAGCGGCGCCGCGACTGCATCACCACCGAAAGCGTCGTGATGCGCGCCTCGACCGGCACCATTCGCTGGGTCAAGGGCGAGCATCACCGCGAGCCCGGAGGCGGCTGCTAGCCTCCGCCGCCCCCGGCGGCGGCTGGAATCGCCCTCTCGTTCTTTTTCCACAGCTTTTCCTGCCGGCGGATTCACGCGCCGGCCGGCCTGGGTTAGGGTCGCCCGGTGCTGATGACCCCTGAACTCGTCTGCGGCGTGTCCCGCTCGATCCTCGGTCAGACCTGGCGGTGGCGGGGCGGATCGGCCGATGGGCGTGACGACAGCTTTCAGCCGGACGACCTGGTCGACCAGCTTCTGCTCGCGCGGGGAGTCTCGAGGGACGATCTCGACCGCCAGCGTTCCCCGACCCTTCGCGCCTTCATGCCGGACCCTTCCCTGTTCCGGGACATGGACAAGGCGGCCGAGCGGCTCGCCGACGCGGTCGAGGCGAAAGAGGCCGTCACCATTTTCGGCGATTATGACGTGGACGGTGCCACCTCCGCCGCGCTTCTGGTCAGGTTGCTCCGACTGCTGGGTTGCTCGCCTGCCACCTACATTCCCGACCGGTTGATGGAAGGCTATGGTCCGTCCGGCGAGGCTCTGGTCAGGATTGCCGAAGGCGGGGCCAGGCTGATCGTAACGGTGGATTGCGGGGCCCAGGCTTTCGAGGCGCTCGCCATGGCGAAGGCGGCCGGGGTCGATGTCATCGTCGTCGACCATCACCAATGCGCGAGCCGCCTTCCGGACGGTTTTGCGATCGTCAACCCAAACCGACTGGACGAGTCGCAGGAGGCTGCCCGCCACGGCCATCTCGCTGCCGTCGGGGTCGCCTTCCTCCTCGGCGCTGCCCTTCTTCGGATCCTCAGAGGCCGGGGCCATTTCGCCGAAGCGGCGGAGCCGAGGCTGATCGAGCTTCTCGACCTGGTTGCCCTCGGCACCGTAGCCGATGTCGCCCGGCTCGAGGGACTGAACCGGGCGTTCGTCACCCAGGGCCTGAAGGTGATGGCGAAGAGAGGCAATATCGGGATTGCCGCCTTGTTCGATTCGGCCGGAATTGTCCGGGCGCCGGCCTGCGCCGATCTGGGCTGGGCCCTGGGTCCGCGGATCAATGCCGGCGGCCGGGTCGGCAAGTCCGACCTTGGCGTAAGGCTGCTCACCAGCGAAGACGAGGAGGAGGCCCGGCTGATTGCGGCCGAGCTCGAGCAGCTCAATTCGGAGCGGCGCGCGATCGAAGCTTCGGTCTGCGAGGCGGCGGAAAGCCTTTGCCTGTCGCAGGGCAACCGCTCCGTCATCCTCGTCGCCTCTCCCGGCTGGCATCCCGGGGTGATCGGGATCGTCGCCGGACGGCTGAAGGAGAAACTGAACAAGCCGGCCTTCGTCGTCGCCATCGGCGAAGACGGGATCGGCAAGGGATCGGGCCGATCGGTTGGCGGAGTCGATCTTGGCGCAGCGGTGCTCGCAGCAAAGGACGAGGGCCTTCTGATCGCTGGCGGCGGTCACGCGATGGCGGCAGGGATCACAGTCGCTCCAGGCCGGATCGAGGCGGTCGCCGACTTCCTCGATGAACGGCTGTCTTCCGACGTTGCCCGAAGCCGGGACGACAAGGCCCTGCTCCTCGACGCCGTTCTTGCGCCGCGCGGGGTATCCCCGGCCTATTGCGAGGCTCTCGAGGGGGGCGGACCCTATGGCGCCGGCTGGCCTTCGCCCAGGATTGCGACCGGACCGCTGTCAATCATCAAGGCCGACACCGTCGGCAACAGCCATTTGCGGCTGATCGTCGCGGGCGACGATGGCCGGCGAATCAAGGCGATCGCCTTCCGAATGGCCGAAAGCCCGCTCGGGGAAGCGATGCTTGCCGCGCCCGCCTGGCGCAAGCTCTGGCTCGCCGGCCGGTTGAAGCGCGACGATTATGGTGGCCGGGACTCCGCCGAACTCCACCTGGAAGATGCAGCCTGGGCCGACTGAAGGCCGGAATCGAGGAGTGCTTGACCCCTGCCGCGCCAGCCCGTAAGTCGCGGCCTCGCTCAGCTGGCCCCATCGTCTAGCGGTCTAGGACGTCGCCCTTTCACGGCGAAAACACGGGTTCGAGTCCCGTTGGGGTCACCACCGCTTCAGGTTCGAACTCGTGCTCCGTTTGTGGACGGATCAACAACCGATCCAGCCCGGCTCGACTTTCTTCCAAAACACCTTCCGGGCATTTGAAGGTCGTTTGGTCGTCGATCCTTTGGCGTATTCGGAGGCGCGGACGTGGGTAGTGAAGACAGCGCATCTGACCCCGCAGCGACGACCGCGGTCTCACCGGCGGACCTGCGGCTCCGGACGGAGAGGCTGGTCCTTCGAAGGGCCGGGCCCGACGATCTTGGCGCCATCCACGCTGTCCTGAGCGATCCGCGAGCGACGCGCTACTGGTCGACATCGGCCCACGAATCCCTGGAAGAATCAGAGAAGTGGCTCCGCTCGATGATAGAGTCGCCACCCGCCCTCAGTCATGACTTCGTCGTGGAACTCGACGGCACGGTTATCGGGAAGGCCGGTTGCTGGCGGCTTCCGGAGATCGGAATCATTCTTCATCCTGACCACTGGAATCAGGGTCTTGCACGCGAAGCCCTCCAGGCGGCGATCCGATCCACCTTCGCCAGCTTCCCGATCGACGAGCTGAAGGCGGATGTGGACCCTCGCAATCGCGCAAGCCTGCGCCTTTTGGGACGCCTGGGCTTCGAGCAGACCGGTCACGCCGAACGGACAACGTTCACGAACGATGAGTGGTCAGACAGTCTCTATCTGACGTTGCATCGAACTCGTATCGAGCCAGTCTAGAATCGTCTTCCGGTGGCTTCTGCCCGGAGTGCAGGTAAGGGCCGGAACCTAACGACACCCTCGCCAGCCGAAGGCGCCGCGCTGGGCCTGGTCGAAGTGGAAATGGTCGCGGTGGGCCTCGTTATAGTCCGGCGAAAGCACGGTTGCGAAAAGATCGCAGGCCCCATCGCGGACCTCGCGGAGAAAAGCCGCCTTCTCGCCTTGCCCGTCCCAGTCGCTGATGACCCTGATCCGGGTCCCGTCGTCGAGGCGAAAGCCGGCAATGTCGACCGCATTGGCAGTGGAATGTTCGCTCCAGGCGCCCTCATCCCGGCCATAGACGCGGCGGCAGCTATAGCTTCCGAAATGGTCGATGGTTTCGACCGGCTGGCCGAAATGGCGGACCGCGGCCGGCTGGACGACATGCCATTCCCACAGCGCGAGCCCGGCTGCGACGGCACAGCTGGTACCGAGACCGCTGGGCCGGTAGCGGATCCGCAAGGCGCCATCCGGCCCGAACCTCACTGCATTCCGATAGCCACATTGCCCCTCGCCAGATCGCGGCGGCAAAGCCTCGTACTCGATCCCGGCCCGGTCCAGAAGCACCTGGCAGCGTTCCCCCTCGCCGGCGAGGTCGGCCAGCTTTCGGCCGGTAAAGGCGCCGATCGGTCGGCTGAGATCAAGCTTGGTCCAGGGCAGATCCTCGGGATGGTTTCGCGCATGGCCGTAGAGGAGCAGGCCAGCAAGGGCGACCAGGCCCAGAAAGATAAGGAGGATCAGTGCTCGACGGAGGCGCTTCATGCTGCGCTCAACGCCTGCGGGCGGTTTCCAGTGGCTCCGACGTCACCGGATAGCCGATTCCCTCCGGGATGCAGACATGAGGACGACCGTCACGATCCTCCACCCAGGGGGTGATCTGGCTGACCGGGTGGCGGGCCGCATCGGAACGCGCCTCGGCAATCGACGAGAAAAGCGCCAGCCGTTCCAGGTTGCGCCGGGTCGGGAAGATGGCATGCGCCCGGCCGGTCTCGAGATCGGCAAGGATGGAGTGGGCGCTGGCCCAGAAGGCGCGTACCGCCTCGGCCTCGGCAGCGATCGGCTCGGAAGCCTCGGCCGGGGCCTCGGCGAGATAGAAGAGCGTGTCGAAGCGCCGGGTCTCGCGGAAATTGGGACACCAGCGAGCGAAGGGGGTAAGCTCTGCCGGATCAACGGTGAGCCCGAACCGGTCGAGCAAGGGGAGAAGCGCCATTCCCTCTTCGAGGCCGGCAATCAGCTGCGGGACAAAGGCGGCCGCCTGCGCGGGCGGCGACACGGCCGGAGCGATCCCGGTCTCTTCGATCGTCTCCCGGATCGCAGCGAGGCGGGCGGCGGCGGCCTCCACCGCCGGAAAGAGCGAAGCGGCTTCGCGGTCCGCCTCGTCGATCCGGCCACCGGGAAAGACGAGGGCGCCGGCAGCGAAGGCCATCTGCCCGGTCCGCTCCGTCATCAGCAGTTCCGGCGGCCCGTCTTCCACTTCGCGCATCAGCACCAGAGTCGCGGCGGGCATCGGTTCAGGAAGGTCCGACATGGGGTCCTGCTAGAGCCTGTCCCGACCCTTTGGAAGCGCGGGATACTGCTGCTTCGGGCCGGGGCGCGCCCGGCACAGGGAGATTGCGGTCTTGCCCGGCCGGGCATGAATGCTACCCATCCGTAATGATCCGATCCCTTTCCGCGCTCTGTCTTTCCTTTCTTCTCGCCGCCTGCGCCGTCACCGGCACTCCGCCCGGCCGGACACCCTTCGCTCCACCGCCCGAGGAGAAGCGGATAATCTATAGCGGCGTGACCCTGATCGATGGCACCGGCGGGCCGGCCCGTCCGGGCATGGCCGTGATCACGAAGGGCGAACGAATCGAAGCCGTCATCGAAAGCGGGGCGATTGAAGACAGGCATCTTGCCGGCGCCGAACTGGTCGACCTCGAAGGCCGCTATCTCCTGCCGGGATTGATCGACAATCATCAGCATCTCGCAACGCCGCCGAACCGAAAAGCAGCCGAGGCGCAGATGCGCCGTGACATCCACAGCGGGATTACCGCGGTCAGGATCATGGCCGACGATCTCCGCTCGATCGCCGAGCTTGGCCGGGCATCGCTGACCGGCGAGATAAAGGGCCCCGATCTCTATTTCGCGGCCCTCGCCGCCGGCCCAAGCTTCTTCGAGGATCCGCGCACCCAGGCGATCAGTGCCGGCTGGACACCTGGCGAGACGCCCTGGGCACAATCCATCGATGACGGGACGGACATTCGCCTCGCCATCGCCCGGGCACGTGGAACCGGGGCGACGGGCCTGAAGATCTACGCCAACCTGCCTCCTCACCTCGTCCGGGCATTGATCGAGGAAGCGCACCGCCAGGACTTCCCTGCCTGGGTCCACGGCATGGTGTTCCCGACGAAGCCGGCAGATGTGATCGCCGCAGGTCCGGACATCGTGTCGCACACCTGCTATCTGGCCTACCAGCTCTCCGACCCTGCTCCGAAGAGCTATCAGGATCGATTTGCGGTGGATTATCCGGCCTTCGAAGGTGGCGACAATCCGGTCATGACCGACCTGTTTCGCCAGATGCAGGAACGTGGGACCATCCTCGATGCCACCCTTCGGGTTTATGCGGAGATGGACAGGAGGGCGGCGGCTCCGGGCGGCCGGCCCTATCATTGCACGCTCGATCTCGCTGCCCGGCTTACCGACCAGGCGCGTCGTGCCGGTGTCCTGGTCTCGGCCGGGACCGATGGCTTCACGGGTGTCGACAAGGGCTGGCCGGCGCTGATCGAGGAGCTCGAGCTTCTGGTCGAACGCGCCGGCTTCACTCCCGCCCAGGCGATCCGCTCGGCCACCGAGATCGGCGCAATGACGATCCGCGAGCAGGACCAGATGGGCACGATCGTGCCGGGCAAGCTCGCCAATCTCCTCATCCTTTCGGCGGATCCGCTGGAGGATATCTCCAACCTGCGCTCGACCCTGTTCACAGTCAAAAGGGGAAGGCGGCACGACCGGTCGGACTATCGTCCAATCACCCCGGAGGAAGTGAATGACTGATCCGTTGTACCCCGACCGCCGAACCTTCCTTGCAATGGCCGGTGCCGGCGCACTGGCTTCCCCGGCCCTCGGTTCCGAAGCCCGTCAGGTCCCCTCCGATCCGATCATCGTCAATGCCCTTGGCGGCTTCGGAAATCCCAATGCGCCCCGCCGGTCCGGCGCAATCCAGGGCACGCAACGCCGGCCTCTTGAGGCCAGGGTGCTGGACGATGCCCAGGCGTCCGGAATGACAGCGGTGAACGTGACCCTTGGCTATGTCGCCGGCGACAGTGACCCGTTCGAACATACGGTCCGGGAAATCGGCGCCTGGGAAGCGCGACTTCGTCATCATCCCGATCATCTGACCAAGGTTCTTTCCGCCGCCGACATCCTCCGTTCGAAGCGGGAAGGGAAGATCGGCGTCATTTTCGGCTTTCAGAATGCAGCGATGATGGAGCAGGACCCTACCCGGGCCGACATTTTCGCTGATCTTGGGGTCAGGATCATCCAGCTCACCTACAATCCTGCAAACAGGCTTGGCGACGGATCGATGGCGCCTGGCAATCGCGGCCTCACCCCGCTCGGCCGGGAAGTCGTCGAGCGGCTCAACCACAACCGGATCATCGTCGACCTGTCGCATAGCGGCGAGCGCACCTGCCTTGAGGCGGCGAGTCATTCCAGCCAGCCGATATCGATCAACCATACCGGCTGCCGGGCACTGACCGATCTTCCGCGCAACAAGACCGATTCAGAACTTCGGGCCGTGGCCCAGAGTGGCGGCTTCATCGGCATCTATTTCATGCCCTTCCTCAGCCCCGACAGCGTCGCCAGTGCCGAGGATGTCGTCGCCCATATCGAGCATGCGGTGAAGATTTGCGGGGAAGACCATGTCGGAATCGGCACGGATGGCGGAACCACCGGCGTCGACGACATGGAGACCTATCGGGCCCGGGTCCGACAGGAGATAGCCGAACGCCGTGCGGCCGGGATCGGCGCCGCCGGCGAAAATCCCGACACCCTCCCATTCGTCGAGGACCTGAGCGGACCGGACCAGTTCCGAAAACTGATCGCCCTGCTCGAACGACGAAAGCATCCGGCAGGCCGGATCGAGAAGGTCATGGGCCTCAACTTCATCAACCATGCCCGCCGGGTGTGGGGGGCGTGACCGACGGCGCCATCGCCTCGTTCCAGATGCTGGTTCCGGTCGGCCTGATGCTGATCATGTTCAGCATGGGACTGACTCTCCGGCTTCCCGACTTCGGCCTCGTCCTTGGGAACAAGCGCCTTGTCGCCGCGGGGCTCCTTGGCCAGCTCATAGCCCTTCCACTGCTTGCGCTCGCCATCGGCTGGATCCTGGATCTCTCACCGGAGATCGCGCTCGGCCTGTTCATCGTCTCCATCTGCCCGGCCGGGACGACCTCCAATGCCCTGACCTTCGTCGGCCGGGGAAATGTCGCGCTTGCAATCGTCCTGACCGCGCTGAGCAGTCTCGTGACCGTTCTTTCGATTCCTTTTCTTCTCTCCTGGGGTCTCGATCACTTCCTGTCCGGCCAGGGCGCGGTGCCGGTCCTGTCGGTTCCGGGAACAATGCTCCAGCTCGTCACTCTGACCGTTCTCCCGGTCGGCGCCGGAATGCTGCTCGGCCATTTCCGCCCACGACTCGCCGAGCGAATGACCGTCTGGCTCCGGCCCACGGCCTTCATCATCCTCGTTGCAGTCATCGCGCTTTCGGTGGCGGTCAGCCTGGACATGGTGCTTCGGAACCTTGCATCTGCAGGCCCACCCTTGTGGCTGCTCAACCTCCTGGGAATCGGTGCCGGGCTGGCGATCGGCCGATCGATCGGCGTCGGCCGCCGCGATTCAATGACCCTCTCCATCGAGATCGGAGTCCAGAACGTCACCCTTGCAATCTTTCTTACCCTCACCGTCCTCGACAATCTCGAGCTTGCGGTGACCCAGAATATCTACGGCGTCCTGATGCTCCTGAACGGGATGATCCTGATCCGGCTGTTCCGGCCCTTCCTGGTCGGTGCGGAAGCCGAAGAACGGTGACGCCGCCGTTTTTCATTTCTGCCGAGGAGGTCGCGCGATTGCTTCCTTACGAGGAATGCATCCCGCTGATGCGCGAGGCGATGGTCCAGCTCTCAGTGGGCGGGACCCGGCAGATGCTCCGTCAAATCATCGACCTTCCGAAAGGGCGCGCTTTCGGTGTCATGCCCGGAGCGATGCTGGAGAGCGGCACCTTCGGGGCGAAGCTGGTCAGCGTCTTTCCGGGGAAAGTCGCCGAAGGCGGACGATCGCACCAGGGCATCGTCGCGTTGTTCGATCCTGAAGGCGGCGAGCTCGCCGCGATCGTCGATGCCGGCGAGATCACCGCCATCAGGACGGCGGCAGCCACTGCTGCTGCAACCGATGCCCTCTCCCGAAGCGATTCCCGGCGCCTTGCCGTGCTCGGAACCGGGGAGCAGGCGCTCCGACACGTCGAGGCGATCAGCCGGATACGCCCGATCGAACTGGTGACAATCTGGGGCCGGTCCGCGGCTAGGGCAGAGACTGTGGCGGATCGGCTTCAGCAGAGCGGATTCCGGGCCGAAGCGAAGGCGACCGTCGAGCAGTCCGTCGCCGACGCGGACATCATCTGCACAGTGACCGGTGCCGATGAACCGATACTGGCCAGCCACTGGGTGGAAGATGGCGCTCACATCAACGCCGTGGGCTCGAGCCGGGCCGGACCTTCGGAAATCGAGAACGCGCTGGTTGCGCGCGCGCGAATGATTGCCGACCATCGCGAAGGCGTGCTCGCCCAGGGCGCGGAATATCTGAACGCTCGCAGTGCCGGGCTGATCAACGAGGATCATGTGGTCGGGGAGATTGGCGAGGTCTTTGCCGGTCGTCTGGAGGGGCGGATCAGCCGGTCGGACGTGACCTTGTACAAGTCGCTTGGAAGCATCGTCCAGGACCTTGTCGCAGCGGAGCACGTCCGTCGAAAGCTTCAAGGAAATTGGTGGAGCCGAGGGGAATCGAACCCCTGACCTCTGCAGTGCGATTGCAGCGCTCTCC
>CAYOJN010000001.1:0-45488 GCA_964404245.1 uncultured Sphingosinicella sp. | reverse complement strand
TCACCGGCAATCGCCAGCGCCAGCCTTATTTCTGGGAGGATTGATCATCGGGCGAGTGATCTGCCGGCGTGTCCGGCAGATCAGCCGATGGTCAACTCACACCCGAAATTGAGGCCGATCCGGCCGTCGCGGCTCCATCGGACAAAGGCGTAGAGCGGGCTGCAACCGTCGAAGCGGATGGTCACGCTTTCACCGAGGCGCGGCAAGATTTCGCTCTCGATCATGGTGCCGCGGCTCGAGATGTTCACGACCGCGACTCGAAGGATCTGCGACCGGAAGCGCAAGGTGGCCTGTTCGACGAGGCCCTCATGACGCGTGTCCGCCCTTTTCTCGACGAAGTGGGGCGACGACATCGCCCGCTCGACCTGCTCCTGTTCGACTGCACGACTCGCCATATCACCTCACCCTCCCCATGGCCGGGCCAGAATGACAGCGAAGGTTTACAAAATTCCTATTGCCCCGATCCGGGCGGGTTCGGGTCGCAACTGGTGGGGGCGGCCGCCAGGCTCGCCGCATCGGCGATTGACTCACAGCCGGTCGCCAGCGATCCGGCCAGGGTGATGAAAAGGGACTCCGGATGATCGATCTCTACACCGCCGCCACCCCCAACGGGCACAAGGTCTCGGTCACGCTCGAGGAACTCGAGCTGCCCTATCGGGTCCATTCGATCGACCTCGCCGCTGGCGAGCAGAAGAAACCGGGATTCCTGAAGCTCAATCCGAATGGGCGAATCCCGGCCATCGTCGACCGAGGCAATGAGGATTTTGCAATCTTCGAGAGCGGAGCCATCATGCTTTATCTGGCTGAACGACAGGCCAGGCTCATTCCGGACGATGAAAAGGGTCGAAGCCGGGTCGTCCAGTGGCTGATGTTCCAGATGGGAGGCCTTGGTCCGATGATGGGCCAGGCCAATGTCTTCACTCGCTATTTCCCGGAACGACTGCCGGCTGCGATCGAACGCTACCAGCGGGAGAGCCGGCGCCTGCTGGAGGTACTCGACCGCCATCTCGCCGATCATGAATATCTGGCCGGCGACTTTTCGATTGCCGATATTGCCAATTTCTGCTGGGCGAGGATCCATGACTGGCCGGAAGTGAGCATTGACGGCCTCGATCACCTGAAGCGCTGGATGGACGTGATCGCCTCCAGGCCCGCCGTCCGGCGCGGCCTGGAAGTTCCGCCTCGAGTGGACGATGAAGACGCCCGGATCGCTCAGGCGCGCAAGCTTCTGGTCTGACCGGATTGAAGGCAAGGTCCATGGCGTTCATCCCATGGCCATCCACTCGAAGGAAGACTGCCGCCATGAGTCTCACCAGATATTGCCTCGGAGCCGCCGTTGCGGCTCTTGCCGCCATTGCCTTCGCACAGCCGCCAGCCGACGACGCTCCAGAATTGCAGGAGAGTGAAGAGAGTGGGCTTTCCGGTCTTTCCGACGCTCTGGACGATCTGAGCGATTCGCCGTCTGCCGAGGAACGGGACGTTGCCGAACCCGAAGCCGAAGGGGCTGCGGCCGTACCCGAGGACGACCCGGCTTCGCCAAGGCTGGAGGCCGATTCTGAACCGTCGGAAGCGGACGTCGCCCCTGCCCCGGCTTCTTCGGCTGGCCCGGCCGCTGCCCCGCCGCCGCTCAGCCGCGAGGAGCGAAGTCGTATGGAACAGGCGGTTGCGCGCGGGCGGCAGCTTTTTGCCCTCGCTCGGGCAGGGTCGCTTGCAACCCAGGACATGCTGAGCAGGGTGGCCGATCCCGAAGGCGCCGGGATCGCCGGCTGGGTCGCTGAGCCGGAAGGCAATGCGATGGCCGTGACCTTCTATACTGAAAAGGACGAGGGCCCGGTCGCCGTCTACCGGTCGAGGATATTGGGTGGTCGCGGCGTTTCGCGTGAAACCTTCCTGACTGACGACAAACCGCCGCTGACCGGCCTGGCGCTGCGAATGGCAGCCGCGACCGACGCATCGGAATCGGAGGATCGGCGCGCCTGTACCGGCCAGCCGTTCAACGTTCTCGCAGTCCCGCCGGCTTCGCCTGAAGAACCCGTATTCGTCTATCGGATCAGCGCCCAGGAATCGCCGGCCCAGGTTCCGCTTGGCGGCCACTACCGATCGACGGTGGACTCCGAAGGCGAGGTTACCGAATCGCGCGCCTTCAGCCATGGCTGCCTGAACGTCGAAATCGGCGAAGTTCCCGACGGCGCGCAGGCGGGACCCATTGCGGTCACCCATCTGCTCGATCCGCTGCCGACCGAGATTCATGTCTTCCTCTCGCTCGTCTCCAGGCGGCCGCTCGTCATCGCTGCTGGCGATCCGACCCGGTTGTTCATGGTTGCCGGCGACTCGATCAGGGAGATCCGCCGCTGAATACCATGGAAAGCAGGCCTTGATTGCGGCCTGCTCGCGGGAGAAGGATGGCCCGTCAACAAGGGGATTGATCATGCGCTTCGCCCTATTCGCCGCCCTCCTCCTTGTCGGATGTGCTTCGACGCCAGCCCGGGAAACGGCGGTCGAGCCCTCCTCCCGCTACACCTTCTGGCGCCCGGCACCCGTCGAGGGCGCTGCCGAGCCTTCGCAGGTCGTCGCCGATTCGGCGCTTTCGGACTGGCGCGAGATCGAGTCGGACAATCTTCTCGTGCTGACCCTTCAAGATGGCGGCAAGGTCTTCGTGGAACTGGCACCGGCTTTCGCCCCCGTCCATGTAGCGAATATCCGGGCATTGGCTCGCGGCGGCTGGTGGGACGGCGCGAGCGTCTACCGGCTTCAGGAGAATTACGTCGCCCAATGGGGCAATAATGAGGGGGACCGGCCGCTGCCGTCGGGCGTCGTCGCTTCGCCACCGGCCGAATATGAACGCCCGCTCCAGGGATTGTCGATCCGGCCGCTCGGCTTTCCGGACAGTTATGCGCCCATGGTCGGTCACGTCGACGGTTGGCCTGTCGCTTACGACCCTGAACGTGGCGAGGCCTGGCTCACCCATTGCTATGGCGCGGTAGGGGTAGGCCGGGACCTGGCGCCTGATACCGGGACCGGCGGCGAGCTCTATGCAGTCATTGGCCATGCCCCTCGCCATCTCGATCGCAATATCGCCACCGTCGGCCGTGTCATCGACGGTCTTGCGCATCTCTCGGCACGCCCGCGGGGGACCGGGACGCTCGGCTTTTACGACGAGACGAAGGCCGAAAGGCCGGTCCCGATTGCTCATGTCCGGCTCGCGTCCCAGCTTCCCGCTGCAGAGCGGCCCCGATTCCAGGTCATGCGCTCCGACAGCGAAGCCTTCACTCTCTATGTCACCGGACGCGCCAATCGCGGCGGCGATTTCTTCAACCGGCCGGCAGGCGGAGTGGATCTGTGCAACGTCAACGTACCGGTCCGGCGGATGAGCGAAAGCGAAAGCCGCTAGCGCAAAATCATTCGATCGCCCTCGATCCGGACGCTTTCCAGTCGATCGAGGAACGACTGGCCGAGCAGCGAAACCGGAAGCTCCTCGACGATCGCTGCATCCACCTTGTCCGCGGTGATCGGGCCGATCGCGAGGCGCTCGATCGTCACTGGCGCAATCTCGATCTCGCCGCCCGCGGTCATGGCCTTCGACCGCGCCTTCCCGGGAGCAAGGCCGACCTTGCGAGCATCAGCGGATGTCAGGGCCACGAGACTGGCTCCCGTGTCGACCAGGAATCGTATCTCGATACCGTTGACTCGAACCCAAGCGTGAAAGCGGCCATCGGAAGAGCGCTCAAGCTCCCTGCTGGCAAGGCCATTCCCGGCCGTCCTCTTCCTCGTCTCCGTAACTTCCGCAGTCGGGTCCGCGTCAACGGGATGAGTCCGGGGCCCCGGCCCGAGCATCGGTGCAACCAGCACAGTGGCCGCGATAACGAGCGCAGCAAGAGCCAGAGAACCAGCAGGCGACATTCGCCTTCGATACTGATGCGCTTCCAAGAAGCGGTTAACGAGCGCCGCCCACGAAGAAAAAGGCGCCCGCCGGTTGTCCGACGGGCGCCTACCGCCTCTCCTGTCTCGTCAGCACCTCAAGCGCAGTCGGGGCGGAACTGCCGCGGTCGCGGCAATGGGTTGGCTTCACGCCGCATAGGCATGATCATCCGTTGTCACCGGATAGCGACGGACCGTTCGAACGATCTGGCCACCCGCAACCAGTGGAGCGCTCTCCAGCGGAAGGGCGGTCGCGCAGAAAGCGCATTCGGCCATCACCCGGCCGATATACCAGTGGGTCCGCCCGCAACCCGGGCAGTAATTGGTTTCATGATCACGGTAGACGATATGATAGCCGCGCTGGGCCAGGGGCGGTACCAGGCTGCCTCCACGGGCTTCTAGGACGTTCGTCGCCATACTTCGGCTCCTTCAAACTATTTGGAGCGCAAACGCAGGGCGCGAGCGAGAAGTTTCATAATTTCAATGTTAATAGCGGCCACACGACCGCCACCTTTTCTTTAATCCACCTTGGCGGAACCGCAAAGCGATGGCGACGAAGCGTGACATCGAAAGGGCGAGCGGAGCCGATCAACCCCTGGCGCGGTCGGGCCCGGAGAGCGCCTCCCCGAACAGGGCAAGGGTCCGGTCGACCATCGCGGCTATCGAGAAATTCTTTTCGATCCTGGACCTGCATGAGGCGGAAGCTTCCGCGCCGATCCGGTCCATCATCCTTTCCAGCCCGCTGGCCAGGGCTTCCGGATCGCTCGCCGGAACGAGGATCCCGGAGTCGCCGATGATAAGGGCGGAATCGCCCACGTCGGTGACGACGCAGGGTACACCGCACGCCATGGCTTCTCCGACCGCGTTCGAAAAGCCTTCGCTGGAGGAGGAGGAGCAGCTGATATCGAGTGCATTGAGCGCAGTCACCGGCTCCTGGAGGCCAGTAATCTGCAGGACGCTCTCGATTCCCAATTCCCTGGCGAGATTACCGAGCGCCCGAACCTGCTCGTCCGATCCTCCGCCGATACAGAGAAAGCGAAGATTCCGATGGCGGACGGAAAGCAGGGCAGCGGCCCGCAGGAAGTTCGGATAATCCTTCATCGGATCGATCCGGGCAAGAACCCCGATCGCCAGCTCTCCCGTCTTCAGGCCGAACGCCTGGCGGGACCTGGATCTCAAGGCCGGGTCAGGCCGGAATCGCGCGGTATCGATCCCGTTTGGAACAATCTGCATTCGTTCGCGTGGAAAGCCGTTCCTGACCGCATGCTCGACCCCGGCCCGTGAATTGGCGATGATGAGATCGGCGAAGCGCGAAAGCCGGCATTCAACCCGATAGGCATAGTCGCCCAGGCGGTCATAGCGGGCAAGGTCCATGTCGGACGCGCGAACCCCCCAGACGAGCCTGGTCCGGCCGATCAACGGCTTCAAGAAAGCACCCAACGTATTGGGCGTTCCCATGAAGCAGTAGAGAATGTCGGGGCAATCGCTTCGAATCAGACGGAGAAGTTTCCCGACGAACGACAGGATGTCCCAGCGTCCCTTCTTGGCGAGGTCGACCGTGCTGATCCCCGACTCCTTCAATTCGGAATGAAGCGGCCCGCCAGCATAAAAGAGCGCGACCTTCACTTCGTGCCCGCGTCCGGCGAGCCCCTTGGCGAGTTCGACGAGCTGACGCTCGGCTCCACCGACGTCGAGCGAACGAATGAGGAGGATGATCTTCAACGGGGTCGCGCCTGCAGGGTCGTGGAACGGTTCAGCGGAAGCCCGACTTGGCGGCTTGGGACGGTCAAGGTCAGGCCGTATCCGAATCCAGGTAGCTGATATACCAGCTTTTCGGATCGGTGATCACGTCTGGATCGCCTCTGATCGGACGCGCTCCGAAATTGAGCATGATCGGCCGGAGGCGAGTCGGGAAGGGATAGAAACCGGCCCGGCGATAGGCGCGATAATTGGGCGAACCGGGAAGACACCAGGCCAGAGCGAGTTCCGCCCCATCGTTGCGGAGGCGGTGAAGCGCCTCGCCGATCAGTCCCGGAAGCACCGAATTCGGACCGATCGCTTCCATCAGATAGCCGATCCTGGCGCCATGCTTGTCGGCGACATTGCTTGCCACGAAAGCCCCGTCAGCGGCCAGGATCGAATAGGTTTCGGAGGGATGGTCGGCCAGCCGCCAGTTGAGGAAGTCGCAATCCCGATCAACGGCGCATCGGATCCCGGCGGAAAATGCGTGCCACGCCCTGGTCGAATCCTCGTCGAAGCGCTGGATCGTCCGTGCACCGGGCATCCGCTTGCTGGTGAGCGGTACTCGGATATCGGGCAGGAAACGCGCGAAGCGCCGGGCAAGGAAACCGGTCCGGAGTGGCCGGAACAGCATCGGGACCTGATCGAAGCGGGTCCAGCCGAGCTTTCCGAAGAAGGCAGGGGACGAATTGGCGTTGGGAAAGCCATAGATGAGTGAGGCGTCGGCGCGCTCATAGAAGACGTTCAGAAGACGGCTGAAAACACCCTGGCCGCGGGCCTGTGGGCTGACGATCGTGTCCATAGACTGGAAACCGATCGTCTTTCGGCCATCCACGACGAAAGGCGCGCTCATGAAACCATTGAGGCCCAAAATACGCTTTCCGTCGCGGGCGACCGCGACCATCCCCGACCCCTTGGGCGAATCACGGAACTTCCATTCCAGTTTGCCGCGGGCGACGTCCAGCTCCTGTTCGGGCAGGAGCTCGACATAGGCGTCCCTGATTTCCTCCGAATAGGGAACGAGATCGTAGTGCAGGTTCATCCGTCGATCACCTCAAGCCAGGCTTTTCGCCCCTCCGGGAGGGGCGAACAAGGCTTTTCATCGAGGCTCTAATGGTGGCTGAAGGGGCGGCGGCTATCGTGAGCCGAGCCATGCGAAGGCCGGAAGCTGTCGCCGGGGCCGCGTGCAGTTCCACTATAAACGTCGCTGCTGGCGACTGCCCCTGGGCCATATTCGGTGCAGAAATGCTCGCCCGATCGCGCCGGCAGGTCGGTCAGGAACCGATTTCCTTCCGAAAGCGTGTGGTAGAAGCTGACTTCATAATCGTAAGGCGCGGCCCGATTCTTGCGCGCCGCGGGTATGAACAGCTCGCAATTGCGGAGGCTGTTCCGGCGCCCACCGCCAGGGTTTCCCTGGAGGGCCAGGACCCAACCGGTTTCGGCGGCCGTTCGATGCTGACCCAGAATCCGGACATTATCGAGGTGAACGATATTGCCGGGGTGGGCGTGGAACAGGCCATAGGGTGCCGAGGTCCGGATCTCGCAATTGCGGATCGTGAGTTCCCCGCCCCCGGGCCCGTCCCATGACGTCCAGATCGTCCCCTTTCCCCCGTCATGGACCCCGCCTTCGATCAGTGCACCGGGCCAGTTGATCATGATCGGGAAATTGGACCCCTGAGTGTTGCTCGACCGGCAGTCGATCAGCCGAAAGTGGCCTTGCACCCGGTCAGGATAGACTCCCGCAAAGGCGGTCCCATTGCCGTGAAACTCGCATCCGTGGAAACTGACGTCTCCCGATCGAACGTCGACCACAGGGGGCGAATAATCGGGTTCGACCGTCACTCCGAAACGCGGCGAATGACCTTCATAGCTGCCAAGGTCGGTCCCACTGCCGCTGAATTCGCAGTCGGTCGAGCTGACTCCCAGGGCCTGGATGATTCCGAGCCCACCCCGGCCATTGTTCAGGCAGCGGACATTGCGCAGGACGATATTCCGGCAAGCCCTTGCCGCGGCGTGATGATGGCTCGCCGCAAGGTAGATCGCATCGGTCTGCGAATGGTGGAGATGGAGATGCTCCAGCAGGACATTCGTGCAGCCATGCAGGGCGATGAGGTGGGAGTAGGCTTCGGCAACGTCGGAATCGCGGCTCATGGCGCGGACTCCGCCATCGATTTCGAAGCCGCGAATGCGAACGTCCCGGCAATCGGAGAGAACGAACGGCATGAAGGTGGCCACCTCGGCACCGACGGGCCTGCCATTTCGTCCAGTCCGCGCCGATCGATGGAAATTGCCGTTCAGGTCGATCCGAGCCCCTTCGCCGAAGATTTCGAGGCCGCTCGCATTCCTCACCTCCGGCAGCTGGGCACCGCCCGGAGCAGGTGATCCGGTCGGTCCGTTGCGATAGCGATGGACGGCATAGGTCCCGGGCGGAAAGCGATAGGAACCGCCACGCGATCCGTTGACATGGCGAGCCCAGCGCAGAAATGCATCATGATTGTCGGTTCTGCCATCGGGAACGAAGCCGAAGGCTTCGACGACGTTCAGGGTCGGGCCTGAAGCCTGAAGGGCATTCGCCGCCGGACTGCAACCTATGAGCGGCATCAGCATCAGGCCGTTGACGAAATGGCGGCGGCTCATCGCGGGAATGGTCATCGGACTGCTCCTGCGTCGCCCCGGCTTGACCCGGCCTGAACTCGGCGCCGGGTCAATCCAGACAACGGCCAGGGTTGCCCGCCATTTTCGCGCCTGGTTCGACGTCCCTGATGATCACCGAACCGGCACCGATCACCGCCCCGGCACCAATCCGGATGCCTGGAATGGCGACCGCTCCAATACCGATGAAAGCGCCGTCCTCGACCGTCACTCCGCCGGCTAGTCGAACACCAGGGGCGATGTGGACGAAATCGCCGATCTCGCAATCATGTTCGACGAGCGCCGCCGTATTGATGATCGAGTGGCGGCCGATCCGGCATCGCGGCTGAAGAATGGCTGCTGCACAGACCAGGCTGCCCGAGCCGACCAGGGCGTCCGGACTTGCGATCGAGGCCGGGTGGCGGACGACCGGAAACTGCCCATTCGGCGCCTTTCCGGCCCATTCCCGACGGATTGCATTGCTCCCGATCGCGATATGCAAGGGGTCCCCTGATTCCAGGGCCACCGCAAGCGGCCCTGCGGTCCGAAGGCCCTTCGAAGGGGTATCGGAATGATAAGCGATGATCGTACCGCCGGCCTGCTGCCAGGAATCAGCCGCAACGGCGGCATGCCCGCCCGCGCCGAGAATCCGGATCGACCCATAGTGTTCACTCATCGGCCTGACCCTGACCGCTTGCCTCATTGCCCATGAATTCATGCATCGTCGCGGACCCTTCCGAGTTGATCCCGTCGCGGCTGAAAACGGCCTTCACGGTCAGGACCAATATTTTCAGGTCGAGCCAAAAGGTCCGGTGATCGACATACCAGACATCCATTGTCAGCCTTTCGGGCCAGCCCAGCGAATTGCGACCATTGACCTGGGCCCAGCCGGTCAGGCCCGGCCGGACCTCATGTCTTCGAGCCTGCTCCGGACTGTAGCGTTCGAGATACTGGACCAGCAGCGGGCGCGGGCCGACCAGGCTCATGTCGCCGCGAACCACATTCCACAATTCCGGCAGTTCATCGAGGCTTGTAGAGCGAAGGAAGCGGCCGAAGCCGGTCAGGCGGCTTTCGTCCGCAAGAGGCCGGCCGGAATCGTCCCTGGCGTTGGTCATGGTCCGGAACTTGAGCAGCCTGAAGGGCTTTCCGCCAAGCCCGGGGCGAAGCTGACCGAAGATGACCGGTCGTCCAAGGGCGATGAGGACAGCGGCGGAAACGATCAGCAGGACCGGCGAGAGCAGGACCAGAGCCGAACCTGCGACAGCCAGGTCGAACAGTCGCTTGCCGTCAAAGACCGACATGGCCGAGAATCGCTCGATTGACCTTGTGGACATCATATTTCTCCTCGGCGAGGCGACGCGAAGCCTTTCCCATCGCCTCGGCAAGCCCCGGTTCCTCGATGAAACGGCGCATCGCGTCGTGGAGGGATTGTGCATCGCGGGCGGTAACGAGGAAACCATTCTCTCCGTCGATGACCGTTTCCCTGCAGCCGGGCGAATCGCTGGTGATGATCGGCCTTCCCATCGCCATCGCCTCAAGAACCGAACGCGGCGTTCCTTCGCGATAGGAAGGGAGAACATAGATTTCCGCCGAAGCGATGGCTGGCCGCACATCGTCGAGCCGGCCGAGCAGCTCGACTCCCCCGGCTGCGATTGAACTCAGCTGGGCCTCGTCGATCGCGTCCGGTGATTGGTCCAGCCAGCCGGCCAGAAGGAAGCGCGCCTTCGGATGGCTTTTCTTCAGCCGTGCGGCGGCTTCGCCATATTCCCGAATGCCCTTGTCCCTGAGGAATCTCGCGATCATCAGGAAGATGGGCGCTCCCGGAAGCGGGCGAGCGGCATAATGATCGAGGTCCACACCCGAGCCGGCAATCACCTCGGATCTCACTCGGTCTGGAAGGATCCGCAGCCGCCTGAAATCCCTTCGATCATCCTCATTCTGGAACAGAACCAGCTCGGCCTTCCCGAAGGCGCGCCGGTAGAGGAGAATGGCTGCAAGGCGAACGAACAGGCGCTTTGGATTCAGTCCGCCCAGAAAGGCATAGCCAAGGCCGGTGATGAGCGGAACGAAACGCGCACCGGCGGCTCTTGCAGCCGAGGCTGCAAGGGTGATCGGTCCGATCGTGTAGGCGATCACGATGTCGGGCTGAAGCTGCTGGAAGGTCGTGGCCAGGGCTCTTGCCGTTCGAGCCGCCGAAGCGGGATTGAGACTTCCGCGGCTGAGCGAGACTTCCACCGGTTCGGCGCCGAGTTTTTCGATCGCCTCGGCCAGTTCCGGCTCCATCCTCGGAGCCAATGCGAACACCCGGTGCCCGCGCGCGACCAGGGCCGCAATGAGCGGGCCCCGAAAATTCAGTAGCGAGGGCGCGTATGAGCCGAGCAGAACGACGCGCTTCGCGCTGTTCATTCTGTTCCTTTCGGTGGCCAACATCATCCTGCTCTCCCCGCTTTGCCGCCCGAACTCAAGGGCCGCGACGGTTGGCACGGAGGTCGATCAAGCTTACTATGTCGGCAGCAGCAGGCGCGGACCGGACCGTCCAGGGCCAGGATAGAAGGATGGCGGCGCGCGCCGCTCGGGATCGGACGAAACTATGTGTGGAATTGCGGGCTTCCTTGGCGGCGCCTGGTCGGCCGGCTCGGCCTCTGGCGAAAAGCTGGTCGAGGCGATGATCAAGCCGATCAGCCATCGTGGCCCGGACCATGGCGACATCTGGGTCGATTCGGACGCCCGTCTTGCCTTCGGGCACCGGCGCCTTGCGATCATCGACCTTTCGACCGCCGGAAACCAGCCGATGCACTCGGCGAGCGGCCGCTGGACGATCATCTATAATGGCGAGATCTACAATCATCTGGAAATCCGGCAGGAGCTCGAGGGATGCGGAGCAGCGCCGGAATGGCGCGGCCATTCGGATACCGAGACCCTGCTCGCGGCGATCGAGCGATGGGGCCTTGAAAAGGCCCTGGAGCGCAGCGTCGGGATGTTCGCTTTGGCCTTGTGGGACCGGTCCGAGCGGCTGCTTCACCTCGCCAGGGACCGGGTCGGCGAGAAGCCGCTCCATTTCGGCTGGCAGGGGCAGGGCGTTCAGAAGACGTTCCTGTTCGGATCCGAACTCAAGTCGCTTGCCCATCATCCCGCCTTCGACGGCAGCGTCAATCGCGAGGCTCTGGCGCTCTACATGAGGCACGGTTACGTCCCCGCGCCTCACACCATCTATAATGACCTCTTCAAGCTACTGCCGGGCACGATCCTGACCCTCAACTCGCAGTCCGGGGACTACAGGATCGAACCTTACTGGTCCGCCCGCTCAGTCGCCGAACAAGGCGTCAGGGACCCGCTTGTACTCGGCCCGGACGACGTGGTCGACGAACTCGAGGCCCTGCTCGGCAAGGCCATCGGCCAGCAGATGATCTCGGATGTTCCGCTGGGCGCCTTCCTTTCCGGCGGAGTCGATTCATCGACGGTGGTTGCACTGATGCAGTCCCGGTCTTCGCGGCCGGTTCGGACCTTTTCGATCGGCTTTCACGAGGATGCCTATAACGAAGCCGTCCACGCCAAGGCCGTTGCTGCCCATCTCGGGACCGACCATGTCGAGCTCTACGTCACGTCCGACGAGGCGATGGGGGTGATTCCGAAGCTTGCGGACATGTATGACGAGCCGTTCGCCGATTCATCCCAGATTCCCACCTTCCTTGTTTCGCAACTGGCGCGCCGGCATGTGACCGTGTCGCTGTCGGGCGATGCCGGGGACGAGTTGTTCGGCGGCTATGAGCGCTACCGGATCACGGAGCGCTACTGGAAACGGCTGTCGCGGGTGCCGAGGCCGATGAGGGCCGCTCTCGCCCGCGGGCTGGTCAGTCTTTCACCTCGAAGCTGGAACCGCGTTGCCGGGGCCCTGGATCCCATTCTTCCAGCCTCGGCCCGACTGACCCTTCCCGGCGACAAGATCCACAAGGGCGCCGGAGTGCTCGCAAGCGCAAGCGCAGCCCAACTCTATCACGGCCTGGCCTCGAGCTGGCGCGATCCGGCTTCGATCGTGATTGGGGGGAGTGAGCCGCCGACCGTGCTGACCCGGGACATGCCGACAATGACGAGCCTGTCGGAAATTGAGCGGATGATGGTGGTGGACCTGCTCACCTATCTCCCTGACGACATCCTGGTGAAAGTGGACCGCGCCGCGATGCGCAATTCGCTGGAGACCAGGGTTCCGCTACTCGATCATCGGGTCGTCGAATTCGCCTGGCGGTTGCCGATGGACTACAAGATCCGGGACGGAGAGACGAAATGGGCTCTTCGCCAGGTCCTTTATCGACATGTCCCGAGGGCCCTGATCGATCGGCCGAAAATGGGCTTCGGAATCCCGGTCGGGGACTGGCTGAGAGGCCCGCTCAAGGATTGGGCCGAGCAGCTTCTCGCCGAGGATCGGCTCGTCGCCGAAGGCTATTTCCGGCCCGAGCCGATCAGGGCCATGTGGGCAGCCCATCTGAGCGGCGAGGTCAACGAACAATATCGGCTCTGGATCGTGCTCATGTTCCAGTCCTGGCTCGGATCGGGCGCAGGAAAGGCGAACCTGATCGGTGCGAGCCGCGCTGCTGCCTGAGGCAAGCCTTTTCTCCCGATGTTCCGGGCTGACTAGCCGCCGATCGAGGCGAGTGTGCTGAGCGGCGCCGTCGTTGCCCGGCCCTTGACGAAGAACCCGCCGCCAGCGTCGAGCGCGATCATCTTCTCGGGCTTGTCGGCAAGAAACTCGTCCAGCGCGGAGGTCGCGCCAGGGCAGGAAGTGCATCCATAATCATCGCAGAGCAGGATTCCGCCCGGGACGAGCCGGTCATAGAAAAAGATGATGCTGTCCAGGGTGGGCTGGCGAAGGTCCACATCGACATGGACAAAGGCGAAGGCGCGATCACTGACATCGCCGAAGCGCTCCGGGATCCAGCCCTTGTGGAAGACGAGGTCGTCAAGGAACGGAGCAAGCTTCGATTCAACTATCGCCTCCGAGCGTGCCAGCGCCCCTGGCTCCCAATAGCTTCCATCCTTCTCGTCAGGCCGGCTGAGGCCTTCGAAACTGTCGAACAGGTGATGCTTGCGTCCCGGCCTGCTCTGACGATTGGCAGCGCAGATCAGCCAGGACGATGCCCCCTCGAACACGCCGCATTCAGCCGTGTCGCCATCGAGGTCGCCGACCATTCGAAGCAGCTGCCAGAGCATCCATCGACGGTGGGTGTTGAATCCACCGCGCTCTCCGAACCTTTCGAGATAGGCATTGAAATCCGCGTCCCGCCACCAGTCCATATGCTGCCAGGACAGGCGATAATCGCCCATCAGCCATTGCCCCAGTATGTTGAGGGCGGCGAGGCGCCGGTCCGGATTGGGGGAGGCGAAGTTCCGGACCAGCCGGGCAGCATTTCGAAACGGAAGCTCAGGCATCGGGAGGGTTCCAGTTATTTGGATCTATCTGGGCGAGGCGGGCTGTCCCGAGGCGTCGGTTCTTCGAATCGCGCCAAGGATTGGAAGGAGCATGAGGGCCGCCGTGACGGCGTACATGATCGCCGTCGCTATCATGATTCCAGGAACACCCCAAGAGTCGACCAGGAGGAAGTTGCTGGCGATCTTCGCGGTCAGTCCTGCAGCGGCGATCCACATGATCGTGGGGTAACGCCCGGCAGCGGAAAGCCATTGAACGAGCACGATCCCGGCAATGTAGGGCGGAAGCTGTAGAAGCCCGTAGCGGAGCGCCTCCGTGACCAGAAGGGTGCTTTCGCGGTCGAAGGCGCCCCGTTCGAAAAGCAACCGAACTGCGACAGGCGAGAGCAGCCAGCCCACGATCGTTCCGATCAGAGCCAGCGACCCCATCAGCACTGCCCAGTAGAGTGACTGGCGCGCTCCGAGGGCGATCTGACCCTCGGAGATTGAGGAGGAGACGACCGGGAGGACCGCCCGGGCAAGAACCACCGTACCGAGCGCCGTCACCAGGCCGACCACCCTTGCGGCATAGCCCAGGGTTGCGACCGAGCCTTCGCCCAGCGAACTGGCGAAAGCCTGGTCGATCGGCAGAGTGAGTGCGACCAGCAGCTGCCCACCGACCATCATGATCAGCGAGGCGTAAAGCAGGCGCCATTCCCGATCGAGCGGCCGTGCCACGGCACCGCCCAGAAAGCCGTCGCTTCGAGTCGTCAGCCTGACGAGCCAGGCCGCCTGTGCAACAACGCCCAGCCAGGTCCCGAGCACCAGCGGTCTTTCTTCGCTTCCCGGCATGGCGACGATGAGCAGTGCGACGCCGAGGGAAGGGAGGCCTTCAAGGAAGGTGTAGCCGAACCGCTCCTTGGCCTGCAGCCGGGTCGACAGATAGGCGCTGAGCCAGAGGAAGGTCGCTGCGCCGCTCAGCTGGAGCGCCATCAAGGTTGAGCGCCGTTCGATCTCGGGCCCAAGCCCGTTGGCGAGCAGCGGCACAATGAACCAGGCCGCAGCGGCCGTCAGTAGCCCGACACCAAGAGCCGTCCACAAGACAAGGCCGTTCGCTTCGTCGACGAAGGCACGATAGGCTTCCGGCTTTCGTGCCAGCGCGACCAACCGGGGGACGAAGACGGCGGTGGCGGCGGAGCCAAGCACCATCGGCAGCCAGGTCGCGACGGTGAAAGCGATCTGATAGGCGTCGACGATCCCGCTGATCCCGAACCGCCAGGCAATCGCCACTTCGCGCAAGGCCGTGCAAAGCTTTGCAGCGAGGACGAACAGACCGACCCAGAGCGCGCCGCGCCCGATCCGGTGGTGATTGGGATGGAGCCGGCCGACGCGGCGCCTGAGCCGTCCTAGCAAGGAGAGACCCGTTCGAAGATGGTCAAGATACTTCCTTCTCGCTCACCGAAGAAGCGGGCGGCGCATGGCTGTGATCGCTTCCCTACGGACTTGGCAATATCCCCGCAACTTGGGTCAGGCCGCCGCTTCGACCTCCTTGCAGTGGTCGACCTGGGTCCTGACAGTCAACCGCCCCTGGTCACGCAGTTTCGCCGCATAGGCCAGAACCCGCTCAAGGCTGGACCCGGTCGACGGGGCGGTGATCAGATTATGGGGGTGGAGCCAGAGATGGGCGGCGGTGCCCGATCGAGCAGAGCGATCAAGCAGGCTCTTCCAGCGGGCAAAGGTGATTCCTTCCGGGACATGGGATCGGGCACCGAAACGCCAGTTGAAGAAATAGCCGGGCGCGATCCGGGTCAGCCCGTTGGGGCCGGCTTTCTTCGACTTCTGGAGAGAAGGCCGAACATGATATTCCTCGGTCAGTCGAACCAGTCGTCCGGCCAGTCCCTTCGGTCTCGCCAGCTTTTCGCGAAAACCGATATAGCCGGCGCCACGGAGCGAATCGAGATTGCCGACCTGGTTGCGGGGAAAGACGAGGGTCTTGAGGTTGACGCCCTTGAGACTGGCGACTTTGCCTGCAGCCTCCAGTTCTGCCTGGGCCAGTGCCGACGAGAGAGATTGGTCGTCCATCGGTCGATGGCAGAAGCCGTGGCAGGCAATTTCATGGCGACCATCGGCCTGGACCAGGTCCAGGGCATCAGGCTGGAACCATCCTTCCGTTCGGCCCGCCTGGATGTCGGTCCAGAAATGAGCCATCCAGGCATCGCCTTCGGCCCGGTCGGGATCGACGAGCAGCCCGAAGTCGCGGCGCTGGTCGGCGGTGAGGGTGAAAGCCATCACGAAGGCGAAGGTCGCGGGAATTTCATAGCGAGCGAACAGGGCGACGAGGCGCTCATAGGCTTTGGCCAAGGCGCGATCCGTGAGCATCTGGTGGTGATAAGGCTGGAGATTGTCGGCCATTCCCCATTTGCCTTCGCAGTCCAGCGAGATGATGAAACTGCCCATTTTCCTGCCGACCCGACTGCCTTTGAATGACTCTCCCCACCACGCCTTAGCCCCTGGATGGGGTTGCTGTCTCACTGGCTGAGCAGGGTCTCCCATCTATCGACCATTCGCTCCATCGAGAATGCCGAAAGCACGTGATCGCGCCCGGCCTCCCCCATGGCTCGGCGTTCGGCTTCGGGCCGGTCCATCAGCCTGGCCATCGCCCTTGCCAGGGCTTCCGGGTCCGACGGCTGGACCATGTCTCCCGACACTCCCTCTATGACGATCTCGCCGCAGCCGCCGACCCTGGTGCAGACGATCGGAAGCCCGCCGGCATGGGCTTCGATGAGGACATTTGGAAGACTTTCCCAGAGTGAGGAAAGAACGAAGGCATCCGCTCTTGCGATGCTGTCGAAGACGTCGCTGCGCTGGCCCAGGAATTCGACCGTCCCGGCAAGATCCAGCCCCGCAGCCATCGTCCGCATTTCCTCCAGCAGGGGCCCGGTTCCCAAGATGTCGAGATGAAAGCTGCGGCCCTGCTCGCGAAGCAGCCTGGCGGCTTGAAGGAGTGACTGATGGTCCTTCTCATGACGGACGACGGCGATGTTGAGCCATTGGAACAGCGAGCTTGACTCCGCCTTCCCCTCCCCGGTGCCCGCTACTCGGGAAGGGTCGAAGCCGTTCGGGATCAGAGTGGACTTTGCGTCGGTCGTGACTCCTGCGTGAAGCTGGGCCTCGGCCGCGATCGCGGAATTGGCGACAACGGCGTCGTCCAGACCGCGGGTCATCGCCAGCAGCCAATCGTGCCAGCGATGGGTCGACTGGATGCTTCGAAGTGAGGTGACGATCTTCGGCACTTTTTCCAGTCGCCCGATCAGCCTCGCGAGAAGGGCGCCGTGAGGCATGAAGCCGACCATCACTGCAGGCCGCTCGGCTCTGACCAGTCGGCGGAGCGCGATCGTGGCCCGAAGGAGGGGAGCCGGACGAGCCGCCGCCTGGTTCTGAAGGATCTCGACCCGGGCGCCGGCCTTCGCAAGCGGCTCGGCAAAGGACGGGTCGAGCCATGGGATCATGATTGCCACCGTCACCTTCCAGCCCCTTCGGGCCAGGCCGTGAGCGAGATAGAAAAGCTGGCGTTCAGCGCCACCAAGGCCAAGATTGCTGACGACCAGGACGATAGAACGGGCCTCGCGGGCCTTTCCGGACCGGGGGCTCGGCACAGCAGGGATTATCGCTGGGCCCGTTCGGCCGGCCGGAGGGGGGTCACGTTGTCGCCGCCCGGGGTGTGATCGGCCTCGATCATTGTCCGAAGCATCTCTCGAACCTTCAGCGGATCGCGGGCCGCGATGGCGCTCGACAATGCTTCGATCTGGTCATTCAGGATTGCAAGATTGGGGGAGAGCTCCCTCGCCATCCGGATTCGCGGATGAGCCGTCTCGATCGAATCGGATCCGACGAACAACTCCTCGTGGAGCTTTTCGCCGGGTCGAAGACCGACAAAGACGATTTCTACGTCGCCTTCGGGGTTGGCCTCGTCACGAACGGTCATCCCCGAAAGAGTGATCATGTTGCGGGCCAGTTCGGCGATCCGGATCGGCTCGCCCATGTCCAGGACGAAGACCTCGCCACCCTCCGCCATGGCGCTGGCCTGAAGGACCAGCTGGGTCGCCTCCGGGATGGACATGAAATAGCGGGTTACCTCCTCGTGGGTAACGGTAACCGGGCCGCCGCGCCTGATCTGACTTCGGAACCGCTGGACCACCGACCCCGAGGAATCGAGGACATTGCCGAAGCGAACGATTCCGAACCGAGTTCGACTTTCCGGCCGGGCCGCAAGCGCCTGGATCGTCAGTTCGGCGGCACGCTTGCTGGCCCCCATCACGCTTTCAGGGCGAACCGCCTTGTCGGTGGAAATCATGGTGAAGCGCGCGATTCGTGCGCTGAAGGCGGCTTCGGCAAGAATGAGGGTGCCAAGGACATTATTCTCGACCCCGATCACCTCATTATGTTCGAGCAAGGGTACATGTTTGTAGGCGGCCGCATGGTAGATCGTATCCACCTCGAAATTTGAAATCAGTGCGTCGACAAGGGACCTGTTCAGGATTGAGCCGATGATGGCGATAACTTCCGGCCGGTCGGTCGGGGCAAGCGAAAGACAGGTTTCCTCCAGCTGCTGCTCGATCGTGTAGAGGGCGAATTCGCTGTGATCGAGAAGGACCAGTCGGCGGGGACGGGCGCGGGCAATCTGCCGGCAGATTTCCGATCCGATGGATCCGCCTGCACCGGTGATCAGGATCGACTTGCCTTCGACTCCCTCACGGATGAGTTCGGTGAGGGGTTCGACCGGATCACGGCGCAGGAGATCGTTGACGCTGATCGGCCGCATGTCGCTGACGGCGAACCGACCGGAGACGATTTCCTCGGGCGCGGGAACCGTCTTCACCTGGAGGTTGAGCTTCGTAAGCCTGGAAATGGCGGCGAGGCGCTGCGACCTGGTCGCCTTCGGCATCGCCAGGAAAACCTCGTCGATGTCGGCGCTGCGGATGAGATCCGGAAGCGCCCGCGGCGAATAGATCGGAACGCCGGCAACGATCTGTCCGTGAAGAGCCGGATCGTCATCGACAAAGGCACTAAGCTGGTAGTCCCGGTTGCCGGCCATCGAATCCGCAAGGCTGATCCCGGCCGTGTTGGCGCCATAGATCAGGACGTTCCGGCGTCCTTCACGGGGCGGGGGAGCGTCCCTCACCGCCCCCACGACGAGCAGCGCCATCGCATAACGGCCCATGAACAGGAGCAGGAACAGGAAGCCAGCATAGATGAAGCCGACCGAGCGCGGCACCATCATGGTCACACCTTCGAAGACGATCGTCGGCTGGCTGAGATAGACGACGATGACCCAGGCGATCGCGGCCATTCCGGCGCTTGCCAAAAGGCGGGTAACCGCCCGAAGATCGAAATAGCGAATGACAATCCGGTAGACGTTCAGCTGGTACAAAGCGGTAAGGCCGATGGCGCAGGAGGCCGTGGCCGCGATGAGGACCCCGGGGCTCAGCGGCAGATAGAAAGCACCGAGGCGCGTCGAAAAGGCCGCCCACAAGGCGAACAGCATCGCGGCGACGTCATAGACCACCAGGATTGCCCGCTTCCGGGCCCGGCCCAGCTTCGACAGTTCGCGTATCGCCTGGAAGACCATGATCGTCTGTCTAGTGCGTTGCCGGCCTCAGGCCAACACGGTCCGGGCGATTGCAGCGAGCGTCTCTGCGCGATGCTTCAGCAAGTCTGGTCGAAGGGTTGGATGGACCTCGACCATCAGGCTCTGCTCGCCGAGCAGCCGGGCAACCGGAAGCTCTCCCTGCTCGAGGAAGTCGAAAGCCTTCTCCCTGTACACTTCCGAGCAGGAACCCGAAAAGACCCTGAGGCCGGCCTGGCCGGCCTGGCGCAGGATCTCGTCCCGGGCAGCCGGCCCGGCTTCGACATAGGCGTAGAGCTTGTAATAGGCATGGCGATAGCGCTCGTCCGGCTCCGGGAGACGAAGGCCGGGCACCTCGTTCAGAGCGCTCTTCCAGATATCGGCATTGCGCGAGCGAAGCTGAAGCCAGTCATCGAGCTTGCCAAGCTGGACCAGGCCGATTGCGGCCTGGAGGCCGGAGAGCCGCCAGTTCGTTCCAACGCTGTCATGGACCCAGCGAAATCCGGGCCTGGGCGCCTTTTCGAACATCTTCGAGCGGTTCTTGCCATGGTCCTTGAACGACCAGGCCCATTCGAAACGGTCTTTGTCGCGAAAGCTCAAGAAACCGCCTTCGCCGCCGGTCGTGATGATCTTGTCCTGGCAGAAGGAAAAGGCAGCCGAGTGGCCGAAGCTTCCGACCGGCCGTGAGTCGATCGTTGCGCCGTGCGCCTGGGCGCAATCCTCGATCACGATCAGACCGTTCTGCTCGGCCAGTGCCATGATCGCCTTCATGTCGGCCGGCCATCCGGCAAGGTGCACCGGGATGATCGCCCGGGTGCGGTCGGTCAGGACTGCGGCGATGGTTTCAGCCGTGATATTCCCGCTGTCGGGGTCGACGTCGGCGAAGACCGGCTTCGCGCCGACCAGAATCGCGCAGAAGGCCGAAGCCGCGAAGGTTCGCGGAGTGACCACGACTTCATCCCCGGGGCCGATATCGAAGGCTCGAAGGGCGAGTTCGAGTGCGACCGAGCCATTGGCCAGGGCGATGCCATGACCACCATCGAACCGGCGGGTCAGCGCCGCTTCGAACTCAGCCACGTCTGTCCCGGTCCACTGGTTGACCTTGCCGGACCGAAGGACATCCGAGGCGGCCTTGATCTCGTCCTCGTCGAACCAGGGCCAATGCTCGTCGGAGCGAAGGTCCGTCCCTCGCTCCTCATCGAACGGCCTGAAATCTTCAGTCCTGACCTGCTGTTCTGTCATCAGCTGCTTCCTCCAACGGACGCTCCAGCGGGGTTCGCGATCGCTGAGTCGAACCCTGCGCCAGCCGCCTGCACCTCGGCCTGTGCGGAGAGACGCGAGCTCCGAACCATTGCCATGATCGTGACCAGGATGACGAACAGGGCCGGAAGGAACATCGTCCTCTGACGAAGTCCGAGGCCGACATTGTAATAGACCATCGACAGGGCCAGAGCGGTCCCGATCGCGACGATCAGGGCGTAGCGAACGAACGAGACCGCCCGAGCCGCCCTGACGACCTTGGCGAGAAAGAAGATCATCGGGCCGATGACGACGAGAGCCAGCGTCAGATTCTCGATCGAGGCGATCAGGCCGAGAAATCCCTCCGCGTCGAGGAACATCGGTCGGAACAGCAAGCTGAAGAAGTTGTACGCCAGATTCCCTCCGCCTGCGCTCGCGACACCCGCATCCTCGACCACCTGGGCCTGGGCGGCAAGAAAGTCGGTGACCGATTCAGCACTCGTCACGTCGACTGCGAAGGCGCTTCGGAAGGTGATCGCCGTGACCGCAAGTCCAACGGTTGCAATGAGGAACAATGATAATCGGACATACCATCTGGACTGACGGTCGAAGAAGAGAGTCAAGGCGAGTGCGGCTGCCATGATGATGGCGATATGCGGCCGGATCAGGAGAACGAGTGCGGTCCCGACACCAAACCAGACCATTCTCGTTCGAAACTGCATCGCGGCCCACAGGCTCATGCAGATTCCGGTGAAGACGATTCCGTCCTTGCCGATCGAGCTGGTCCAGAAATGAATGCCGGGGAAGAAGAGGATCAGATAGGCATAGACGGGGGTCTTCATCCCCAGTTCGTGATAGATCTCCTGAAAGATCCTCATCAGGAATGCGATCCCGAAATAGCCAAAAGCCTGGAAGACCAGGAAGTAATCCAGGAACGATCCACCCAGCCATGAGCGGCAGACATGAAGGAACCAGTAAAGGAACCCCGTCGCAAGCCGGAACCCATAAGTGCCGAATCCATGCGGGTCGTGATAATAATGCGTGCTGTCGCTGATGTTGGTCAGCGAGAAATAATAGAAATAGACCGCCGCCAAGACGTGCAGAATGTAGGTGATGAAGAAGAAGACAATCGCCGTCCTGTTCCTGTCGATGACCGCGATCGGCCAGGCCAGGAGGCCCAATGCTATCCCAAGGACACCGATGATGGTCATTGGATCCCGCTCAATCGGCTTCGAGATGGCGGGCTGAGCGTCTGGACCCGGCCTGTGCCGAATCCCCCTCTTCGGTCCGTCGCGCAAGGAAGGGCACCATCAGCGCGCAGGCGACCGCGAAGACAGCTGCGATGGCGGAGGTCCGCAACGGATAGTCGACCAGGCTGTGAAGCAGAACCACGCCGATGATCACCGATCCGGTGCGGCCAAGCGAGGCTCCGGCCGCCTCGCTTCGCCAGCTATGAACGGAGCGCTTCAACCACCAGAAAATCCCGGCAAGCACGAGCAATATTCCGGGCAAGCCGAGTTCAAGCGCGACTTCGAGATAGTCGTTATGCGCATGGTTGGCATATTCGCGCGAAGCGAGATTGGGATCCTGAAACCGGCGATATACTTCAGCAAACGTCCCAAGGCCGGTTCCGACCGGGAAGGTCTCCGCCGTCGCCTGGATCGTTGTCAGCGCAAAGGTTGCCCGGCTGAGCGGCTGGTCGCTGAGGTCTTCGCTGAGCTTCTCCTGGTTCACCGGACCCGCCAGGGCAAGGACCAGGAACAGGACCAGGATGGTCGCGAGACCGGCAAGCCAGCGCCGGCCGACCGGCCCGTAGAGCGACCGGCGGTAGATGAGCACGGCGGCGAAGACGGCCGGAATGGCAAGTCCGAAGCCGGCGGTGGAACCGGTAATGCCGATCCCCGTCAGAAGCAGGATCGCTGCCGACACGATGATCGCCAGGCCGCCGCTTCGCTTCGAACGGTTTCTTTTCGACGCGAACCGGGCCGCCAGGAGTGCAGCGCAGGGAATGGCGCACAGGACGAGCGTCGCCTGGTGATTGCGATTGGCGAAGAAGCCGACCGCCGAATCCGCATTGGTTATGGCATAGAAGCGCAACGGGGATTGAGTCCCGGAAAGCAATTGGAAGGCGCCGAGCACGATCGAGGCCGCAGCCATGATCAGGATCGTTGTGCAGAGCTTCCGCCGCTGATCGGGCGGAAGGGTCAGCACCAGGAGAAACATCGCTAACGGCGGAAGCAGCCAGAGCAGGGAAGCGATCGTCGACTGCGGGGCAAGCGAAAGCGGGAGGCTGACGCCATTCACCCCGATCAGGCCGAGTGACGAAGCGATTTCATCCCGATAGGGAAGGGACTGCCACAAGGAAGGCGGAAGCGGGATCAGGCTGAGCAGACCGATCAGCGCAAAAAGCCCGATGATCAGCGCCGGGGCTCGACCGGCGGGCGGAAGAGTGGCCCGCCGGCTCCAGAGCAGCACCAGGATGATCGCAACAGCGCCAATCTGGAGCATGGCATTGCCGGCAGCGCCCGCTCCGGTGCCGCTCGCCCCTCCGAGGAGAATGCAGGCACCCAGATATAGGGCCGCAAGCCACCCGCGCAGACCTGTCCTCATTCGGAAGCTCCCTGACGGACGATGGCCAGGTTGGCAAACTGGAGATGGACGGTATAGGCGATGTCGCCCGGCTCAGCCAGAAGGCGGAGCTTCTGCGACGAGCAATCAGAACCGATCCGGAAGGCCTCCTCGCGTGGACGGTAGCCTGCGGTCAGTGTCTCGACCGAGCTTCGAGCGGCTTCGCTTTCTCCATTGCCGCAGAAGATGACCCAGGACAGCCGGGCCGAACCCATTGTTCCTTCGCCCTGGACGGCATAGCGAAGGCGATAGGCTCCCGGGGCGAGGGCCAGGGTCTGATCGGCCAGCACGACCGGTCGGCCGCCGAAATAGTCGACGCTGAGATGCGCCCGCCCAGCAGAATCACGCGCAATCTGGGCCCGTCCCAATTCATTGGACTGGAACGTCCAGCCGAAGGGGGGGAGCGCCGAAGCGGTTTCGAAGGCGCCGTCATAGAGGTGCAGGTGGCGTTGCCGCTCACTTTCCGGAAGGCTCGACAGCCATATTTCCCGCGCCCGGCGGGGTTCCCCGGAATCGAGAAGTTTCCGGACCACCAGTCGGCGTTCAGGCCCGAGATTGCGGACTCCGCGCCTGCGCGATTCCTGGAACAGGGCCAAGGCATCCCCAGGTTCGATGTCGGCATCGAGCGCAGCGATGAAGAAGTCGTCGCGCCACTGGGCGTCGGAGGCAAAGGCCTGGGCGAGCGCGACTCGGCCGCGAGGGTCGGCGACGAGTTTGGCCATTTCCGGCATGACCGCCTGGCGGGTCTGGGGGCTGAGCCGGAACAGGGCCTCCAGCTCGGCAAACAGATCCGAATAGCGGCCGGCCCGAGCATAATAGAAAGCCAGGTGGGCCCGTAGCGGCGGGAAACTCGAACGGCGGTGCCGGGCTTCTTCCATCAGCGGGATGGCCTTGTCCAGCTGTCCGGCCTGCTGGGCGGCAAAAGCATGAAGGAAGAAGGGTTCAAAGGCGAGCGGTGAAATCGCGGCCGCCTTGCTGGCCACATCGAGTGTTTCGGAAGGCAGGCGATAATTCGGGGTAGCGGACTGGTAGATCCGGACCTTGAGCAGCGGCAGCGGGTCGGTCGGCGGAAGCTGGAGCGCCGCCGCCGGCGACAGGCCGACGGCCGCTGTCCGAACGACGAAATAGATCAGTGCAGGGGCAGCGAGGGTTGCCAATAAAGCCGGAATTCGGCCTTTCAGCGAAAAGCGCTTTTTCGTCCGTTCAGAAGTCATGCACTCTTGCGCAGCTCGATCTGCCTCTTGGGCTCGTCACCTTCGCGGTAGGCATAAGCGTCGTCACCATAGCCGTAGCCATAACCATAGCCATAGCCGGACTTGGTCGAGCTGAACTTGGTGAGGATTCCACCCAGCATGTGGGCGCCGACCGAGCGCAGGCGATTGACCGAATTGAGCGCCGCTGCACGCCGGTTCACACCCGCCTCGATCACCATCAGCGTGCCTTCGCACTGGGTCGCGAGTAGCGGAGAATCGGCGAGGCCGAGAACCGGAGGACCATCGACGACGATATGGTCGAACATGGTCGCGAGCCGCGCAAGAAGGGCTGCGAGCCGGTCCCCCGCAAGCAATTCCGCCGGATTGGGCGGGACCTTGCCGGCCGGAAGCAGGAACAGCCGCTCATGATCGGTGGGGTGAATATTGCCCTCGAGATCGTCCGACCCCGCAAGCAGACTGGAAAAGCCGTCCGAATCCGTCGGGCTTCGGAATGTCGGCTTCCTGAGATCGGAATCGATCAGGAGCACCGTCGCGTTCAGATTGGCCATCGCATAAGCGATCGACAGGGCGCTGGTGGACTTGCCCTCGCCTGCCCGGGTGCTGGTGATCAAAACCGTCTTGGGAATGCCATGTTCGGTCGCGAACTGGAGCGCCGTCCGGACGGACTTGTAGGCTTCCGATATTTGCGACCGGTTGTCCTCCAGTTCCTCCTTGACGGAAGTCCCCTTCGCAACGGCCGGGATGACCCCGATCGGTGCGATCCCCAGCTTTTCGCGAAGGTCGTCCGGGGTCTTGATAGTGTCGTCCATCCATTCGAGCGCGAAGGCCGAGCCGAAGCCGAGGATAAGGCCGGCGATCAGGCCGAAAGCGATGTTCAAGGGAAGATTGGGCTTGAACGGCGCCCCTGGGACCTGAGCGCGGTCCACCACCGAAATGGCGTTCATTCCGACACCGCCGGCAATTCCGACTTCCTTGTAGCGCTGAAGCAGAGCGTCATAGAGGGCGCGGTTGGTATCCACCTCGCGCTGGAGAATGGTGTACTGGATGCTTCGTGCGCGAAGATCGAGGAGACTATTCTTCAGTCCGTCGACCCTGGCCTGGAGTTCGCTTTCCCGAGCCCGAGCGCCCGCCACTTCGGACCCCAGAGACGAGGAAACGGCGGTCGACTGACGAGCGATCGCCTGGTCGAGCGCCTCGATCCGGGATCGGAGCTGGACCATCTGGGGATAATCCGGCTGGAAGATCCCGAGTTTTTCCTGATATTCCGCCTGGAGTTCGGCTCGCTGCGTCGCCAGGGTCTGGACAGTCGGATTGTTCAGGACGTCCGTGGTCTGGGGATTTGCCCTTGCCTGACGATGGCGCTGCTCAGCCGCAATGCGCTCGTTGCGGGCCATTTGAAGCGCTTCGTTCAGGACGACCAGGGAAGCGGCGTCGATGGGCTGCTCCGACCTGCCGCCTTCACCGCTGCCGCTGTCGACGTTCAGGGACACGATTCCCTGCTGCTGGGCATAGGCAACCAGTTGACGCTCCGACTGCTCGAGCCGGCTCCGCACGGTTGCGAGGCGCTCTTCGAGGAAATTGCGGGCATAGGAGCTGGCCTGGTAGCGGCGCTCCAGGCTCAGGCTGATGAAATTGTCCGCATAGGAATTGGCGATCTGGGCGGCCAGGCCGGGATCGGTGCTTTCGACCTGCAGCTGCAACAGCCGGCTGTCCCGGATCGGTTCGACGAAGATGCTGGTTTCAAGAAGGCTTGCGGCCGCCTCCTCACGCTGCGAATCGGGTACCTGGCTTCCGATGAAAGCGGGATTGTTGGCGAGGTTGAGAGTCCGCGCCACCCGTTCGGCGAGCCCCCGGCTCCGAAGCAGTCCGGCCTGGGTGTTCAGATAGTCGCGATCCTGGAATTGCATCTGCTGCAATTCACCCATCTGGACCGGGGTGATTCCTTCCTTGTTGATCTCGAGGATGGTCCGGGCCCGATATTCGGGCTGGATCATCAGCGAGGCGACCACCGCAAGCAGAAGGCAGGCGACGACGATTCCGGCAATCAGCCACCACCATTTGAGGACGACCCGCCACAGGTCCCACAGGTTGACCTTGCTCGCCGGCTGGGCCGGCGCCAGGGCGACATCGCGCAATCCCGTCGAGGGAAGGTTCGTGCCCTTGCCGAATGGCGACACAGGATGGTGCGGGAAGCCCCCGCTATGATCATTCATTGGTGAATCCTGAGTATAAGCCTTGAGCTTAATAGGGCCGGAATAAGCCGAGAACCGGAAGAGTGGCAAGAACATCCCGCAACAGGCGACGGCTATTGGTGCCGTCGACCACCACGATGTCGTTGCCGTAAATGGTCGGATTCTCCGCTTCCGCGCGCCGAATCGCCTTGAGATCGAAGGCTGCTGCCATTTGCTGGCCATCGATCGTCCTGAACACGACCACCCGCGAAGGATTGGCGTCTTCCGTCGTTCCCTTGGCCAGGGCAACGGCCTGGATCAGGGTGGTCGCGCCGCGGATCGGGAGAACGCCCGGCTCCTTGACTGCACCATCGACGGTGATGGTCTGCTCGGCAGGCTCAGTGATCGCGACCCGGATATCGGGATTGCGCAGATAGCCTTCCGACAGGAGGCCGGTGAGGACCTGCTTGAGTTCCTCGGGGGTCTTTCCCCGGGCCTCGACCGTCCCGATCAGCGGAAACTGGAGATTGCCATTGGGGTCGACCTGGAATTCGCCGGACAGGTCCTCGACCTGAAAAACAGTGATATTGAGCTTGTCCATTGGAGCAATGCGCTGCTGCGAAAGCGGGATCGCGAGCGCTTCCATGTCGGGAGGGCCGAAATTGGCCGGTTCGTAAGGAACGCTTCCGCCCCGGCCGGCCGAACAGCCGCCAAGAATCAGCACCGCCGCAATCAGCGCGGCAATCAGCTTGCGATCAGGCCGACCGGCCAGAAATTCGGAACGCACGCCCACATCCTTCCCTGAACAACAGGTCTTTGTACAACATAGCCTTGTTCGAGCACAGCCCCCTGCAATGCCCGGCGTGTACCGTCGATGCTCCTGTCCGGGGCGCCGCAGAACCGCCTTCGACCGTCTTGTAACGACCGGGGGCGCGCCGATATAGGCCGCTGCCGCAATCATGAAAGGGTAAATTGGTGTTCCGCCGACTGTTCGGGCTTTCGAATAAGAAGAGGCCGAGCGCTCCGCCGAACAGCCGTGCCTATGCGATCGGGGACATCCACGGGCGCCACGACCTGCTTCTTGAGCTGCTGGATCTGATCGAACGCGACAATGAAGCGCGCCCCCAAGGCCGGACTTATATCGTCTTTCTCGGCGACCTCGTCGATCGCGGCCCCGATTCGAGGGCGGTCGTCGATCATCTCGCCATGTCTCCGCCGGCCTTTGCCCGGCCCATCTTCATCAAGGGTAATCACGAGGAATTCCTGCTCCGAATCCTCGACGGCGAGGAAGATGTCGTCACTCACTGGCTGAATTATGGCGGCTATGAATGCTGCGAGAGCTATGGCCTGAGCAGTGGCTGGATCATGAATTCGAGCGCCGCGGACATAAGGTCGCGACTTCGAATGGCCGTTCCTCCATCCCATCACGATTTCCTTGCCGGGATGGCGGACAGCTTTCGTTTCGGTGATTATCTCTTCGTCCATGCCGGCATCAGGCCGGGGGTGCCTATCGAGGATCAGAGCGATCGGGATCTTCGCTGGATTCGCGAAGGCTTTCTCGACGACCGCACCGACCATGGCGTGATGGTGGTGCATGGCCACACCATTGTTTCAGCGCCCGAAGAGCATCCAAACCGGATCGCGCTCGATACCGGTGCCTATCGAAGCGGAGTACTGACCGCGATTGGCCTTGAGGGCGAGGAACGCTGGTTCATCTCGGCCCGAAAAGAGGATCGCCAAAGCTGACTGAGCCACCAAGGGCGGTCTGGACAAGGGTGTCGATCCTCGCCAGCCGGATGCGGGCGGACGGGCCGGTCCCGACCAGCCGTTCGAGCGCGCCCGACTGGCGAGCGGCAAGCGAGGCGGATCGAAAATAGCCTGGAACGGCCTCTGGCCGGCTGAAAAACGCCCGGCTTCGGGTCGCGGCGAGATCGAAGGCAAGGCAATAATCGAGCAGCCGAAGGTCGGGCTGGCCCTCAAGTTCAGAAAAGCAGCTTCTGCTATGATCCTCGACGGCCTGGGCATCGGCACGAGGATCGAAGGACTGAAGCATGCCCACGGCCTGGCGCACGCTTCCCTCATCCGGCTCTGCAAGGGCGGTTCTGGAATCGGTCTGCTCGGTTGAAGGGGCGGGATCGGGCCATGAACGGGGCAAGTCGCGACGAGGAAGGAGAATGAGGGCGGCAAGAGCGACCGCGGCGGCGATCAGGACGAGCAATGCAAGGCCTGCCCACCAGACGGGTCGGGCGGGTCGCGGTTCAGTAGGGACCGTCATGGGAGTCAGCGAGATGCGTCGTCTCTTGCCGCCTCGCAGCCGGCGATAGGCGCCGACCAGCTCGCTGACTTTCTGGGCATCGCCGGCACTTCCGCCGGAATCGGGGTGAAGGCGCCTGAGCGCAGCGATATAGGCCGCACGAACCTCGGCTGGCCCGGCGTCCGGGCCTATTCCAAGCAGCTCATGATCGCTGGGCATGAGCGCCAATGCCGGCCGAAGGGCAAGAGCTCAAGGCTGCAGCCGATCGCGCGGCGAGAGTCGGCGAGCCTCCGGGAGTTCCTCGATTCCGGTGATCCGGCCCTCTTCCAGTCGGACCAGCCGATCGCAGCCGGACAGGCTGGTGAGCCTGTGGGCGACAATGAGCATGGTCAGTCCGGGAGCTTCACGGCGAAGAGCGCTCATGACTTCCTTCTCGGTCTCGCCGTCGAGAGCGCTCGTCGCCTCATCCAGAACCAGTATATCTGCACTCTTGTAGAGAGCTCGAGCAATCCCGATCCGCTGCCGCTGGCCGCCGCTCAGGCGAACCCCGCGCTCACCGATTCGGGTTTCATAGCCGTCGGGAAGACCCTGGATGAAATCATCGATCTGAGCGACCTTCGCCGCCGACCGGACCTGATCGCGATCGATCCCTCCGGCCTCCTCTCCGAAAGCTATATTCTCGGCGATAGTGGAATCGGCAAGATAGATGAATTGGGGGACATGGGCGATCTGCGCCTGCCACGACGCCCGATTGCTTTCGTCCAGGCGATCGTCGTCGATCCGGATTTCGCCGCTGGACGGCGACAGAAGCCCCATGGCGAGATCCAGCAAGGTGCTTTTTCCACTTCCGGTCTTGCCGACAAGACCGATCCACTCGCCTTTTGCGATTGTGAAACTGGCTTCGTTCAGGCCCTGCCGGCGACTGCCCGGATAATGAAAGTCGACCCGGTCGAACTCTATCTGACGAGTGAAGGGCATCGCCCGCTCTGTCGGCGGTGCTGACGGCAAGGGCGCGGAAAGCAGCTCGGCAATATCGATCAGGCTCTGTTTCGATCCGGCGGTCCGGCTCCACGCCATATAGATCGTCTGAAGGAGCGGAAGCAGGCGCTGGGCACCGATGGCAAGGCCCCCGAGGACGGGAATCGCGCGCACCAGGCCGCCGGGCTGTCCGCTCATGTAGAGGGCAAGCAAGGCGATAAGGACGATCGCACCGGCTTCGATGATGAAGCGGGGGGCCGTTGCAAGGAAGGTGTTCGTCATCTGTGCCCGGCGAAGCTGGTCATCGACGGTTCGGAACGCATCTTCGAACACCGTATGGGACCGGTCGATCAATATGTCGCGGATTCCTCCCAGGCCCTCCTGCAATTGCTTGATCCGAAGGATGTGCGCTTCGCCGATCAGCCTCGAATTGGCCTGGAGCTTGCCTTTCAGGACGAGGCTGAGAGCGAGGTAGAGGCTTGCGATGGCGGCCGCGGAACAGGCCGCCAGGAAAGGATCGATGGCGATCAGAAGCGCGATCACGAACATGGCGATGAAAGCGGCAACCGCCCCTTGCATGACCGGAAGAAGCACCGAAAAGAGCGCCTCCTGCACCTTTTCAACGCCGGCGATCACCTCGGCGCTGTTGCGCTGGATATGATAGAGATAGGGTTGACGAAGCACCCGGGAGAACAAAGCGACGCTGAGATCGTGGCCCAGCCGAAAGACGAAGGCGTTGCTGCTCCAGGCCAGGAGCAAACGCACGGCCCCGGCGAGGATCGCTGCGGAAACCAGAAGCAGAGCCGCAGGAAGAAGAAGGTCAGCATCGCCACTCCAGCCGAGCAGGTCGAGAACGGTTCGAACGGCCGGGATCCGGGAGGCGCCTTCCGGATCCGCGAGCAAGGCAAGGAAGGGCAAGGCCGCACCGATCGTGACCATCTCCGCGATCGCTCCGACGATCATCAACGCGACGGTCAGCCGGAGTTGGCGGCGCCTGGAGGGTTCGGCCATGGCGATGATGGCCCGCAAGGCCCCCCAGATGCCGGGCTCGGCAGTCAGTTTTTCGGCCGGTTCCGACACCCTCGGGGATTAGGGGAGAAAGGCCATCCAAGTCCACCGCTTGCATTTGGAGTGCGCCCCACCCTAAGCGCAGCCGAAGCAATCAAAACGGGCAGGACCGAATGACCATCCTCGTGACCGGCGCCGCCGGCTTCATTGGCTTTCATGTCAGCGAGCGTCTGATGGCGCGCGGGGAGCACGTGATCGGGCTTGACAGCGTCAACGATTATTATGGGGTGAAGCTGAAGAAGGATCGGCTTGCCGAACTCAAGCGCCGTCATAATGGCTTTGATTTCCTTGAAGTGGACTTTTCGGACGACCGGGCCCTCGCGTCGGCGCTGGAGGGGAAGGAGTTTGACCGGATCGTCCATCTCGGCGCCCAGGCCGGAGTACGCTATTCGATCGAGAATCCTCGGGCTTATATGCAGTCGAACCTGGTCGGGCATCTCAACATGCTCGAAGAAGCGCGCCATCGCGGCGTTCGCCATTTCGTCTACGCGTCTTCCTCCTCGGTCTATGGTGGCAATGACAATCTGCCGTTCAGAGTAGAGGATCGAGTCGATCACCCGCTCTCTCTCTACGCCGCGACGAAGAAGTCGGACGAACTGATCAGCGAAACCTATTCCCATCTTTACCGGCTTCCGCAGACCGGGCTTCGATTCTTCACTGTCTACGGGCCCTGGGGAAGGCCGGACATGGCGATGTGGATTTTCACCAGGGCGATCCTGGCGGGAGAGCCAATCCAGGTTTTCGGTGAAGGGAATATGCGCCGCGACTTCACCTATATCGACGATATCGTCACCGGAATCATCGCGGCGCTCGATCATCCGCCTGCAGACGATGGCATCGAAAAGGCCGGCGGAAGCCGAGGCCCGCATCGCCTCTACAACATCGGCAATCACCGGTCGGAAGAACTCACCAGGATGATCGACCTGATCGAGCAGGCTTGCGGACGCAAGGCCGACCGGCAACTCGTGGAAATGCAGCCGGGAGATGTTCGCGATACCTTCGCCGATATCGGTGCCATTCAGCGCGATATCGGATTCGAGCCCATGACGACGATCGACGAGGGGATCCCGCGCTTCGTCGACTGGTACAAGGCCTATCACGGTATTGCCAGCTAAGCCGGTCGCACCAGGCTACCTTACCACTTCCTCAAACGGAGAGGGCTTCAGAGCGTCCAGCGGCTGATCCCGTCCAGCGCCCGATCCTTGTAGAGATTCTTGAGGTCGGCGAGGAGGCCGCCTTTGGCGACCATCCGGTCGATGCTTTCATCGTCCAGCGCGCCATAGGCTTCGTGGGGAACCGCGACGACAACCAGGTCATAACTTTTTCCGAGCGCACCGGAGTCAGGCTCGATCCCGAATTCGTGGCGGGCCTCGGCCGGGTCGGCAAGCGGGTCGTGGACCGTGACCTCATGGCCGAGCGCCTCGAGGCGGCGAATGACGTCGATCACCTTGCTGTTGCGGAGGTCGGGGACATTCTCCTTGAAGGTCAGGCCCATCACCAGGGCGCTGCCCGCCTTTCCGAGGCGCTCATGAAGGCGATCGCCGACCCAGCGGCCCATTCCGTCGTTGATCGATCGGCCCGCAAGAATGACGTTGGGGTCGATCCCCAGCTGCTTGGCCCGAAAGCTCAGATAATAAGGATCCACCCCGATGCAGTGGCCGCCGACAAGGCCGGGCTGGAACTTGAGGAAGTTCCACTTGGTACCGGCAGCTTCGAGGACGTCCCAGATCGACAGGTCAAGGCGCGAAAAGATCTGGGTGATTTCGTTCATGAAGGCGATGTTGATGTCGCGCTGGGCATTTTCGATCACCTTGGCCGCCTCCGCAGCCTTGATCGAGGCGGCCGGGAACACGCCGGCGCTGGTGACGACGCCATAAAGCGCGCTCAGCTTTTCGGTCACCTGTTCATTCTCGCCGGCGACGACCTTGACGATCCGGTCGACCGTATGTTCGCGATCGCCCGGATTGATCCGCTCCGGCGAATAGCCCAGGAAGAAGTCGCGGCCGCGCTGCAGACCCGAAACTTCCTCGATCAGGGGGCCGCAAATCTCCTCCGTCACCCCTGGATAGACCGTGCTTTCATAGACGATGATCGGGGTGCGGGTCGGATCGATCAGCCCGGCGACCGTCCGTGTCGCGCCGACCACGGGCGCGAGGTCAGGCTTGCAATCCTCGTCCACCGGAGTGGGGACCGTCACGATATAGATGTCGGCGCCGGTGCAATCGGCGGACTGATCCGTCAGCTTCAGTTCGCTCCGGGCAAGGGCCTCTGGCTCGATTTCGCGAGTGCGATCGTGATGTTCGCGAAGTTCCTTTATCCGGCGGGAATCCACGTCCAGCCCGAGGACCGGGAAGTGACGGGCAAGCGCCACGGCGAGTGGTAGACCTACATAGCCGAGGCCGATCACGACCACGCGCGGACTGGATGACCGGCTCATATTACCTTCCTGTGACTGAACGGATGTCGGGCCACATCCGCCCGCCCTTTCGCGGCGATCAGGCCGGCAAGTCAAGCGGTTCGAACGATGGGCAAGCCCGAGGTCGTCCCGGTCAGATCGGAAGCGCCCGGATCAGTTCCGACGTGGCGCGCGCCTCAACCTCTGAATGGCGGGCATCGGCCGCCGCCTTGTCCGGAAACAGCAGTCGAAGGGCCTGGCCGTGCCGGACGCTCATCTGGCCCGGGTGAAAGAAGCTTTCCTGATCAGTCGCCCGGGTCGGGCCGGCAGTGCCATTCAGGCTCGTCGCCGCACTGTCGAATGCGAGGCAATAATCCAGCATCTTCACGCTTGGTGCCCGTTCGAGCCGGGAGAAGCATCGGCGGCTGTGCTGTTCGAGACGAGCGACGCTGCTGTCGACGGTGAAGGCGCGCGCATCGGCGACCGCCTCGCTCAGCACGCCCAGGTCGATCGCCTCCAGTTCGATCCAGGCCGGGGCCTTTGCGGTCGTGATCGGACGCTCCGCTGCCTTCAGGATCCGATTTGACTGAGGCAAGGACGTTGAGATGTAGAATACGGCGCCCATAGCGAGAAACAGGACCAGGATCGAGACCGCTCGTCCCCACAGGCTGCGTGCCGAGAGGTGGCGTTTCGGAGACTCTGTCGGGCGCACAGCGCGAATCCGGATCGGAACGACGTCGCTTTCGGCCATTCGCTTCCGTCCCAGCGCCGCGTAGCGCAAGGTTCGATAGGCTCGAACAATCTCGCTGACCGACTCGGCACTGGCTCCGCGCCCATCCCCGCACAGGTCTGGATGGGTCGTCCGGAGGCGTGCGATATAGGCGGCGCGAATTTCGCGCGCATCGGCATTCGCTGCCACACCGAGCACCTCGTGGGCGTCTTTCATGACGAACGGGAGCATGTCGAAAGGCGGGCGCAGTGGCAAGGAGAAGACGGTGCAACCGAACGTCTTTCTGCATCAGAAGGGGACATTCAGCCAGGAGAACGGAATTGCTGGATGAGTGAAGTAGAACCCTTCCGAGCCACAGTATCCGGCGGCGATCTTCTCTCCTGTCCTCATTCTGGTGGGCGTCGATGATCGGCAAGGCAGGCGCCTGGCATTCACCACCAGGCTCATGAAGCCGATGTAAGGCATGGGGTCGATCAGTCGGATGCCTTCTGCTTCAAGTCTCGGGCCAAGGCCAAATTCCGAAAGGCGTGACGCCGTTCGGGAATGAGCTTTTTCAGGCAGCCCGACCGATCTTCCGGATCAGAGTCGGGTGCGAAGCGACCAGAGTTCGGGAAAGGCGCGCTTGGACACGGTCGACTGGAGATAAGGAACTCCGGGCGTTCCACCGGTACCGCGCTTCAGACCGATGATCCGCTCAACCGTGACGACATGCTTGTGGCGCCAGACGGCCATCGAATCGTCAAGGTCGACCAGCTTTTCGGCCAACTGATAGAAAGGCCAGTGAGCCTTCGTGTCACGATAGACATCGACCCAGGCCGCTTCGACGGCTTCGTTCGGCTGATAGGGCTGTGACCAGTCTCGATCGAGCGCAGACTTGGGGAGATCGAAGCCGGCCCGGGCGAGGGCTGCATTGGCCTCGTCCCACAGGCTCGGCTGGTGAAGAGCGTCGAATAGGGCGCGGTGCGGCGCGCTACCCTCGGGCTGAAAGCGCAGATGACCGCTTTCCTTCAGGCCAAGCAGGAACTCGATCAGCCGGAACTGGCCGGATTGGAAGCCGCTGGAGCTTCCGAGCACGTCCCGGAAGCTGACATAATCCGTCGGTGTCAGAGTGGCGAGCACATCCCAGCTCAATGTCAGGACGGACTGGATCCGCGATACTCGAGACAGGATCTTGTGGACCGGGATCAGCTGATCGCTTCGGATCAGGTCCAGCGCCTGGTTCAGTTCAAGGATCGTCTGCTTAAGCCACAGCTCCTTGGTCTGGTGAATGATGATGAACAGCATCTCGTCCGGATGGTCCGAAATCGGATGCTGGGCAGAAAGCACCGGGTCGAGCGCCAGGTACTGGCCATAACTCATGTCGTCGGACTTGGTCATGAGCCAGGTCCTATCATGCCGGGACGGGACGGGGAAACGCCCGTTCGGGCCTGAACAACAGGCGGGTCAAAGCCGTTCGGCCGTGGACACCACATCTGTTGCCCGAAGCGCGGCGAGGATTCGCATCAGATGCTGAACGTCATGGACCTCGATATCGAGGTGGAAGGTGTGGAAGGAGCCGTCGCGTGCAGTCTGATCCATGCTGACGATATTCGCTCCGTGACTGCCCAGAATCCCGGCAATCGCTGCAAGCGAGCCCGGCTGATTCTTGATGACGATTGCGAGGCGGGCGGTGCCACCGTCGGTTTCGTCGCCCCAAGCCAGATCGACCCAGTCGGCATCGATTCCGCTCGCCAGGGATTCGCAGCCGATCATGTGCACTTCGATCCCTTCGCCCTCGCGCCTCAGGCCGACGATCCGGTCGCCCGGAATCGGATGGCAGCATTCGGCAAGCTGGAAGGCGACCCCCGGGGTCAGTCCCTTGATCGAGATTGCGGTGCGCTGGGGTGGAGGCTTGACACCTGCAGTAGTCGTCGACCCGGGGATCAGGGCTTCCATCACTGCAACGTCGTCGATCCGCTTGAGCGCAATCGCCTCCATCATCGCATCATCGTCGTGAAGGTTGAGACGGCGAAGCGCCTCCGCCATCGCTTCCCAACCGAGCGGGGTTGGCAGTCGCTCGACAATCTCGTTGAAGATCTTGCGGCCTAGAGCGACGGTTTCCTCCCGCTCCTTCGATTTCACCCAGCGCCGGATCTTCGCGCGCGCCTTGCCAGTGACGACATAGCTGAGCCAGGCGGGCTGCGGATGCTGGGCCTCGGAAACGAGGATCTCGACCTGATCGCCATTGTCGAGCGGGGTCCGAAGCGGCATCACCCGGCCATTGATCTTGGCTCCGACTGTCTGGTCGCCAAGATCGGTATGGACGGCATAAGCGAAATCGACCGGAGTTGCCCCCTTGGGGAGCTGGATCAGCTCACCCTTGGGCGTGAAGGCGAAGATCCGGTCCTGGTACATCGCCATTCGGGTATGTTCGAGCAGCTCCTCGGCAGTCGCGGCGTGGTCGAGTATCTCGACCAGATCGCTGATCCAGGGATGCTTGGTTCGAGCGGCGATCTTGCCTTCCTTGTAGGCCCAGTGAGCGGCGAGGCCATGTTCGGCCTCCGCATGCATCTCCTCGGTCCGGATCTGGATCTCGATCCGCATCTGTTCGTCATGAATGATGGTGGTGTGGAGCGAACGGTAACCGTTTCGCTTGGGGGTGGAGATGAAATCCTTGAACCGACCGGGAACGACCGGCCAGCGCTGGTGAATGAGGCCTAGCGTTCGATAGCAGTCTTCGACCGATCCCACGATCGCGCGGAAGGCCATGACGTCGGACAGCTGTTCGAAACTGACGTGGCGTTCCGCCATCTTTCGCCAGATCGAATAAGGGTGCTTCTCTCGCCCCTCGACCTGGGCGTCGATGCCATTGGCTTCGAGATGGGCCTTGAGGCCGCGGCCAATGCGCTGGATGAGATCGCCGCCGCCGCTCTTGTGAAGCTGGGCGAGGCGCTTCTGGATCGACTCAAAGGCATCGGGCTCCAGCTCCCGGAAAGCCAGTGTCTGCATCTCCGTCATGAACTCGTACATGCCGATCCGCTCCGCGAGCGGCGCATAGATGTCCATCGTTTCGCGCGCGATCCGGCGTCTCTTGCTGGAATCCTTGATGAAATGCAGCGTCCGCATGTTGTGGAGCCGGTCCGCCAGCTTGACCAGAAGGACTCTTATGTCGTCGGACATTGCGAGCAGGAACTTGCGCAGATTCTCCGCTGCCCGCTGGCTTTCGCTTTGTGCCTCGATCTTGGAGAGCTTTGTCACCCCATCGACCAGTCGAGCGACATTCTGGCCGAAGAGCTTTCGTATCTCCTCGGGCGTTGCAAGCGTGTCCTCGATCGTGTCGTGAAGAATGGCCGTCACGATAGTCTCGTCGTCGAGACGCAGATCGGTCAGTATTCCCGCCACCTCGATCGGGTGGCTGTAATAGGGATCGCCGGATGCCCGGGTCTGCGATCCGTGAGCCTTCATGGAGAAGACATAGGCGCGGTTGATCAGCGCCTCGTCGGCGTCCGGGTCGTAGCCCTTGACCTTTTCGACCAGTTCATACTGCCTGAGCACTTCCCCAGATGGGGGCGGCGAAGGCCCGTATGCAACCCAAAATCGGTTCAGCGCGCTCGGCGGTTGCAGTCGCCTAGCTGTTCGGCGCTGAACTCCTCGCCCTTCACTGCGAAGCGGCGCAGCTCCCCAAGTTCGCGGGCAAGGCCAGCACAGACGAGCGCATGACGGGTCGGCGAACGCCCGGCGGTGCAGCCCCGATCATTGCAGCTCCAGACCAGGTCGCGAACAACCAGCCGACCTTCGGCGGGGGCGGCCACGGGTTGGGCGGAATAAGCGGGCGCGGCGGCAGCTGCAGGCGATGCGAGGAGGGCAAGGGCAAGGACGGAAAGACGGATCATCTGGACGCACTTTCGTTTCAGGTAGCGTGTCGCAACCTTTACTATTGTCAGTTGCGTACTGCAACTGGAAAACAGATCATGACTTTCCTAAAAAATCGCGTAGGTTAGGCACGTGATCCGCCCTGAGCATCGCAAGATCATTCTGGAAGAATGCGCTCTTCCCGCGGCTCTCGAGGCCGTTGGGGAGCGCTGGTCCTTTCTGATTCTGCGCGGCGCCTTCAACGGCCTTGCGCATTTCGAGGAATTTCAGTCGACACTCGGGATCGCCCGAAACATCCTGTCGAACCGGCTGGTCCGGCTGGTGGAAAACGGAATCCTGAAGCGCGAGCCCGATTCCTCCGACCGCCGAAAGGTTGCCTATCGGCTCACCGACAAGGGCAGGGACCTGCTCCCGGCGCTGATTGCCCTCCGGCAATGGGGTGAACGATGGGTCTCCGGTACCCCGAGCAATCCGGTGCTGGTCGACCGGCAGAGTCGACGGCCAGTGGCGCCGATGGCAGTTCAGGCCGATGACGGCCGACCGCTCGGTCTTAGTGAACTCGAATGGCTGGATCGCACCGAGCTTCCATCAGGGTCGACAGACCGACCCTGAAAGACGAGCTCAGCCTTCGTAGTCAGCGCCGCTATTCGTGTTTCGGGCCGGCGCGGCGGCGGTCAGTCGTAGCGCCTCTGCCGAAGCGGTGAGCGAACCCACTTCGTCGGCAACGTCGTCATCGTCGACCTGAACGCGCTGCAGGCTCGACACGAGGGATTCCTGAAGGTCGGCCGGCCGCATCGTCTCTTCTGCGATTTCGCGAAGGGCAACGACCGGATTCTTGTCGCGGTCACGATCGATGGTGAGTTCGGCGCCACCGGAAATCTGACGTGCCCTCTGCGCAGCAAGCAGGACAAGATCGAAACGGTTCGAGACTTTGTCGACGCAATCTTCGACGGTAACGCGCGCCATTCGGCAGCTCCACTTTCGTAAGAAATCCGGCTTTCGGGAAAGGCCGGGCGCCTATCAGCGCCAGCCCTTGCTGTCAATGTAGGGGGCCGAGACCGCCCTTTCCAGAGCCTGCCCTGATCGGTGCTACACCCGCATCGGCATAAGCACGTAAAGCGCTGGTGCCTTGTCATTTTCCCGGAGAAGAGTGGGAGCGGCGGCATCGGCGAGATGGACTTCCACCAGATCGCCTTCGATCTGGCCCAATATGTCGAGCAGATAGCGGGCGTTGAACCCGATCTCGAGCCCGTCCATTGCGTAATCGGCCGGCACTTCTTCGGCCGCAGTCCCATTTTCCGGTGAAGTCACCGAGAGCGTGATCCGATCCCGGTCCAGCGCCATCTTCACGGCGCGGGTGCGCTCACTGGCGATCGTCGACACCCGGTCCACGCCTTCCTCGAAAGCGCGCGGATCGATCCTCAGAAGCTTGTCGTTGGCGGTCGGTATCACCCGGCTGTAGTCGGGGAAGGTACCATCGATCAGCTTCGAGGTAAGGACGGCATTGCCAAGACCGAAACGAATCTTTGATTCGGAAAGTGAAAGCTGGACCGTTCCGTCGACCTCGTCGAGGAGCTTGCGAAGTTCACCCACGCATTTGCGGGGAATGATGACCCCGGGCATCCCCTGGGCGCCTTCCGGCCGGGGCACGGTCACTCGCGCGAGCCGGTGGCCATCGGTTGCGGCCGCCTTCAGGACGGGCTGAGCCTCGTCCGAAACATGAAGATAGATGCCGTTCAGATAATAACGCGTTTCCTCCGTCGAAATGGCGAAACGCGTCTTGTCGATCACCTGACGAAGGGTTCCGGCCGGAAGTTCGAAGCGAGTCGGCAGCTCGCCTTCGGCAATGACCGGGAAATCATCGCGCGGAAGGGTGGACAAAGTGAATCGGGCGCGGCCCGCATTGACCTGCATCCGGCCTTCGGAAGCAATCAGTTCGACCTGACTTCCTTCGGGTAGCTTGCGGACAATTTCGAAGAAGGTGTGAGCAGGAACCGTGGTCGAGCCGGGATCGGTGACATTGGCTTCCACCGTTTCGTTGATCTGAAGGTCGAGATCGGTCGCCATCAGGCGGATTCCGTCCTCGGTCGCTTCGATCAACACGTTGGACAATATCGGAATCGTGTTCCTTCGCTCGACCACGCTATGGACGTGGCCAAGTCCCTTGAGGAGCGTGGCCCGTTCGATCGTCGCCTTCATGCGGTCCCCCAAATTGGCACTTTGAGCGAGTATTAGAGCCGCTTGGCCGCCCCGGCTAGGGGCCAGTGGCGGAGACTCGAAAAAAGGGTCGGAGACAGGCTCCGACCCTCCTTCGATCCTGCAGGGGTGATCAGAAGCGGAACCCAAAGCCCGCAACGACCTGGTGCTTGTCGAAATCCTGCTCGTAGTTCGAGTAACGATATTCGGCCTTGGCGAAGCTGTTCGGACCGAGCGCGAACTCCAGTCCTCCGCCGACCCGAAGGCCGTCCAGGTTCTCGCTCAGGCGATAGTCGAGCGCGGTTCCAGCGGTGCCGTCCTCATAATCCAGGGCAACCCGACCATTGGTATAGCCTGCCTTGGCGTAGATGAGGGTGTTCGGGCTGAGCGTTCCGCCTACTCGTCCACCGACATAAAGGTCGCGGCCGAATTCGGCGCAGAGCTGATCGCCAGCCAGGGCGACCCCGCCTATGCACTCGTCCACGGTGCTGTCGGAGACCTCGCCTTCGACTCCGATCACCATTCCACCGGTCTGAAAGTCATAGCCGACGCCCGCGCCATAGGCGATACCGTCAGAGTTCTCGCCTTCGACGTCAGCCCGCTCATAGCCCACAATGCCTTCGACCCTCAGGCCCGAAAAGTCACCGGTCTGGGCCAGCGCCGGCGCGGCCATTCCGCCCGCCAACAAGACGACCATGATCAATTTACGCATGTAACTAACTCCTGCTTCATTCGATGGACCCCCTGATTCTGGGTCCCGTAGGACGTGGCCCCATCGTTCGGAGATGAGAAAGGTTTCATTAACCGTCGCTAAACGCGATCTGCTGTTGCCTCTTTGCCTCGCCTAGACGACACTCCGGTCGATCATGGGCGGCTTTCTTTTTCCCTTTTCTTACCTTGTCTTCGCTGTTGCTGTTGCTGCTCAGCCACAGTCTCTGGGCGTCTTCGGGAGCTGGGGTGCCTTTCGAACGGGCCAGGGCTGTCATGCCGTTGCAAGCCCTTCAGAAGCTTCGGGCAGTGGCCAGGCTTTCGCTGCCGTCGGTCACTGGCCGGAACGCGCGATACGCGGTCAACTCCATGTTCGCCTGGATCGTGCAAAGCGGGACGGATCCGCGGTTCTGCTCAGGATCGACGGACGCAGTTTCCAGCTGAGAGGTGGCGGCCGCGATGCCTGGGCACCGAACAAGGAGGCCGATGCCGAGATTCTTGCGGCGATGCGGACCGGGATCGACATGATCGTTCAGACGCGCGCCGTCGATGGGGACCGCCTTCGCTACCATTATCGGTTGCGCGGTGCGGCGACGGCGATCGACGCTGCGGCCATTGCCTGTCTGCGGTAACCCTTCAGCAGGCAACCGGCGACCGGGCGCAGGGCTGCTTCGCCTTCCTGCGGACAAGCGCTGATCCGGACCGTCTGGATGCGGAACGGAAAGCCGGCTAGGCTATTGAACCGGTCGGACGGCGGCAAAGCCGCTTCCGGGGCGTTTCGTCCTGCTGGACGATGCGCTTTTCCGGTACAGTCAAAAGAGGGGACTTACATGAAATCGATGATCAAGATCACCGCCTTCGCGGCGGCCTTTGCGCTCGCAGCCTGCAGCGGAGGTGCCGACGACAGCGCCGCAGAGAATGTCGAAGAGGCGGCTGAAATAGAAGCGGAAAATCTCGAGGCGATGGCCGACAATGCCACCACCGAGGCAGAAGAAGAGGCTCTCGAAAATCGGGCCGAAGCCGTCGAGGAAGCCGGCGAGGCACGGGCCGAGCAAATCGATGATGCCGATGCCGGAGTCGATAGCAACGTAAGCGGGATGTAACCCACTGCACTTGCGCGACGAACAGGGGCGCCCGCGCAAGCGGGTGCCCCTTCCTTAATGCCCTCACATTTGCGCTGACTAGCGCCCGTTTCTGCAACCGGCGAGGAAGGCGGACGCCAGGTCCGGGGGTGGAGACTCGTGGGGACCGGAATTCTGGAAGCCATAATTGACTCCGATCCCACCGGCGCCGCCGACTATGTCCGGAAGTTCGGCGGGAATCGGGCCTCGTCCAGTCACTCCGCCCCTGGTCCGATCGCCCTGAGGGTCGGCGACCAACGCAACGACCGTCCCGCCGGAGCCCAGGCTCATTCGATCCTCGCTGGCGATCGGCGTGAAGGACGGTACGTTGACCAGCAGGTCCGCGGATCCGGCTGGGCAGGAAAGTGTCAACCTGCGCTCTCCAGCGGCGCTGAACATAAGCGAATTGCCCTCCCCGGCCGAAGCGAGTTCCCAGTTCGATGGCGGTGAAGCCGATGGCGGGTTGCTGTCGCACCTTATCCGAGTGGCCTGGGCGCCATCCTCGCTCTCGACCGTCAGCCCTTCATTCCCGGCGAGCCGAAGCGTTCGTCGCTCGCGCCAGCTGTCGCCCTCGCCACGAAAGTCGGCCGTGACCACGATCGCGTCGTCCCCGGTGTTTCGCACCTCCCGAACAGTTGCGACGCTCTCGTGAAAGCGCAGTTCGCCGGCAGTGACGACGAGGCGATATTCACCCGGCCGTACGCAGGCCTCGGAATTGCGGTCGAAGCGGCCATGAAAACGCTCGGGAATGACGTTGTCCGATACGGTCTCCCGATCGGAAGGCGCCGCCGCCGCGCCTTTGCCGCTATCGGGCGTGATTTCGTTGGTTGCCTTTGTCCCGCAGGCGACAAGCAACAAGGCGAGCGTCAGGAAGGAAGTCGATCTCATCGGCACAGCTCCATTGCGGGTCACTCCTCGCCTGCCGTTCACTCTCCAGGTAGACGGCCTGGTCCCCTGGACCGGAGTCAGCTGGGATTGGCGCAGCCTCGGCGGGTCTCGTCATCAACTTCCAGAGTCGCCGTGAATCGGTGGACATTGTCCGACATTCCGTCCGAACAGGGCCCATCCGTCAGCGTAAGAACGAACGGCCTTCCTCCAAGCTGGCCCGAATAGACCTCCCGATCGGGTCCATAGGCCAAGGTGACGGCGATGGTTTCGCCTTGCTGATTTTCGGGGGTCGAGTAGATGATTTCGTCCGGCGTCACCGTTCCTCCCCAGAAAGGCTCGGTGCCGATGATCCGATAGCCGCTCTGGGACCACGGGCTCCTGCTGTCTTCAGAAGCCGTCGCGGAACTGCCCTGCACGCTCCCGGCGACCGGTGCCTCGGCTTCGCTGGTGACTCCTGCTTCAGAAGCATTCGCAGGTTGCGAAGTCCCGCTCTCCATCGGAGGAGCTGCAGGAGGCCCTTCGGTCGCCCCGCAGGTCGCAAGAACGAAGAGGATCGGGTACAGGGCAAAACGGAGATCAGGCATGAGTCGACTCCTTCGGACATAGGCCCTTATCGCGCCTGCTTGTTGTCCCCGGCAAGGCCGAGCCGTGCCTACTCGCCCCTTGTCTCGCCGCGACGCGCCTCATCGAGCTCCCGTTCGAGCCGCCGCTGGATTTCCCCGCGCTGCTGGGCCGCATAATGATTTTCAGCACTTCCATAAAGCGCTCGAAGGAAACCCAGATCCCATCGAGTGAGCGACATTGGAACCTCGTCGCCCATATCGCTGCCCAGGATGTTGAGGATGGTCGGCGCCGATGTCCTCGAAAGCCGATCGGGCTCGGTCCGGGCGAACACCCGCATGGCGGCATAGTCCGCCACCTGGGTAGTGGTCAGCCCGGCGAGTGAGCCCAGCTCGATGATCAGAAGCGAGGCGAGGAAGTGCGGCCGGGTGGCAGCGGTGATCCGGGATGGTGCCCTGGTGACATCAAGGCTGTAATGACTGGCGGTGCCCGAATCGCCGGCGGAATTGTTCACTCCTACCGCCCGTCCATCGGCATCGAGCCTTCCCTCGACCTGCCAGGCGATCGTTGGCCCGTCCTGATCGCTGATCCGGATTCGCTGGCCGAGCGGGTCCCTGAAGAAGGCGGGCGCTTCGCGCCGGAGCCAGTCCAGCATCACCTTTTTGTCGGAAGTCGCGATGACGATGGCATTCGGCTTGCAGCCGGGCTCAGCCAGCTTGATTCCGGCTGCCCTGGCAACCGTTCGCATTCGGTCGGCAATGGCCACATTCTGGGTTGGATCGAAGCCGCTGACCGCAGGGCAGACGGCCCAGTCGAAGCGGGCAATCTGCCCCCGGACCGGCGCCTCCGTGAGCGCTCCGACGAAGCGCTGGATCTCGCTGTCGCGGTCACGGATCCCCTGAACGACGATTTCTGATTCATCCGGCCGAACGGTTTCGCCCACGGCCGGGTGAGCAGAGACTACGGCCACAAGTGCAGCGCCCAACAACTTGTGAAATAAGGCCACTTCCATTTCCAACCCCTGAAAAGCTCACCGTTCGGCTAGGGGAAAACGTGTGAACCCGAGATAAACGCGCCTTGTCCAAAATTGCGAAATGATAGCTGCCGACGAGCGCGGGGGCCTGTCTCGCCGGAACAGGTCCTTTCACGCTTCCCGAAGACCTGCCCCCTTCTCAGCGATCGATCAGCGGAACGGTACCTTCGACCGGGACGTAGATTTCGCCGCCGGAGTGCCGAAATCGCTCGCTCATTTCGGCCATGCCTCGCTCGGGAGTGCGTTCAGCTTCGGCAGACGTGCCTTCCACGGGCGCAGCAATAAGGCCGCGACCTTCCTCGCCTTCGGCGAGCGCGAAAGCGCGCACTTCCGCACTGATCTTCATCGAACAGAATTTCGGTCCGCACATAGAACAGAAATGGGCGGTCTTGGCGCCTTCCGCCGGCAGCGTCTGGTCATGGAAATTCTCTGCCGTATCGGGGTCGAGCGACAGGTTGAACTGATCCCGCCAGCGAAAGTCGAAGCGAGCGCGCGACAGAGCATCATCGCGAAGCCGGGCCGCCGGGTGACCCTTGGCGAGGTCGGCCGCGTGGGCGGCGAGCTTGTAGGTAACGACTCCGGTTTTCACGTCGTCGCGATCGGGCAGACCGAGATGCTCTTTCGGTGTCACATAACAGAGCATCGCAGTGCCGAACCAGCCGATCATCGCTGCGCCGATGGCGCTGGTGATATGATCATAACCCGGGGCGATATCGGTCGTGAGCGGCCCGAGCGTATAGAAGGGCGCCTCTCCGCAAGCCTCCAGCTGCTTGTCCATATTGGCCTTGATCTTGTGCATTGGCACGTGACCCGGGCCTTCGATCATGACCTGCACGTCATTTTCCCAGGCAATCCGAGTCAGTTCTCCAAGGGTTGCAAGCTCGGCGAACTGGGCCTGATCATTGGCGTCGGCAATGGACCCGGGCCGAAGGCCGTCACCGAGAGAGAAGGCGATGTCATAGGCCTTCATGATCTCGCAAATCTCTTCAAAGTGCGTGTAGAGGAAGCTTTCCTGATGGTGTGCAAGGCACCATTTGGCCATGATCGATCCGCCGCGGCTGACGATCCCGGTGACCCGGTTCGCCGTCATCGGGATGAAGGGCAGCCGAACGCCGGCATGGATGGTGAAATAGTCGA